>NZ_JAFV01000002.1 GCF_000526315.1 Methylopila sp. 73B | reverse complement strand
ATCACTCGATGATGGAAGCGACGACGCCTGCGCCGACGGTGCGTCCGCCTTCGCGGATGGCGAAGCGCAGCTTCTCCTCCATCGCGATCGGCACGATCAGGTGCACCTCCATCGCGATGTTGTCGCCCGGCATCACCATCTCGGTGCCCTCGGGGAGGTGCACCACGCCTGTCACGTCCGTCGTCCGGAAGTAGAACTGCGGACGGTAGTTCGTGAAGAACGGCGTGTGACGACCGCCCTCCTCCTTGGTGAGGATGTAAGCCTCAGCCTTGAACTTCGTGTGCGGCTTCACAGAGCCCGGCTTGCACAGGACCTGCCCGCGCTCCACGTCCTCGCGCTTCGTGCCGCGCAGCAGCGCCCCGATGTTGTCGCCCGCCTGGCCCTGGTCCAGAAGCTTGCGGAACATCTCGACGCCCGTCACCGTCGTCTTCACCGTCGCCTTGATGCCGACGATCTCGACTTCCTCGCCGACCTTCACGATCCCGCGCTCAACGCGGCCGGTCACAACCGTGCCGCGCCCCGAGATCGAGAACACGTCCTCGACCGGCATCAGGAACGGCTGGTCGATCGGCCGCTCCGGCTGCGGGATGTAGGCGTCCACCGCCTTCATCAGCTCGAGCACAGCGTCATGGCCGAGCTTCGGGTCGCCGCCCTGCAGCGCAACGACCGCCGAGCCCTTGATGATCGGAATGTCGTCGCCCGGGAAGTCGTACTTCGACAGAAGCTCGCGCACCTCGAGCTCGACCAGCTCCAGAAGCTCCTCGTCGTCCACCAGGTCGCACTTGTTCAGGAACACCACCAGCGCCGGAACGCCGACCTGGCGCGCCAGCAGGATGTGCTCGCGGGTCTGCGGCATCGGGCCGTCCGCCGCTGAAACCACCAGGATCGCGCCGTCCATCTGCGCCGCGCCCGTGATCATGTTCTTCACGTAGTCGGCGTGGCCGGGGCAGTCGACGTGCGCGTAATGCCGGTTCGCCGTCTCGTACTCCACGTGCGCCGTCGAGATCGTGATGCCGCGCGCCTTCTCTTCCGGCGCCTTGTCGATCTGGTCGTACGCCGTAAACGTCGCGCCGCCCGTCTCAGCAAGAACCTTCGTGATCGCCGCCGTCAGAGACGTCTTGCCATGGTCAACATGACCAATCGTCCCAATGTTGCAATGCGGCTTCGTCCGCGCGAACTTTTCCTTGGCCAT
>NZ_JAFV01000001.1:4267500-4381575 GCF_000526315.1 Methylopila sp. 73B | reverse complement strand
CGCTCATCCTCAGCCGCGAAGGCAAGGGGCGGGTGATCGGGCTTCGCCTTGGATCGGTGCAACGCGGCGCCGGCCTGCCGCACGAGATGAAGTGGGTCCGTCCCGGCGAACCCGACGGCGAACTGAACTGCCAGCGAGGCCCCAGGCAGGAGAAAACGCGGTCTTCCAACGCACCGTTCCGTCCGGCCGGATGATCCGGTATTTGTTGATCATACCTTGGCCGTTGAGGCTGCGATCCAGCGCGGGATCGGGTTTGTGACACCAGCCGGTCGCGCCAGGGCGTTTACGGATCGCAGAAGTGTGGTCCGAGCTTTCAGATCCGGCGACCGCCGTCAATTTACTGGATCGCCTGACCAAAATGGCCAACGTCGCGCGTTCGACAGAGCAGCTTTGCTTTCGGCAAGCTTGGCCACATATGGGAGCGAGCAAGCTTCATCCGAAAGGAAAACGTTGCTGATGAGTTTTCTTCCCCATGTGTCGGAACTGACGCGCGAGCGGATCGCCCGGGAGTTCGACGATCTCGGCCCTGAAGCCTGTATGGCGGAGATTGTCGAGGGCATGCGGCGCGACAATCCGGAGCTTTTGCAGATGGCGCAGAAATGCGCCGACGATGTCGGCGAGGCGCCGAAGGTGATGGTCGGCTTCGGCATGTTCTACAGGGCGCTCGCCTTCGAAGCCGTCGTCGCGCTGGGACATCCGACGATGAGTCCGCTCCCGCGCGTCGCCCCGGAAACGCGGGAGAAGATCGTCCGGGAGATCGACGAGCATGGCGCCGAGGCGTTCACGTTCCGCTCCATGGATAGTCTCGAGAAGACCAATCCCGAACTGATGCAGATGGCGCATCAATTCGCCGCTCGAAACCAGGACTATCTCGGCGTCATGCAAGGCTTCGCCCTGTTGCACCGGAGCCTCGTCGTCCAGTCGGGGGCCGACAGGTCCAGTCTGCACTGATCGTCGATACGCGCCGGGCGTCACGATCGGCGCCTGCCGTCCGGCGCGACGGTGGACGTCACTGCTTGTACTGGAACTCCGGCAGCTTCCCGAGAGCTTCCTTCGAGCCGCCGCCGAGGGTGATGCTGCCGCCGTCATCGCTGATATTAAGGCTTGTATAGGGAACCGCGACGAGGTGGCCGCCCAATCCCAAGAAGCCGCCCACCTGGAGAATGGCGAACAGATCCCGGTCTTTCGTAATGATCAGATCGTCCAGCGACCCGATCTTTTCCTTCTTGTCGTTCTCGACGTTCGCGCCGATGAGCTTGGATACCTGATAGCCTTGCGCGACAGCTTTTATGTCGACAACGACGAGGCGAACAACCTGCGCCTGAACGGCGTCGGCGGCCCCCGAACAGATCAGGGCCGCGGCCGACAGGACGCAAGCCGAGGCGGCGCGCCGACTTAAGATGTGATTGGACGTAGATATGTCGTCGCTAGATTTGCCGACGTGGTGCGATCGTGTGGCGAATGACATGGTATCCTCATTTTATCTAAGTGTTTGCATGAGGAGCCACGGTGACTGTTGGTGGGGCGAGTTGCGTTGACGACCGTCAGTTCCTTGAAAAGAGCTAACGCGTCGTCGCCAGGAGGAGCCGATCGATGGCCTCGCCAAGTCCAAACACCCCGTTGGGGCTGTCGTAACGCGCGCCATTGATGAAGAAGGTAGGCGTGCCATTGACGCCGCTGCGCACGCCGCCAGCGAAGTCAGCCCGGACCTTTCCGGCGTAGAGGCCGGAGGCGAGAGCGTCGCGCAGCGCAACAGTCGAAAGGTTCAGGCTGGAGGCCAGCGCGATCATCAACGGCACGCTCAACCGGCGCTGATTGGCGAACAGCGCGTCGTGCATCGACCAGAACAGGCCGTTGCCGCCGGCGAACTCCGCCGTCTCCGCCGCCGGGCCCGAATGCGGATGCACCTCGACCAGAGGGAAGTGCCGGAAGACCAGGCGAAGTTCGCGGCTGAAGCGCGCCTGGACCCGTTCGATGACAGGCTGCGCCGCTCCGCAGTAAGGGCATTCATAATCGCCGTACTCGACCAGCGTCACGAGCGCCTCCTGGCTGCCTCGGATGTGGTCATGCGATGTTACGGGAACCCTGAGCGTCGCCATCTTTGTTCTCCGTTGCTGGCAGCCCTTCAAGCGCATCCAAAATGCCGTCGGCGCCCGGATTCACCGCGATCGGAGAGCGGTAGCTCCAGGCGATTATGCCTTTCTCGTCAATGACAAACAGCGCCCGCTCCGCCACCCCCTCCGTCTCCCGATAAGCGGAGTAGCTTTTCGCGACCGCGCCCTTTGGCTCGAAGTCCGACAGCAGCGCGAAGTGCAGCTTGCGGTCGCGGGCGAACGCCTGATGGCACCAGGCGCCGTCGACCGAGATGCCGAGCAGCTCCGCGCCGTAGCGGCGAAACTCCGGGAGGATGTGGTTGTAGAGGGACATCTGGTCGCCGCAGACCGGACTCCAGTCCGCCGGGTAGAAGGCCAGCACCACCCGACGACCGGAAAATTCGCTGAGCGAGAGCGTCTGGTCGGGAGTGACGTGAAGGGTGAAGTCGGGGGCCTGAGCGCCCTTCGCAAGGATTTCTGTCATGGTTTGCCTCCCTGGGGGTCAGGCGGACGCCGCCAATTGTCCTGGCTCGTGTTCGCCGCGATGCTTCCGGAGCTGAAAGGCCAAGGCGATCAGGATCACGCCCAGCACCAGCGAATAGGCCGCCAACCACCAGGTGAGCACCAGCGCGCCGATCAGCGGCGCGGCGAACAGCAGCACGCCGTAGATCAGCGACGCGACGCCGCCGACCACCAATATCCACCGTCCATGGCTTATCTTGACGCTGAGCGCGGTCCCAAGCATGAGCCCGCCGGAGACCAGCGCCCACGCCCCAATCATGAAGACGAAGGCGACCACAGTGACGCCCGGCAAGAACGCCGTCAGGACGCCGACGACCACTCCGAACAGTCCGTTGAGGAGAAGCAGCCCCCAACGCTCGCCCTTTCGTGCGCCGCGCGCCGCAAGCACGATGTTGAGGACCCCGTCGACCAGACTATAGGCGGCGAAGACGAGCACGAGAGCCAACAACGCCGCGCCGGGCATGGCGAAGGCGGCGACGCCGAACAGCACGGCGAAGAGGCCGCGCAGCGCGACCGCCCACCAGTTGTCGGCCAGCACGGCGTTCATGGCCTCCACACGGGGGCTGACGGACTGGATCTTAATCATTACTGCGCCTCCGAGGTCCGCTTGCGCCTGAGTACTGTTCTCGCTTCACCGTACCCGGAGGTTGGGCGCGCAACCTTGACGGTCGTCAATTCCCCCTCTCGCGCTCGCGCCGACGTTGCGTTCAGATGCCGACACGGTCGCGCAATTCGGGACTGAGCTCGGCGCGCAGCGCGGTGACAAGGCGCCCGGCCTCTTCCTGGGTGAGCCCGGAGACCAATAGGGCTTGGTCGGCGAGGCCGAGGCCGGCCGCCAGATTTTCCGGGAAGACAACGCTTGCGCCAGCCTGGACGAAATCGGCCATGTCGCGATCGTCGTTCGTGCTGACGATGCAGGCGATCGATGGGTTCCGCCCGCGTGCAAAGGCCAGGATGCGCTCGACGACCGGCCGGTGGTCGAAGGTGATGATCACCAGCTTGACGTTCGCGATGCCCGCCGCCGCGAGGATCCGGTGGTGGCCGGCGTCGCCGTGAACCACCTTGTGGCCCAGGCGCTGGGCTTCCTTGAAGCGCGCATGGTCGGCCTCGATGAGGAGGTGCGGCAGCTTGGCGGCTTCAAGAGCCGTCGCCACCAGCCGACCGACGCGGCCGCAGCCGCACAACACAATATGGCCGTCCAGCCCTCCGGTCGCCTCGCGGATCGCCGCTTCATCGGCTGTCATTCGCCTCCGCCGGCGGTCGAAAAGCCGTCCGAATATGGCGTTACGCTGAATGATCAGCGGCGCGAGGCCCATGGTCAGCGCCAGAGCGATCAGCACGGGCTGGCCGATCGCCGGAGGCATCAGCCCGGTCGTCATGGCGAGCGTCAGCAGGAGCAGGCCGAATTCCCCGCCATGACCGAGGATGAGCGCGATCCGAACCGAGGTCGCGAACGAGCGGCCGAGCAGCAGGCACACGCCGAGGATGACGATCGGCTTTCCCACAAGGAACACGGCCATCCAGGCGAGGATGGTCGCCGGATGCTCAAGGATCAGTCTGGGATCGAGCGACATGCCGATGGTGACGAAGAACAGGCCGACCAGCACATCGCGGAACGGCCGGATGTCGTCGTCCACCCGATGGCGGAAATCGCTCTCGCCGATCACCATTCCTGCGATGAAGGCGCCGACCGGCAGCGCGAGGCCGGCGAGATGAACCAGATAGGCGGCGCCCAGCGCCACGAGGAGGGCGGCGAGCAGGAACAGGTCGTTGGAGCGGGACTTCACCACCCCGGCGAACAGCGCGCGCACCACCGGGCGCGAGATCACCGCCGCGGCGGCGAGCGCGAGGGCCGCCAGCCCAAGACGCCCCGCGAGGCCGAGCGGCGTGACGGAGTCTTGCCGCGCCCAGCTGTCGAGCAGCACGAGCAGGGGGATGGTCGCGAGATCCTGGAACAGCAAGATGCTGATGGCGCGCCTGCCATGCTGCGTGCCGAGTTCGCCCTGTTCGGCGAGTTGCTTGCCGGCGATCGCGGTGGACGACATCGCGACGGCGCCGCCGAGCAGCACGCAAAGCCGTGGATCGAGCCCGAGCAGCCATAACGGCCCCGCCACCGCCGCCATCGTCGCGCCAACCTGCAGGCCGCCGGCGAGCAGCACGTCGTACCGCGCCGCGAGCAGAGTCGACGGCGAGAACTCCAGCCCCACCATAAACATCAGGAAGACGAGGCCGAGCTCGGCCAGGAAGCGCGTCTCCTCGCCCGCCGCGATCATGTCCAGACCGTACGGACCGATCGCCACGCCGGCGACCAGATAGCCCATGACCGCCGGCATCCCCCACGCTGCGAACACGCCGACAGCGAGAGCCGAAGCGAGGACCAACAGCAGGCTCTGGGTCAACAGGGCGTCGTGCATGGCGGGACGCGGTTCCCGAACTGGGCGCCGACGGCGTCAGCGGGTCGGACGTTCGGCCCGACGGGTCCGCCGGGCCGCTTCAGACCAGCGCCGCCTCAACGTCAGAGGCGGATCGTGATCCGGTTCTCGACCTTGGTGACGCCGGGCGCGCGCCAGGCGGCGCGTTCGGCTTCCTGCCGCTCGGCCCATGATCTGACGGCGCCCTTGAGGATCACCTCGCCCCCGTGAGCTTCAACAGTGATCTGGTTGGCGTCGATCTCCGCGCTGCGGCGAAAGGCGTCCTCGATCTTGGCCTTGATCTCGGTGGGGGTGACGCGCGGCTTGAGGACGATCGTGTTGATGACGCCCTTGATGCCGCGAACGCGCCGCACGGCCTCTTCCGCGCGCGTGCGCTGGTAGTTCCATTCCGCATTGCCTTCGAGCGTGACCCAGCCGTTCTTCACCACCACCTTGATGTTCTCATGCGAGAAGGGCAGCTCGTTCTTGAGCGCAGTCACCGCGTCGCGCGCGAGCTCCGGGTCTGGCCGCTCGCTGCCGCTTGGCAAGCGCACCTCGATGTCGTTGGCCACGCCCAGCACGCCGCCGACGTGCTTCACGTCGCGTTCGGCCTGCCACTTCTGCGTATAGCTCCGAACGAAGCCGGTCAGGGTGACGACGCCGCCCTTGACCGCGACCGCAATGTCGGTCGCGTCGATATCGGCGTCCCATTTGAGTTCGGCTTCCACGTCGCGTTTGATGTCGCCGTCGGATTTCATCTCGCTCTCCCGTGCTCTGGATCGGCTGAGGAACCGCAGGCGCCTGTCGTGCGCTGCGTGGCCGAAGGCTGGCTTGGAAGTCCATGGGCCGCCTTGACGGTCGTCAGCTTTCGCAGCTCGTCGGCTGCGAGCTTGGATCCGGGGCGTGACGCCGCATCAAGTCAGGGAGGGACAGAGCCCTAGAGCGCATGGTCGCGCCGTTGTGTTCGATGGGTTTGCACCCGTGCGCGTTTGGCCGCGCCCGGAGTCCGGTTGGTCCTGCCCGATCTGGCGCTCAGGACGTCGCTCCGGCGCGCTTCCGCTCCCCATTGGCTGAGAGCGGGGGAAGGCGGCAAGAGTGCAGAAGGCGGTTCCCGGCCTCGTTGACGATCGTCAATTCGCTCATCGGCGAGACGAATTATCGTGCTCCATCAACGCATGGGGAGACCAGATGCGATGGCCGCGACCGATCCCTACGAAGTGCTGGGCGTCTCAAGAGACGCCTCGCAGAAGGACATCCAGTCGGCCTTTCGCAATCTCGCCAAGAAACTGCACCCGGATCTCAATCCTGGGGACCGGCAGGCGCAGAGCAAGTTCCAGGACGTGTCGGCGGCTTATGACGTTCTGGGCGACGAGGACAAACGCGCGCGCTTCGATCGCGGCGAGATCGACGCCTCCGGCGCCGAGCAGCCTCAGCGCCGCTACTATCGGGACTTCGCCGAAGCCGGCGGCGCGTCCGACGGATACAGCCAGACATCCGGCTTCCACGATTTTGACGACGCCGATGACATCATCTCCTCGTTCTTCTCGCGCAGCGGTCGGCGCGGCTTCCGCATGCGGGGCGCTGATCGGCGCTTTCGCCTCGAGGTCGATTTCCTGGACGCGGTGAACGGGGCCACGCGGCGCATCGTCCTGCCCGAGGGGACCTCTCTCGATGTGGTCATTCCGCCCGGCGCCCACGACGGTCAGGTGCTCCGGCTCGCCGGCAAGGGAGATCCCGGAGCGGAGGGCGGCGAAGCGGGCGACGCGCTGATCGAGATCGCCGTACGGCCCCATCCCTTCTTCCGCCGCGACGGCCTGAACATCACCCTCGATCTGCCGATCTCTCTCCCCGAAGCGGTGCTCGGCGGGAAGGTCGTCGCGCCGACGCCGTCGGGACCCGTCACCCTGTCCATTCCCAAAGGGTCCAACACCGGGAAAGTGCTGCGCCTGAAGGGCAAGGGCGCGCCGGGACGCGGCGACAAACGCGGCGACGAGTACGTGACATTGAAGATCGTGCTGCCGGCGAAGATCGACCCCGAGCTCGAGGCTTTCGCCAAGCGCTGGAAGGCGGGCAAGACCCATGATCCTCGCGAAGGGTTGCAAGCATGACGATCGACCGCGCCGAAATGTGCCGCAGAGTCAGCGTAGGGCGTCGGTCGCTGCAGCGCTGGATAGAGGCAGGCTGGATACATGCGCCAGACGGCGACGGCGTCATCGCATTCTCCGAGGTGGACGTAGCGAGGGCGGAGCTGATCCGCGATCTCGCGGGTCCCATGGGCGTCAATCAAGACGGCGTCGCCGTCATCCTCGACCTGATTGATCAGATCCATGGCCTCCGCCAAGCGCTGCGAGGCCTGAGCACGGCCGTCGCCGTGCAGGATCTCCCGGTGCGCCAGCGCATCTGGTCGGACGCCGCGACGCATCCTCTTGGCCGGCGCAGGGCTGATTGCACGCTGCCGCCGGCCCGCCGATCTCGTACCACCATGTAAAAGAAATCAAGAACGCCGATCGAGCAACGGGAGGTCGCAGTGGCGATCAAGGACGAACTCAGGGCCGTTCGAGCAGCGTTTATACCCCTCACGATCTATAAGCGCTTCGAGTATGTCGTCATCCTCGCGCTCACCGCCCTTATTTCCATCGTCGTCATCGCGGCGGTATGGACGCTGAGCTTGAAAGTCCTATTCGGCCTGGTCCTCTCCGGCGGAGTGGATCCCGCCGACTACTCCGTCTTTCAAGCCGTGTTCGGCATGATTTTCACCGTCATCATCGCGCTTGAGTTCAAGAAGTCGCTGCTGGTGGCGGCGGAGCCCGGCGGCGACCTATTTCAAATCAGCGCGGTGGTTTTGATAGCGCTGCTCGCGATCTGCCGAAAGTTCATCATTCTCGATCTCGCTGAGACCGATGCGCCGCACGTCATCGCCTTGGCGGCCGCGGCTCTCGCGCTGGGCGTGGTCTACTGGCTAGTGCGCGCTCGGGATGATGGCGCAGGCGAGAACAGCTGACGCGTCTACGTCTCGCGGGGCGCGCTCGGCGGCGCAGCGTGCTTGCTGACGCCGACCAGCGCCGGGCGCAACAGACGCTCATGGTGCATGTAGCCGGGCTGGATGACCTGCGCCACCGCGCCAGGCTCGTACTGTGAGTCCGCCACCTCGAAGCTCGCCTGATGCCGGTGGGGGTCGAACGGCTCGCCGATCGGATCGAGCCGATGAAGGCCGTGCTTTGCGAAGGCGTCGAGCAGAGCGCGGCGCGTCGCCTCGACGCCGGCGATCAATGGGGCGACGGCGGGCTCCGATCGCAGGTCCTCCGGCGCGCTGGCGATGGCGCGCTCAAGATTGTCCGCCGTCGCCAGAAGATCGCGGGCGAAGGCGGACGCCGCATAGCGGACCGCATCCTCGCGCTGCCGTCGCGCCAGTTCGCGCGCATTCTCCTGCTCGGCGAGGGAGCGAAGCAGGCGATCCTTGGTCGTCGCCAGTTCCTCGGCAAGTTTGGCCATGGATGTGTCCGGCGCGGGCTCGCCCTGCAGCGGCTCGCGATCGGGGCCGGCTGCGCCGGCCGCGTTCGTGGTTTCATTCATTGAGCCATCTCCCCGCTTCGCCGGTCGGAGCCGGTCGTCGCCGTCACCGCTTCGCCCGCTTCTGCTCGTCGACCTCCTCGAACTCGGCGTCGACCACATCGTCTTCTTCGGGCCCCCCCGCTGACCCGGCTTCGCCATCGCCTTGCGCGTCGGCGGCGCTGTTCGCGGCCTGATCGATCTTGGTCGACGCTTGCGACAGGGCTTGGCTCTTGGTTTCGATCAGAGACACATCCTCGCCGGCCACCGCCGCTTTGAGCTCGGCCAACGCGGTCTCGATCGCGGTCTTGTCCGCCGACTGGAGCTTGCCGCCATGTTCGGCGAGCGACTTCTCGGTCGAGTGAACGAGACTTTCCGCCTGGTTGCGGGCTTCCGCCAAGGCGCGGCGTTTCTTGTCCGCTTCGGCGTTGGCCTCGGCGTCCTTCACCATCTTCTCGATGTCGGCGTCCGACAGGCCGCCCGAGGCCTGGATGCGGATCTGCTGCTCCTTGCCCGTGCCTTTGTCCTTGGCCGAGACGTTGACGATGCCGTTGGCGTCGATGTCAAACGTCACCTCGATCTGCGGCGCGCCGCGCGGCGCGGGCGGTATGCCGACGAGGTCGAACTGGCCGAGCAGCTTGTTGTCGGCGGCCATCTCGCGTTCGCCCTGGAACACGCGGATGGTCACCGCCTGCTGATTGTCTTCGGCCGTCGAGAAGGTCTGGCTCTTCTTGGCGGGAATGGTGGTGTTGCGCTCGATCAGCCGGGTGAACACGCCGCCGAGCGTCTCGATGCCGAGCGAGAGCGGAGTGACGTCGAGCAGCAGGACGTCCTTGACATCGCCCTGCAACACGCCGGCCTGGATCGCGGCGCCGATGGCGACGACCTCGTCGGGGTTGACGCCCTTGTGAGGCTCCTTGCCGAAGAACTGCTTCACCACCTCCTGGACCTTCGGCATGCGCGTCATGCCGCCGACCAGAACGACCTCGCCGATCTTGCCCGCGTCGAGCGCCGCATCCTTGAGCGCCGCCATGCAGGGGGCGATCGTCCTCTGCACCAGATCTTCCACGAGAACTTCAAGCTTCGAGCGGGTCAGCCTGATGTCGAGATGCTTGGGGCCGGTCTGGTCCGCGCTGATGAAGGGCAGATTGATGCTGGTTTCAAAGGTCGAGGACAGCTCGATCTTCGCTCTCTCGGCCGCTTCGCGCAGCCGTTGGAGGGCCAGACGGTCGTTGCGCAGGTCGATGCCCTGCTGCTTGCGGAACTCGTCCGCGAGGAAATCGATGATCCGCTTGTCGAAGTCTTCGCCGCCGAGGAAAGTGTCGCCGTTGGTCGACTTCACCTCGAACACGCCGTCGCCGATGTCGAGGACCGAGATGTCGAAGGTGCCGCCGCCGAGATCGTAGACGGCGATCGTGCCTTGCCCTTTCTTGTCCAACCCGTAAGCGAGCGCGGCCGCGGTCGGCTCGTTGATGATGCGCAGGACCTCGAGGCCGGCGATCCGGCCCGCGTCCTTGGTCGCCTGGCGCTGGGAATCGTTGAAATAGGCCGGGACCGTGATGACGGCCTGCGTGACGGTCTCCCCGAGATACTGTTCAGCCGTCTCCTTCATCTTCTGCAGGATGTAAGCGGAGACCTGCGAGGGCGAATATTTCTTGCCGTTCGCCTCGACCCAGGCGTCCCCATTGTCGCCGGGCACGATCTTGTAGGACACTAGTCCCTTGTCCTTCTCGACGATCGGGTCGTCAAACCGACGTCCGATCAGTCGTTTGATGGCGAAGATGGTGTTCTCCGGATTGGTGACGGCCTGGCGCTTGGCCGGCTGGCCGACAAGGACTTCGCCGTCCTTGCCAAAGGCGACCATGGACGGCGTCGTCCGAGACCCTTCTGCATTCTCGATCACTTTCGCCTGCTTGCCTTCCATCACGGCCACGCAGGAATTGGTTGTGCCGAGATCAATGCCGATCACCTTGGTGGCCATGCCCGCCTCCATCCGAATAACGTTGCGCGACCCAGGCCAAATCGAGTCTGGCGTCGAGCCGTGTCTACGTCGTGATCAGACGCCTGGCGCAGACCGGAAACCTTGACGATCGTCAAGGCAGGGAAGGAGACGAAAAGTCGATCTTGGTCCGGCCGTGGCCGCTGGCGGGGGCGGTGCGTGCGCTGTGATCATCTGCGGATGGCGTCATGCCATGGCCGACGTCGGACGGCGGCGCCAAGCGGCTGCGAGCGGCCGGCCGGCAATGACCGACACCGTTGGAGAAGTCGGTGTTCGTCCGCGCTTTCGAGCCGAAGCGTCGTTCGTTTGACCGCCGAGCGAAGGCGGCGAGGTTTCAAGCCGGCGTGGGCTCAGATCTGGGATCAGCTTTGCGAGCTTCCTGAGGTTCTGGGCGGGGCTAGAAGCAGACGATCGGCGCGAGCGCCGCAGGTCCTCGAAGCCGAAGGCGAAGGCGCTTGAGTCCAGGATGCGCTTGAGCTTGCGCTGCAGAAAGCCAAAACGACTGCCGCTCTCCGCTTGGAACGGAAGAAATCGTGCTTGGCACGCGCTGCTCGCCCGCCGTCAAAATACGCCCTCGTCGAAACGCTTTTCTGGCGGCCGCCGCCCCATCAAATTCTATGAGTTACGCGGTCGCTTTCTGCTGGCCGAGCAGTGCAAAGAGAGCCAGAAGCACAAAGATCGGTACAGCAACGCAGGCGAAGCCATAGAGAGCGAAGCCAAAAGCGCCAGCGAAAGCGCCGACGGTGAAGCTGCCGATGGCCGGGGCCATACGCCACAACCTTGCCCTGGAGGCCCTTCCATGATCGGGCGCCGCGCCAAGCCAGATGTCGAGCGCGTCGATCGTCGCCTGCGCGACATTCACCGTCATCACCGTTGTTGCGGCGAGGTGGGAAATCGCGAGACGGCCGATCGCATTCTGAACGCCCATGGTGGCGGGCGCGCGCGCCGGCCTCGGCATCACACGCGCGCCCTCTTGGTATGTCGCCGACGACCTGCGCGCCGGCCGCCTGCAGGCGTTGCTTGAAGCCTATCAGCGCGAGCCAACGCCCGTGCAGTTGCTCTTCCCACAGACGCGGATGGTCTCTCGAAAGCTGCGGAGCTTTGTCGACTACGTGGCCACGCAATGGCCGCAGATTGGCGAGGGATGAGCGTCGAACGGAGAAGAGAGCGCGTGTTGGCGCCCGGGCCGCTTATGCGGCGCCGAGGGGACGTCGTGTCCATCCTCAGGCCGACCGTGCCGAGCGCCTTGATGGACGAGTTTTAGCCTGGCACCAGCCGCTCACTTGCCGCCCGTGACGTCTAGGGTCGTGTTGGTGACGAAGGACGCCTCCGCGCTCGCGAGCCACAGGATCGCCCGCGCGACCTCCTGCGGTTGGCCGCCTCGTCCCATCGGGATCAAGTCCTTCACGCGATCCACCCGTCCCGGTTCCCCGCCATCCGCGTGCATCTCCGTGTAGATGTGCCCCGGGCGGATGCAGACCACGCGTATGCCCTCGCGCGCGACCTCTTTGGCGAAGCCGGTCGAGAAGGTCTCGAGGGCGCCCTTCGAGGCGGCGTAGTCGACGTACTCGTTCGGACTGCCAAGCTTCGCCGACGCCGACGAGACGTTGATCACGACGCCGCCCCGCCCATTGTGACGATACGACATGCGCTTCGCCGCCTGTTGCGCGCAGAGCATCGGGCCGATCGCGTTGACCAGAGCGCCGACGATGTCCCGTTCAGCGCGATCCCCACCAACGGCAGCAGGGCGAGCGCCGGCGCCAAAGGGAGGGCCATCGGCCCGAGGATCAGCGCGACAGTGGCGCCTTCCGTTAGCAACACGGTGCGCGTGACGCCGAGGCGCGCGCCCAGCCAACCGCAGGCGAACTTGCCGAACGCTCCGCCGATGGTCGGCAGCGTCGCGCCCTTCGCCTGCAGCATGTGGCGGGGCTTTGAACCTGAGGAATGAACGGCGCTTTGTGTCGTGACTCCGGACCAATCGAGATCCCGTGAAAACATCCACCCATCCCGAGGCCGAGAAGCGATCTGGCCGACGTCGTGGAGCCAAGAGGCGCAATGTGCTTTGGAGCAGCCTCTATGCTGAACGATCAACTCGGATCATTTGAACGTCGTCGAGTCTCACTATCCCCAAATTTAAGTCCATTTGCAACAGCGCTCAGCATTCGCTCCAGTTCATTGCGTCGGTAAGGTTTAGCTAGTCTCTTAAACTGCTTCGGCATATCATTTGGGATCTCGGCGAACCCGCTAGCAAGCAGGATTGCAATTTCGGGCCTCTGCGATCGCACTGCTTTTGCGAGTTCTATGCCCGTCATCCCCGGCATTAAGACGTCTGTGATAACGAGATCGAGCCACGTTTCTTCGTCTAGCACTCTAAGCGCCTCAGCTCCGGACACTGCGACGCGCACTTCATGCCCCAGATCTTTGATCAGCTCGGCCGTGCTTGTAAGAACGAGTAAGTCGTCATCGACCAAGAGGATGCTCAATGGCTCTGTTCGCACGTCTTCGTGTTGACCGTCTTCCTGAGGGGCGGCCTTAGCCGAGAGCTCCGGCGCGGCTGGCAGCCATATCTCGGCGGTTGTTCCGTTCCCCACTGCGCTGTGCAAAACAAGCTTCCCGCCCACCTGCTCCGCCGTTCCATGGACCATTGGGAGGCCGAGGCCGGTGCCCTTTCCGACCCCCTTTGTGGTGAAGAACGGCTCGGACGCACGCGCAAGCGTCGCCTCATCCATCCCCACGCCATGATCCTTGACCGAAAGACGCACGTAGGGTCCTTCCGCGAGCGCCAACTCGTTGCCCGGGCCAAGGTCGGCGTCGCGCCCTGATATCTCGATATCGCCCCCGTTCGGCATAGCATCGCGAGCGTTGACGACAAGATTGAGGACTGCAAGTTCGAGCTGGTGAGCGTCCGCTAATGCCGAACGCAGGTTAAGAGGGAACCGCGTTTCGATCCTACAGTGAACTCCAAGCGTCCGGTTGATCAGCTGCGCCATTCCTTGGACAAGCGTTTTCAGGTCTACGGGCGTAAGCCGAAGCTCCTGTTTGCGTGCGAAGGACAGCATCCTCTGTGTCAGAGAGGCGCCCCGCTGTGCGGCTTCAAACGCGTTTTCCAAAAGAGGAGTTGTCCGGCGATCCGGCGGCAGCCGGCGCTTCAGAAGGTCGAGGCTCCCTAGGATAACCATCAGAAGGTTGTTGAAGTCATGGGCGACGCCGCCGGTCAGCTGTCCGATCGCCTCCATTTTCTGAGACTGGAAAAAAGCGTCTCGCGCCTGTTCCAGCGCCAGTTGCGCGGCGCGCTTCTCGGTGATGTCACGAGTGATCTTGGCAAAGCCGATCAACGCGCCGTCGTCGTCGAAAATTGCGTCAATGACGACATGTGCGTAGAATCGCGATCCGTCCTTCCGGTGGCGCCATCCTTCCTTTTCGAAGCGTCCTTCAAGCCGCGCCGTTCGGAGGCCGACACCGGGCAATCCTGCCTCACGATCTTCCTCGCTGTAGAAGGTCGAGAAATGCCTGCCGATGATCTCGTCAGGACGGTAGCCCTTGATGCGCTGCGCACCCGAGTTCCAGTTCGTCACGATCCCGTGGGGATCGAGCATATAGATGGCGTAATCCGACACTCCTTGAACGAGCAGGCGAAACTGCTGCTCGCTGCGAGCTAGGGCCAGCTCTGCGTTTCGCCGTTCGGTGAGGTCACGAGTGATTTTAGCGTAGCCGATGAAGGACCCGGTCTGCGTGTAAATCGGGTCAAGCACTGCGAGCGCCCAAAAGCGCGCGCCATCTTTGCGGACCCGCCAGCCCTCACTCTCGAAACGCCCCTCGCGCAACGCCGTAGCGAGCGCTCTCTCCGGAAGCCCGTCGGTCTGATCCTCGGGAGTAAAAAACAGAGAGAAATGCTCGCCGAGGACTTCGTCCGTCTTATAGCCCTTAAGCCGCTCCGCCCCGGGGTTCCAGCTCACGACTCGGCCCTCGGGATCGAGCATATAAATCGCGTAGTCGCTAATGGCTTCGACGAGCAGACGGTACCTGTCCTCCGATCCAATCGGCGCCGGTGCGTATGTCAAAGGGTCAACAATCATTCTCGGTCCCACAGGCGGCCCAGCCAGTCGCGACGCCGCCCCCTCTTATCGGGCGTACTGCATCGCGACGGGCTGCGTGTCACGGCACTGTAGGAGTCTACAGTTCGATTGCACGCGGCGACCTCGGCGCAAAGCACCCGCGCTGGAGCGCTCTTAACTGCCCTCCCGTAGGCTCTTGTCCATGGCAAAGAGCCCGAAGCGCTTACGAGAAATCAAACGCTCCACGGACAACGCCGTCTTTGCAGTATCGAGCGGCGTTCGCGTGCGTCGCCGCGACGCGCGTCAGGGCGAACTGTTTCCCATGACATTCATCCCGCCGTTCAAGCCGAGCCCGGGCCGAGGACTCCATCGGACCTGCGATGGCCGTTCTAAATCAAGCACGGCGGGTGCTGCGCGCAGCGCCACGTCGCGGCCGACAACGCCCGATCTTCACGACGAGCGCGTTCGCGACGGTCACTGCGGGGGGCGGCAGGACTCGCGGACGACGAGCGACACCGGCACCCGGACGCAGCGCGGAGGTTCGGTGGAGCGGCCCGTGACGCGATCGAGAAGCATCTGGGCGGCGTGACGGCCCATCTCCGCGCGATCCCACTGCAGCGAGGTGATCGCCGGCGTCGACAGCTCCGCGAGGTCGGAGTCGCCGCCGCTCACCACGGAGACGTCGCGGCCGATCGCGAGGCCCGCGGCTTTCAAAGCGCGCATCGCGCCCGCCAGCATGTCGATGCCCGCGACGAAGACCGCCGTCGGCGGCTCGGGCCGCTGCATCAGCGCGGCGGTTTCGCGGAAGGTGAACTCGTTGGACAGGGAATGGTCCCGGATCAGCGAGGGATCCGGCTCGAGCCCCGCCGCTCTGAAGGCGTCGCGGTAGCCCTCGATGCGGCTGCGCGACGGATGGGCGTGGGGGTCGCCGACGAACAGCGCGATCCGGCGGTGACCGAGCGACAGCAGATAATCGGTCGCCTGCCGGGCGCCGGAGCGATGGTCCGCCGCCACCCGGTCGACGCTCTGGATCATCTCCCGGTCGATCAAGACCAGCGGCATCTTGGCCTGCTCGACTGCCGCGATCAGCTCGGGGTCGTTCTCGTCGCTGATCGTCATCATCACGCCGTCGACGCGGCGTTGCGCGAACTTGCGCAACAGCGACAGCTCCACCGCCTTGTCGTTCGCCGTGCTCGCCAGAAGGAAGGTGTAGTCGGCCGCCCGGAAGATGCGCTCGGCCTCCTTCACGTAGGAGACGTAGCCGGGGATGTCGAAGTCCCGGATTGCGCAGGCGATCATGTGCGTACGGGCGCTGCGCATGCTCTGCGCCACCGCGTTCCGCTCGTAGCCGAGCGATGCGATGGCGCGCTGGACGCGCTCGCGCATGTCGCGCGTCACGGAAGGATGGTCGTTCAGCACGCGCGACACGGTCCCCACCGCGACCTCGGCCGACCGCGCCACGTCGCGGATCGTGAACTCACGTCCTGCTTTTCTGACCACGCGCGCACTCCTCCAGATGAACGTGAATCGAACCCGTTCATCGTCACGCGCCTACCCTACTCAAGAGGGAGCGCCGATCATACCCTGTATTTAGAGGGCCTCCCTTCGGGATAGGCCCGCCCCGCGAACCAAGCCCTCGACAAAACCAGTAAAATTTGGAACCGGTTCATTGACCTATCCAGCGGTCGCTGCTACTCGTTTGGGCGAGATCGAAAAGCATGCAGAAAGCGAGGCCGAGCCGTGTTCAAGGTCGCTGAACGCCTGACCCGCATCAAGCCGTCCCCCACCGTCGTGCTGTCTGGCAAGGTCGCCGCCAGGGTCGCCGCGGGACACGACGTCCTCGGCTTGGTGGCCGGCGAACCCGATTTCGACACGCCAGACAACATCAAGCAGGCCGCGATCGAGGCCATCCGCCGCGGAGACACGAAGTACACCGCGATCGACGGAACAGCCGCGCTGAAGCAGGCGATCTCCGCGAAGTTCGAGCGCGAGAACGGGCTGTCCTACGCTCCGGACGAGATCATCGTCTCCACGGGCGGGAAGCAGGTGATCTACAACGCGCTGATGGCGAGCGTGAGCGCCGGCGACGAGGTGATCGTCCCCGCGCCGTACTGGGTGTCCTACCCCGAGATGGTGACGCTCGCCGAGGGAACGCCGGTCATCGTCCCCTGCGCGGCGGACAACGGCTTCAAGATGACGCCGGAGCAGCTCGACGCCGCGATTACGCCGCGCACCCGCTGGCTGATCCTCAACTCCCCGTCCAACCCATCGGGCGCCGCTTACTCGGCCGACGAGATGAAGGCGCTCACCGACGTTCTCATCCGCCACCCGCACGTCTGGGTGCTGACCGACGACATCTACGAGCACCTGACCTACGAGGGCTTCAAGGCGGTGACGCCGGGGCGGATCGAGCCGTCGCTGCTCGACCGCACGCTGACGATGAACGGCGTGTCGAAGAGCTACTGCATGACGGGCTGGCGCATCGGCTACGCCGGCGGCCCGAAGCCTTTGATCAAGGCGATGTCGGCGATCCAGTCGCACTCGACCACGAACGCCTCGTCGATCAGCCAGGCCGCCGCCGTCGAGGCGCTGAACGGTCCCCAGGGGTTCATCGCCGAGCACGTGCTCCGGTTCGAGCGGCGGCGCGACATGGTCGTGGCTGCGTTCAACGCCATCGACGGCCTCGCCTGCCACAAGCCCGACGGCGCCTTCTATGTCTTTCCGAGCTGCGCCGGCATGATCGGCGCTACGACGCCCGCGGGGGACGTCATCCGCACCGACGAGGATTTCGTCCTCTACCTTCTGGAGACGGCGGGGGTCGGGCTCGTGCACGGCGCGGCCTTCGGCATGTCGCCGTACTTCCGGCTGTCCTACGCGGCCGCCGACGACAAACTCGTCCAGGCGCTCGAACGCATTGGTTCGGCCTGCGCCCGGCTGAGCTTCGCCAGGACCGACCGTTTGGCGGTCGTCGCCTGAGAGGGGGCGGGTCGTCGGAGGCTGCGCCATGAGCGTCAACGCCGATCGGGACGCGCGTCGGGAGCAGGGACGCTGGTTCAGCGCCGCGACGCTGTCGGACCAGGCCGTGGTCTGGTTGCTCAGCTCGATCGCGTTCCTGAACGCGCTGGGCTCGATCATCGTGTTCCCGCTGGGTCCATTCTTCGCGCAGGATCTCGGCACGGCGGCGCAGGACGTCGGCTTCGCCAGCGCGAGCTATTCGCTCGCCGCCGCGGCGGGAGGGTTCGGCGCCTCCTTCGTCCTCGACCGCTTCGACAGGCGGGCCGCGCTGCTCGCGGTCATGGCCGGCTTCCTCATGGCCACAGCGCTCTCCGGCTTCGCGCCGAATTTCGGACCGCTGGTCGCGACCCGCGCGCTCGCCGGCCTGTTCGTCGGGCCCATGACGGGGTTGTTGCTTGCGATCGTCACCGACACCGTGCCGCTCAACCGTCGCGGCGCGGCGGTGAGCAAGATGATCGGGGCCTATGGCGTGGCACTGGTGTTCGGCGTTCCGGCGGGCGTCGCGATCGCCTCGACCTTCGGCGGCTGGCGCTTCTGCTTCTTCGGCATCGCGCTCATAGGCGTCCCCCTGTTCATCGGGGTGATGCGCCTGCTCGCGCCGCAGCGGGCGCATCTGGCCTCTCTCAAACCCTGGCGGCTGAGGGAGCGCGCGCTCGACTTCTGGACCTTGCTGACCTCAGGCCCCAGCCTGCTGTCGTTTCTCCTGATCGGCAGCGCCTCCTACGCCGCATTGCTGATTTCGCCGAACCTGCCGACCTACCTGACGCACAATCTCGGTCTGCCGCGCGAGAAGCTTCAGGAGGTGTATTTTCTGGGCGGCGTCTTCACGCTCGTGGCGCTTCCGCTCACTGGCCGACTGATCGACGTCGCCGGGGCCCGGCTGATGGCGGTCGGCGTCGCCGTGATCATGACCGGCCTGCTCGCCGCGGCCTTTCTCACCACGACTCCGCCGCTTCCGAACGTGCTGCTGTTCGCGCTGATCGTCGTGTTCCAATTGATCCGCAGCACGATCAACCAAGCTTGGGTCACGCGCGTTCCGGCGGTTCAGGAGCGCGCGGCGTTCCAGACGCTGATCGCCGTCGCGACCAATCTCGCGCAGGCGGCGGGCGCTGCGACCGCGCCGGCGCTGCTCGCCCAGAGCGCCGAAGGCCGCCTGGAAGGCATGGGACTGATCGCCGCGATCGCGATCGCGTCGGCCTGGGCCGCCCCGCTGCTGCTGGCGGCCCTCGACCGCCTGCTCGCCTCCCTCATGCCAAGGCCAAGCCTAAATGACCGCCTAACCCCGCCTGTGATCGACGTCTGACGAAGGAGAGACCGATGCGTGATCATCTGTCCGAAGAGGAAGCCGAGACCTGGCGGCTGCGGCCAGATTTTATTTCGAACGAACGCCTCCAAGACTTCGCGAGACCCTGACGATGGCGATACTGACTTGGCTGCACACGGCCTATGGCGACGATCTGATCAACGGCATCCGCTCGTCGCTTCCGGACGAGACGATCTACGAATGGCCGGGCGACGTCGCGCATGACGAGATCGACGTCGCCATTCTGTTCCGCATGCCGCCCGGGTTCCTGAAGCCGTTCCCCAACGTGAAGCTGATCTCGGCGACCGGAGCCGGCATCGACCATTATCTGCTCGATCCGGACTTTCCCCGGGACGTGCCGCTCGTCCGTGTCGTCGACCACGACTTCGCGGCAAGGATGGCGGACTACGTGCTGTGCTGGACGCTGTTCCATCACCGCGACGTGCCGCACTTCCTGAAGGCGCAGAAGGAGCGCCGCTGGGCCTACAAGATCATGCGCTCGGCCAGCGACGTCACCGTCGGCATGATGGGGCTCGGCCAGATGGGACGGCTGACCTGCGAGCGCCTTGCGTTCCTGGGCTACGACGTGCGGGCCTGGTCGCGCAGCGAGCACGAGATCAAGGGCGTCCGGTGCTACGCCGGCAAGGACGCGCTTCCGGACTTCCTGCGTGACACCGAGATCCTCGTGAACCTTCTGCCGCTGACGGCGGAGACGCGCGGCATCCTCGGCAAGAAGACCTTCGACCAGATGCCGCACGGCGGCGTCTTGATCACCGCGGCGCGCGGCGGACACCTGGTCGAGAGCGACGTGCTCGACGCGCTCGACTCCGGACGCCTCAGCGCCGCAACGATCGACGCCTTCCCGGTCGAGCCTCTGCCCGAGACGCATCCGTTCTGGACGCATCCCAACATCTACGTGACCCCGCACTGCTCGAGCACTGCGAGCTGCGCGACGATCGTCGACACCTTCGCCGAGAACGTGCGGCGGTTCCGCTCCGGCGCTCCGTTGCTGAACGAAGTCGATCTCGCGGCCGGATACTGACGTCGCCGCGCGCAATGATCCTTCGGCAGCGCCTCTCGCGGAGGCGCGGCCGACGAGGAAATGAACGCACCGTCGAGCTCTCTCCTGTCACGCGCCCAGATGCCGAGCTTAAAAAACGGGACGAACGCTGCGTTTAAAATGAAACGTTTCACTTTGAGTTGCCCGCGGATTACGCGCCGCGCGTCTGGCCCGGACTTTGCAACTGGCATCCCGCCGTTTGCGCCTAAACGATCTGCAACGCTGGAGATCACAGATGGCATTCGAAACCACAGTGCATGCGGCGGTCCGGCGAAGCGGGCGTGTCGTTCCAGCTCTGGCGCTGGCGCTGGCCGTGACGCTCGGTCTCGGCGCGGGCGCCCGGCCGGCGACCGCGGACGACGCGCCGCTTAAGAAGCTGGACTTTGCGGGATCCGTGACCTGGCTCGGCCAGATCCCCATTCTCGTGGCGATCGACAAGGGCTTCTTCAAGGAGCAGGGGCTCGACGTCGGCGTGCAGGTGATCCTGAACTCGTCCGACCGGGTGCGCGCAATCACGGCGGGCTCCGTCGCCTTCAGCAATCTCGGCCGCACCGCTGTCATCAGTGAAATGGCCCGGGGCAACAAGAGCTTCTACTACTTCGCGAACGTCGACGACTCGCCCGGCAACGAGGGATGCTGGGCGCGCCCCGGGTTCGCGTCGCTCAGCGACCTCAAGGGCAAGAAGATCGCCGCCAACGCCTCCGCCGAGATCACGCTGGTCGGCCTCCTGAAGGAGGCCTCGATGACGACCAAGGACGTTGAACTCGTCAACCTGCCGCCGAACGAGATGGTGGTCGCGCTCGCCAACAGCGACGTTGACGCCGCCTGCGTGTGGCGCCCGGTGCTCGACAAGCTGAAGACCGCAGCGCCGGACGGAAAGATGCTCGGCACCGACAAGGACACCGAGTCGTTCCGCGCCTTCGGCACCATGTCGTCGCCCGACATCATGATCATCTCGAAGAAGCTCGTCGATGAGGACCCCGACTCGGCGCGGAAGATCGCCATAGCTGTGATGAAGGGCGCCGACTTCGCGACGAAGGAGCCGGAAGAGACGGCGCGGACCGTAGCGCACTACTTCAAGCAGCCGCCGGAGGTCGTGCTCGCCGGCGTCAAGGACTTCAAATATTTCGGCGCCGCCGGCTGGCCCGATCACATCAAGCGCCACACCGAACAGATGAAGCGCCTCGCCGCCTACCTCGCGGAGGCCGGCAAGATCCCGGCGACGCCGCCCGTCGAGGAGTGGATGAACGTCAGCTTCATTCCCGCGCCCTGACGCCGCTCGAGCCCACGACTTCACGGAGAGCCGACGCATGAACGCCGTACGCGCTATGACCCGATCCGTCGCGATCCCGCTGTTCGCCCTCGGCCGCCCCGGCGGGTGGTCCACCCGCGGATCAATCCTGCTGCTGAACGTCCTCGGCGTCGCGGGCTTTCTGCTGCTGTGGCAGGTCGCGACGGCCGGCGGCTTCCTCTCGCCGCTGTTCCTGCCTTCCCCCGGCCAGGTGCTGAGCGAGGCCGCGCAGGTCGCCGCCACCGGAGAACTGTGGCGCTCGATCGTGGACTCCTCCCGCCGCGTGTTCTTCGGCTTCGCGCTAGCCGCGCTGTTCGCGGTGCCGCTCGGCGTGCTGATGGGGCTGTGGGCGCCCGCGCGGGCGCTGGTCGGGCCGTTCGTCTCGCTGCTGCGCCCCCTGCCCTCGATCACCTGGATCCCCCTGACGATGCTGTGGCTCGGCATCGGCGAGGCCCAGAAGATCGCGATCGTCTTCATGGGGACCTGGGTCTACATCCTGGTCTACACGGTCGAGAGCACGAAACGGGTCGATCCGCTGCTGATCAAGGCGGCGCGCAATCTCGGCGCGTCCGACCTTTCCGTGATGCGCGAGGTCATTCTCCCCGGCGCCCTGCCCGGCATTCTCGCCGGCCTCAAGGTCAGCCTCGCGATCTCCTGGTCCTGCGTGCTCTCGGCCGAGATGGTTGCGGCCCAGAGCGGCCTCGGCGCGCTGATCTGGAACGCGAAGGACTGGAGCAACCTCGCGCTCGTCCTGGTCGGCATGGTCTGCATCTCGCTGACCGTCCTCGTCGCGGACCTCGCGGCCGGCGTGATCGAGCGCCTGCTGCAGCCGTGGGAACGGCACCGTCACGTCTGACGCGAGCCCCAACATCGAGACCGGAGATCAGACCGATGCAAGCGATCCTCGCCGCCGAGCACGTCACCAAGATCTACGCCGTCCACGCCAAGGAGACGACCGCCGTCCGCGACGTCTCGCTCGACATCCGCGAGGGCGAGTTCGTCTGCCTGCTCGGCACCTCCGGCTGCGGCAAGTCGACGATGCTGAACCTGTTCGCGGGCTTCACCCAGCCGACCAACGGCCGCGTGCTGCTGCGCGGCCAGCCGATCACCAGGATCGAGCCCCGCTGTGGAATGGTGTTTCAGTCCTATGCGCTGTTTCCCTGGAAGACGGTGCGGCAGAACGTCGAGTTTGGCCCGAAGATGAAGGGGTTGCCTTCGGCGCGACAGCGGGAGCTCGCCGGGCACTACATCGCGATGGTGAAGCTGTCGGGCTTCGAGAACCACTATCCCGCGGAGCTTTCCGGCGGCATGCAACAGAGGGTGACGCTGGCGCGCAGCCTCGCGGCCGACCCGGAAGTGCTGCTGATGGACGAGCCCTTCGCCGCGCTTGACGCCATGACCCGGCAGGTGATGCAGGAGGAGTTGCTCGCGATCCAGGAGGCGAGCGGCAAGACGGTGGTGTTCATCACCCACAACATCGATGAGGCGATCCTGCTGTCGGACCGCATCGTCGTGATGGCCGCCAACCCTGGCCGCGTGACGGCGGTGATCGAGAACCCGCTCAATCGACCGCGCGACCTCGCGGCTCAGGCGACGCCCGCCTACGCCGCGCTCAAGAGCCGGATCTGGGACCTCGTGGTCGGCGACGTCCGCGGCGCCCTGGCGGGCCGCGCTGGCCGCGCCTGAGCGTGTGTCAGCCCAGTTTGGCATGGCCGAAAGCTCGGAATCCAATGCCGATCTCGGCGAACCTGATGCCGGATGCGCATAGCGACGCCGTCATGCCCGCGCAAGCGCGGGTATCCGCGATTTGGACGTGGCCGGCTGGGGCCCGCCGCCGAAGCGTTCTGGACCTCGCTGACGTCTTGACGCGGGGTCGCCTCTAAAGATCTGCCAACCTGGCGCGGATGAAGCCATCGGGCGCGGATTGATCGATGACGATGTTCGTCTCGAGCGAACGGTCGACCATCGGAAAGTCCTCACGATAATGGCTGCCGCGGCTTTCGGGTCGGTTGAGCGCGGCGAGCGCCATCATGTCGCCGACCTCGATCAGGTTGTTGAGTTCGAGCGCCCTCACCCGGTCTTCGGCGGTTTCGATCCGCGATTCCTGGCGAAGCCGCTGTTTCGCCTCGGCGCAGAACGCGCGGAAGTCCGACAGGCCGGCGGCGCTCCTCAGGATGAGCAGGCTGCGGTTCGCCCTCTCCTGCAACTCCCGGCGGAGGACCGCGAGGTCGAGCGCCCCCTGGCCGGCGAAGGCGGCGAGGAAGCCGCGGTGCGCGTCGTGCGCGTCCACGGCTGGATGGCCGACCGCTTTCGCCCGCGCCGCCGCCGCCCGTCCGGCGCGGCCGCCGAAGACCTGGCAGGTGACGGACATGTTGCCGCCGAGCCGGTCCGCTCCGTGCGGTCCTGCGGCGACCTCTCCGGCCGCGAACAGGCCTTTGATGTTGGACTCGGCGTCTTCGTCGATCCGGAGGCCGCCGTTGACGGCGTGGGCCGAGCAGGCGATCTGCACCGTGTCGGCGTAGAGGTCCGCGCCTTTCTCCTTGTGCCAGTGGTAGGTCATCGCCCACATCCGCCCGAAGCTGCGGCTCTTGTCGGCGAGCAGGCGATCGAAGTCGCAGCCGATGAAGTCGAGGTGGACGCCGCCCTTCTCCGTCGCGCGGCCCTCGTTGATCGCTTTCTGGATCGATATCTCGACGTAGCGCGAGATGTCGCTGGACGAGAACGGGAAGTGCCTCTGCTTCTCGGCGAGCACCTCGGCCACGATGAGGCCCTCCGGCAGGTAGTCCGCGACGAATGGCCGGCCGTCGCGGTCGGCGAGGCGGGGCGCGGCGTCCCAGAGGTAGTTGCCGAACAGGTTGACGAAAGGGTGGATCAGGCTGACGCCCGCCTGCATGAACTCCATGTTGGCGAGGTGCGCGCCGGCCCGCCAGGCCATGGCGTAGCCGTCGCCGGTGATGTCCGAGGGGTAGAGGTTGGTCGCGAACAGTTGGCTCGCGCCGCCGGTCGTCATGATCGTGGCCTTGGCGCGGATCACCACCGTCGCGCCGTCGTCGGCGAGCGCATAGGCGCCGAGGCACGCGCCGTCGCGGACGATGAGGTCCACGACCATCAGCCTGTCCATCACCCGCACGCCGCGGCGCGACGCTTCGGTTCCGAGCGCCTTCACGATCGGCTTGAAGTGGTCCTTGATGACGTGCGAGCGGGATTTGGAGGAGAAGCAGGCCTGGTAGGTCAGGTAGCGGCCGGTGTCCTCGCTCCGCTCGAAATGGACGCCGTACCCCTCCAGATAGCGCAGAGCGTCCTCCGCCTCGGCGGCGAGGATCCCGCTCAGGCGATGATCGGACATCCCCTGCCCCGCAGTGAGCATGTCGGCGAGGAAGACGTCCGGGTCGTCCGCCGGGTCGCCGGCGCCGTCCGGCACGTTGAAGGCGCCCACCTCCGCGACGGAATGGAAGGTGGCTCCGCTGCGGCGGAACTCGCCCTTGATCACGACCAGCACCTCGGCGCCGCCGTCCTGCGCGCTCAGCACGGCGCGGAGCGCCGCGCCGCCGCTGCCGATCACGAGGACGTCGGTGACGACCTCGCGGATGTCCTCGCCCATCGCTCCGGTCCCGTCAGGCCGCGACGTCGGCGGCGGCCTCGTTACGCGTCCACTTGATGTGGTGCTTTCCGACCGCACAGAGTTCGCCCCGCTGGTTCGTCACCTCGATGTTGGAGAGCGAGCGGCGCTTCGCCTCGTCGACCGACTCGATCGTGTAGGTCACGGTGATCGTGTCGTTCAGGAACACCGGCTTCAGGAAGCGGATGCCGTCGTAGCCCAGCGAGACCGGCGTCGAGTCGATGCCCTTGCCCAAGCTGATTTCGATCATCCGGGTCGAGGCCGTCGACATGAAGCCGATCAGCAAGGCGCCGTGCGCGATCCGATGGCCGAAAATCGACTTCGACATGAACTCTTCGTCGACATGGTTCTGCGACAGGTCGCCGGTGAGCCCGGCGAACATGTAGACGTCGCTTTCGCCCACGGTCTTGGAGAACTTCACCTGGTCTCCGATCTTCGCATGCATAATGGTCATGCGGCGCAGGCCTTTCTGTTCGGGATCGTGACGGCTCCGGCCTCGGCGAGGCGGCGGATCGCGTCGGGGGAGAGGCCGGCCTCCGCGAGCACCTCTTCGGTGTGCTGGCCGATCTCAAGCGCGTAGTCGGCGCGCGACGGCGCGGCGCCGTCGTAGCGCAAGGGATGCCCCGCGACGGTGGCGACGCCGTCGCCGACGGGGATCTCGCGGAACGCGCCGTTGAAGATCGCTTGCGGGTCGCGTCGCAGGTCGTCGTAGTCCTGAACCCGCTGGTGCCAGACGTTCTCGCGATCGAAGGCGCGGGACACCTCGTCATAGGCGCGCCCTTCGAGCGCCCCGGCGACGGCCACCGCCACAGCGTCGCGCTCGACGTAAGGGTCTAGGGCTGCGAGCGCGGCGAGGTCCTCGCTGTCGAGGGCGCGCGCGACCGCTGCGAGGCTCGACAGTGAAAGCGCGACGAAGCCCTCGGCGAGGGCGTAGACGCCGTAGGGCGCCTGGTGGAACCACGTGGCGAGCCGCCGGTCCCTGCGCAGCACGGACGCGTCCCGGCCGCCGGAGTAGTAAAGCGCGAGCGCCTCCGCCTGCAGGTCGATGCCCGCGTTGAACAGGCTCGCCTCCACCCGGGCGCCGCGCCCCGTCTTCAGCGCGCGGACATAGGCGCCCAGGACCCCCATTGCGAGCAGAGACGCGCCGTGCTGGTCCACGGCGGCGCAGCCGACCGGCGTAGGCGCCACGGACGCGTCGCCTGTGGCCGCCATCAGCCCCACGCGGGCCTGCACCAGAAGATCCTGCCCCGGGCGGTCGCGCATCGGCCCGTCGGAGCCGAAGCCGGTCGCGGAGGCGTAGACGATGCGCGGGTTTACGGCCTGCGCCGCCCCGTAGCCGATTCCAAGGCGGTCCATGACCCCCGGACGATAATTCTCCAGCACGACGTCGAACTGCGCGATCAGGTCGAGCGCAAGCGCCTTTCCTTCCGGGGTCTTCAAGTCGATCGCCAGGCTGCGCTTGTTGCGGTTTCCGCTGAGGAAGAAGGCGCTGACGTCCCCGACGAAGGTGTCGGCGCCGGCCCAGCCTCGCTCGAAGGCGCCGCTGGGCGGCTCCACCTTCACTACGTCCGCGCCCATGTCGGCGAGGTACTGGCTCGCCGCCGGTCCCTGCAGGTAATGGCAGAAGCTCAGCACCTTCATGCCGGCGAGCAGCGTCGGAGCCTCGCTCATCGGATCACCGCCTCGGTCCGCGGATTGAAGAAATGCAGCGCCTTGGGGTCCATCCAGAACGGCGCGACCTCGTGCAGGCCAAGCGGCGTCTCGGGCGGCACGCGCGAGGCCATGATCAGCGCGTCGGCCGAACGCACGCCGACGACCATCTCCGCGCCGAGCTGCTCCGTCACCTCCACCGGGCCGGAAAACGCCGCCGCGCCGTCGGGCGCCGCGCCCAGATGGATGTGCTCGGGCCGCACGCCCATCACCACCGCACGAAGGTTCTGGCCAAGCAGCGCGACCGACTGGGCGTCCGGGATCCGGATGCTGAAGTCTTTCGCGGTGGCGCGGGTGACGTCGCCTTCGCTGACGAGATCGACCGCGATGAAGTTCATCGCCGGCGCGCCCATGAAGCCCGCGACGAAGCGGTTCACCGGGCGGTTGTAGATGTCGAGCGGCGCGCCGACCTGCTGGATCAGGCCGTCCTTCATCACCACCACGCGATCGCCGAGCGTCATGGCCTCGACCTGGTCGTGCGTAACGTAGACCGAGGTCGTCGCCACGCGCTCGCGGAGCTTCTTGAGCTCGATCCGCATCTGCGCGCGCAGCTTGGCGTCGAGGTTCGACAGCGGTTCGTCGAACAGGAACACCTGCGGATGCCGCACGATGCAGCGGCCGAGCGCCACGCGTTGCTGCTGCCCGCCGGACAGTTGCGTCGGCTTCCGCTTGAGCAGCGGGTCGAGCCCGAGAATAGCGGTCGCCCTTTCCACCTCCCGCCGGATGACGTCTTCCGGCGTCTTTCGGTTGCGCAGGCCGAACGCCAGATTGTCGTAGACCGTCATGTGCTGGTAGAGCGCGTAATTCTGGAACACCATCGCGATGTCCCGGTCTTTCGGCGCCAGATCGTTGACGACCCGCCCCCCGATCTTGATCGTCCCGCCCGAAATCGACTCGAGACCGGCGATCATCCTGAGCGTCGTCGACTTGCCGCAGCCTGACGGGCCGACCAGCACGACGAATTCCTTCTCCGCAATCTCGAGATTGACGTCCTGCACGACCCGCAGCGAGCCGTAGCGCTTTTCGACGCCCTGAAGCGAAACTTCAGCCATCTCTCAAAGTCTCCACGTAGGTTCGGGTCACATCCGCAGGCCGCGGATCACGTATTTCTGGCCGAAGATCGTCACGATCAGCGCCGGAACCATCGCAAGCGCGGCGGTCGCGCTCATGAGGTTCCACTCCGTCCCGGTCTCGGTGACAAACTGGGCCATCGTCGAGGTGATCATCGGCGTGCGTTGACCGGTGAGGATGAGCGCGAACAGGAACTCGTTCCACGTCCAGAGCCAGGAGAGGATCGCGAGCGCCGCGATTCCGGGGCCGGCCGCCGGCAGCGCGACGCGCAGGAAGGCGCCCCACCTGGTGCAGCCGTCGATCAGCGCCGCATGCTCCATCGAGGGGTTGATGCCGTCGAAGAAGCCTTTCATCAGCCATGAGAAGAAGCAGATGTGGACGGCGATGTGCGGCAGCAGCAGGCCGAGATAGGTGTCGTAGATGCCGACGCGCGTCGTCACCAGGTACAGCGGCAGAACGAACGAGATGTAGGGCACCGTGCGAAATATGTAGATCGATGCGAACCAGGTCTTCTGAATCCGGCCTGAGAATCGCGACAGCATGTACCCGCTTCCGACAGTAACCCCGAGGGACACGACGGTCGCGAGGGTCGCGATGACGAAGCTGTTGATCATCGCGTGCACGATGCGCGGCTGCTGCATCACTTCGAGGTAGTTGTCGAAGGTGAACTCGGTTCCGCGCCAGACATAGAACACGCCCCATGGCGGCCTGAGCGACGTGACGAACAGAATGAGGATCGGGCCCGTGAAGATCAGAAGGACGGCGAGAACGCACAGGATGAGCAGAACGCGTTTCGCGGCGAGCCCCAGCCAAGGGGCGCTGCCGGGGGCGTCACGTTCCAGCGGGGCGTCCGCCGTGGCCGGATAGGACAGGCTGCTCACGGTCAGACCTCCAGCACGCGGTGGACGAGTTTGTAGAGGCCGACGCCGACGATGATCATGATGATCGCGCCGAGGCCCGCGGCGGCGGCTCCTCGGCCATAGTCCAGATTCACGAACGCCTCGACGTAGGCGTAGACGCTGAACACTTCGGTGCTCCTCGCGGGTCCTCCACCGGTCAGAATCCAGACTTGGTCGAAGGTGCGGAAGGCGTCGATCGAGCGGATCAGGACGCACACGATGATGACCGGCCGAAGCATCGGCAGGACGACGTGGGTGAAAGTGCGCCATGGACTGGCTGCGTCGATCTTCGCCGCCTCGAACGGCTCCTTGGGCAGGCCCTGCATCGCCGCGAGAAGGATGATCGTGAACCAGGGAGTCCAGATCCAGACGTCGGTGAGGATGATGATGATGAAGCTCGGCCAGCGGTCCGAGAGCCACTGCACGCCGTCGATCCCGAACCAGGCGAGCAGGTTCGTGAGCACGCCGAACTGATCGTTGAATGACCAGCGCATCATCGTCGCGGTGATGACCGGCGCGATGGTGAGCGGCAGCAGGATGACGGTTCGGACGATCGGGCGCCCGAAGAACGGCTTGTCGAGCAGGGTTGCGAGCGCAAGCCCGCCGACGAGCGACAACGTCACCGACGACACCATCAGCAGGAAGGTGTTCGGCAGCACGACCTTCAGAAAAACGGGATCGTTCAGAATCGCCGCGTAGTGCCGCAGTCCGATCCATTCCTTGGTTGGATTCACGAGCGACCAACTGCGGAAGCTCGCGTTCATGCCGATGAGGATCGGGATGATCTCGAAGCAGATCATCACGAGAGCCGCCGGCGCGATGAGAAGGAGCATGAATCGCTCCTTCTCGCCGAACCTCGCTCCCAGGGCGCGCCTGGTGGTCATCCCCTTACTTCGGCGCGCCGTCGTGGATCGCCTGCACGCCGCTCGCAAGCGTCGCCGCGATGTCGTCCCGGTCGCCCTTCATCGCGCGGATCAGAGTGTCCGAGTAGTTCTTGTGCACAGCGGCCCAGTTGCGGAAGTAATAGGCGTCATAGGCGTGCTGCGTATCGTAGAGGATGGAGGACACCTGCCGCCAGAGCGCGTCGCTCTTGTCGAGCGTCTTCCAGAAGCGCGTGTTCGGGGGCGGACCGCCGGTCTTGTTCCACTGATCGATCTGCCCCTCTTCGTCGACGATCATCGCGGCGATGAGCTTCTTGGCCGCGGCCTGTTTCTCGGCCGGGATCGCCTTCGGGATGGACCAGCCCCAGATGTCGATCCAGGTGCGTGGCCCCTTCGAAGACGGACCTTGCGGGAACTGCGCGACGCCGATGTTGCCGGCGACCTTGGAGCGCCTGGGGTCGTTGAACTGTCCGAGGAACACGGTGTCGGCGACGGTGAAGGCGGCTTCGCCGGCCTGGAAGATCGCGTTCGCCTCGTCGCGCGAGTAGGTGGTCATGCCGGGAGGACTGATCTTGTCCTTGTTCAGCGCGTCCCACCAGAATTCGGCCGTCTGCTTCTGGCAGGCCGAATCCAGCATCGGCTTCCAGCCAGCCTTCGTCACCTCGTCCATGTCGCGGGAAAACGCCGGCGAATAGACGTCGCAATCGTTGTTCCAGAGGGTCCAGAAGAAACTGAAGAAGGTGTTGGTGTAGCTCATGCCTCCGACGAAGCCCCAACGGACCTTCCCTTCGGACTGGAGCTTCTGGCTGAGGGAGGTGAGTTCGGCCCAGGTCTTCGGCACCTGGTTTTCAGGGATCAGGTCTTTGCGATAATAGAAGATGCCGGCGGTCGTGGTGATCGAAACCGTGGTGGGCTTGCCCTCGGAGTTGAGAAACGGCCGGAGCTGGTTCTCCGCGACGTTGTTCACCTCTGGAACGTCGTCCATCGGCACGAGGTATTCCGCGAAATCCTGCCCCCAGTCGTCGTTGTTCCAGATGATGTCGCATTGGTCGGACGCGCCGGCCGACAGCATCTGCGTGATTTTTGGCAGATAGACCGCGTAGGACACCGGCGCCTTGTTCAGAATGACGCCCTGCGCCTTGGCGTGCTTCTCGAGGATGCCGACGTTCGTGACTTGAACGGGATGGTTCATGTAGCAGATGTTGAGCGTCGTGGTCTGCGCGCTCGCCGCGCTCCACGACGCGGCGAGCGCGCAGACCGCGACGGCCGACATCGCTCCGATCCGGCGCAAGCTGCGCCTCATATGCGTCATTGGCGTTCTCCCTGGATAAGACGTCCGGATGGGCCTGATGCGACCTTCTTTCCGGCAGGCGACGGCTTGGCTTAAGCTGCGGTCTCCATGACGACGCCCGATGCAAGCATTGCGGCGAGCTGGTCCTGGCCATAGCCGATCTCCGTGAGGATCTCGGCCGTCTGCGCTCCGAGCCGCTGCGGCGGCATCCGGATTTCGGGCGCCTGGCCATCGTAACGAACCGGATGGTTCACCAGCGTTATCGAAGTTCCCGTCACGCCGTCGATCGTCGAGAAGTTCTTGTTGTGCAGGACTTGAGGATCTTTCACCACGTCGGCGTAGTCGTTGATCGCCGAATGCCAGATGTTCGCCGCATCGAGGATGCGGCTCCATTCGGCCGTGGGTCGGGTTTTCAACGCACGGCCGATCGAGGCCGCGGCGTCCTCGCGCCGGACGTAAGACTCTGCGTCCGACACGCGCTCCTCCTCCGGCACGTCGAGCGCCGCGTTGATCGCCGCCATCGTGCCGAGCGAAATCGCGATGTGCCCGTCGCTGGTCTCATAGATCCCGTAGGGCGCGCCGTAGTACCAGCCGGCGATCGCGCCCGGCTGGCGCACGTCGTCGGGCGTTTCGCCGTTGAGATAGCAGGTGAAGGATTCGAGCTGCAGGTCGATCGCCGCCGACAGCAGGCTGACGTCGATCCGGCCGCCCACGCCCGTCCGCTCACGCTTGAGCAGGGCGGCGAGGATGCCGGCCGCCAGCAGCGCCGCGCCGTGATGGTCGACCACCGAGACGCCGACGGCGCGGGGACCGAGCTCCTTGGTGCCGGTGATCGTGGCGAGGCCCGACAGCGCCTGGATGATGAGATCCTGCCCCGGCCGGTTGACGTAGGGCCCGTCAGGACCGAAGCCCGACGCCGCGGCGTAGATGATGTCGGACTTGATCGCTTTCGCGGCTTCGTAGCCGAGCCCGAGCTTGTCCAGCACGCCGGGCCGGAAGTTCTCCGTCACGACGTCGCTGGTCGCGATCAGCTTTCGGGCGATCTCGACGCCTTCGGGGCTCTTGAGATCAATCGCGAGGCTGCGCTTGTTCCGGTTTCCCGACAGCAGCAGCATCGTCTGGCCGTCGACCTGCTTGTTCGCCCCGCCCCATTTGCGCTGGAACGCCCCGTCCGGAGGCTCGACCGCGATCACGTCCGCGCCGAGATCGGCCAGGAACTGCACCCCGACCGGACCCATCAGGAAATGATTGAAGCTCAGGACGCGGACGCCCTTCAGATGATCCACGCTGTCTCGCTCCCTCGGACGGCGCTTTCCGCCGTCCCATTCTCGACCTCGGTTTGAAACCGATTTCATGAAAGCTTATCGTCAGCGCGAAAGCCTCGTCAAGCGTCGCTTTTCAAATGTTAACGGCGGCGACAAATGTAGCAATACGGAAGAAGGGCACAGAATACCCGTTTGTTGAGGGTGCTCGGTCCGCGTGATATGAAGTTGATCCTAGATTTCGAGGCGCTGACAGCGTGGGCATGGGACTGAAGGGCGGATCCGGCCTGCTCGGACCGAACGGCAAAGTGAAGATCGCCGATGTGGCGCGGCTGGCGGGCGTGTCGCCGGCGACGGTGTCGCGCGCGCTGAACCATCCGCAGATCGTGCGCTCGGAGCTGCGCGAGAAGGTCGCTCGCGCAATCTCCGATCTCGCCTACACACGCGACAGCGCCGCCCGCGCGCTGAAGTCGCGGCGGACGCACACCATCGGGGCGATCGTGCCCACGCTCGGCATCAGCATCTTCGCAGAAGGCGTCGAGGCGCTGCAGAACCGCCTGAGCGAGCATGGCTACACGCTGCTGATCGGGAATTCCCAGTACGACACCCGCCGCGAGCAGCAGGAGGCGCGGGCGCTGATCGAGCGGGGCGTCGACGGCGTGGTGCTGGTGGGCGACGCGCAGACGCCGGAGCTCCATGCGCTGCTCCGGCAGCACAACGTTCCCTACGTGACGACCTACGTGCCGTCAGCGCGCGAGGGCGTGCCGGCGATCGGCATCGACAACCGCAAGGCGACCTACGACCTCACGAGTTATCTCATGGGGCTCGGCCACCGCGAGTTCGGCGTGGTGGCGAACGTGCCGGCCTCCAACGACCGCTCGCGCGCCCGCCTCGACGGCGTGACGCAAGCGCTCGATGACGCCGGCCTTGCGCTGCCGGCGGAGCGGCTGGTGCGGGCCGACCACTCGCTCGCCCAGGGGCGGATGGCGCTGCGCCACCTGGTCACGACGGCGCCCGAGATCACCGCCCTCGTCTGCACCACCGACACGCTCGCGATCGGCGCGCTCGCCGAGGCGCGCGCCATGGGGCTGAAGGTGCCGCTGGAGCTCTCGGTGACGGGCTTCGACGACATCGAGCTCTCGTCGCAGTGCGAGCCCTCGCTGACGACGATCAGCATCCCTGCCGCCGAGATCGGCCGCGCCGCGGCCGACCATCTGGTCAACGCCGTGATGGGACTCGCGATCCCCCCGCTCGACCCGCTGCCCTACCGGCTGATCGTGCGCGGTTCGACCGCGTCGCCCCGCGCCGCGAGGGCCGCGCGCGCGGGGGCCAGGGCGCGAAAGGCCGCCGCGGTCGACTGAGTCAGCCGGCGAGCCGATCCGGATGCGGGCGGAAGGCTCCAGGATGCAGGACGAGGCAAAGGGCCTCGACCAAGAAGTAGTCGCCGAACATCACCGCGCTGTCGACGCCGTCGTTGTGCGGCTTCGAATAGCAACCATGCCGCAACAGCCCGCGATGGGCGTCGTCGGTCGCGAGATAATCGCGGCACAGCGCAGCGAGCACTCGCTCGCCGAGCGCGCGCCAGCGTTCGCCCGCCGCCTGATCGGGATGGATGGCGCCCAGGGTGAGCAGCGCCGACGCCACGATGGCCGAGGCGGACGAGTCTCGCGGGGCGTTCGGAATTGCGGGATCGTCGAAGTCCCAGAACGGCACGAGGCCGTCGTCCACCCGCCGGAAATAATAGGCCAGCAGCCGCTCCGCCGTGGCGATGTGCTCGGACTTGCCGGTCGCGCGCGCGGTCTCGACGAAGCCGTAGATCGCCCAGCCCTGCCCCCGCGGCCAGCAGGATTCGTCGGCGTAGCCCTGGAAGGTGTAGCCCCGCACGCGCTCGCCGGTAACGTCGTCGTACTCGACGGCGTGGTAGGTGGAATCGTCCGGGCGAATGAACCCATCCCGCGTCTTCAGGGCGTGCGCCTCGCCGGCGAGCAGGAAGCTGCCGTCGCAGGCGTGCTGCGCCGCCCAGAACAGCAACGGCAGGTTCGCCATGGTGTCGATGGCGGAGGCGCGGCGGCCGCGCGCGTCGGAGAGAGGCCCCCAGGAGGACACGTAGGCGCCGTCGTGCGTGACGATGAGCCGACGCCGCAGCCGGTCCGCGGCCTTCAGCGCGGTGGTCGCCGCCGCCTCGTCGCCGAGGATGTGATGGAGCGGCATCGCGCTCGACAGAAAGATGAAGCCGATGTCGTGGGTGTTGCCGTCGCCGGCGCGCTCCGCGACGAGTTGCATGCGCGTGCGGGCGAACTCGACGAAGCGCTCGTCCCGCGTTTGCAGGTAGGAGGCCAGAAGGAGGCCGACCCAGAAGCCGCAGAACCAGTTTCCGTGGCTCCAGTCCGCGCCGCTGTAGCCCGCCGACCAGGAGGCGGGAAGCGTGCGCCAAGCTCCGTCGGGACCGGTGACATAGGGAAACGACACGCCGATCGTCGCCTCGTCGGCCAAGGTCTTTCGGGCGAGAAGATCCAGCGCTGCGGCGAAATCGGTGTGGCTCATGTCTAGGCGGCTCCCTGCTCGCGCCGATCGATTGGGCTCGATCGTGGTTCGATTTCAGGCTATTCAGAAAACGATTTCAGGAAATTGCAAGGGGCAAGGTCATGGATGAGCGGTCGGCCAACGATGCGACGGCGGCGGGGGGCGCGGACGACCTCGCCGTCTGCGATGCGCCTGAGCCGTACGTCCTGCGCATCCGCCTGAACCGGCCGCGCCAGCGAAACGCCCTGAACAACGCTCTGATTTCCCATCTCGCCGCGAAGCTGGCCGACGCTGCGGCGGACGACCACGTGCGCTGCGTTCTGTTGTGCGGCCAGGACCGGTTCTTTTCGGCCGGCGCCGACCTGAAGGAGATGCTCGCGCAGGGGTTCGAGGCCATCGACAACGCGACGCGACGCGCCGCCTGGGACGCGATCACGGCCTTTCCGAAGCCGGTGGTCGCAGCGGTGGAGGGCTACGCCTTCGGGGGCGGCCACGAACTCGTGATGCTCGCGGACATCGTGGTGGCGGGCGAGAGCGCGACCTTCGCCCAGCCGGAGATCAAGATCGGCATCCTGCCCGGCGACGGCGCGACGCAACGGCTGACGCGCATCGTCGGCAAACCGCTCGCGATGAAGATGATCCTGACCGGCGAGCCGATCGCCGCCGCGACCGCGCTCGCCGTCGGCCTCGTCTCGGAACTGGCGCCGGACGGCGGCGCCGAGGCCGCCGCGCTCGCCATCGCCGCGAGCATCGCCACCCGCCCTCCCCTCTCCGTGCAATACGCCAAGCGCGCGGTCCTCGCGGCCTACGAAACGCCGCTCAGCGCAGGCCTCCAAGCGGAGCGCGACGCGATCCGCCAAGCGTTCGAGACCGAGGATCAGAAGGAGGGCATGCGCGCCTTCGTCGAGGGACGCGCGCCGGTGTTCCAGGGGCGCTGACGACGTTCAGCGCCGGATCAGAACGACGCCCGCGATCAGCAGCGCCACCCCCGCGAGGCGCGGCAGATCGATCGGACGTTCGGCGACGCCAAGCCAGCCGAAATGGTCGAGCGTGACGGAGGCGAACATCTGGCCCGTCACCAACAGCGCGAAGAAGGTCGCGCCGCCTAGTTCCGGCACGAGGAAAATCGCCAGCCCGATGAAGGTCGCGCCGAACAGGCCGCCGCTCCACGCCCACCACGGAATGCGCGCGGCCTCGGCCGCCGAGGGGAGCGGATCGCGCAGCACCGCCGCGAGGATGGTCATGCACAGCAGGCCCACGAAGTAGCTCGCGAAGCCCGACCACGCGGCCGAGTTCAGCGCGTTGCGCAAGTTCGCGTTCAGGAATTGCTGGACGACGATGCTGGCTCCCGCCCCGACGGCGAGAAGAATCGGAAACAAGGGGATCGGCATGACGCGCCTTACACGAAGCGACAACGCGGGCGACCCTATCCGCGTCTGGTCCGCGCTGCTATCCGGGCTGAGCACGGGACGCGTCGAGGCGGGCGATCGACCTCCCCGCCGCTAAGTCTACGCGATGTCGATCCACGTGCAAACGGCGTCGATTCCACCGCGCCCGCAAGTGATCGATCGCCGCGATCGCGCCTCAGCCAGAACAGTTCGACGCATCGGGCCCAATGAGCGACGGCTGGTCGTCCGCTCCGCCAATCTCGATGATCGCGGTTCCGCACGCGGAGGGTGACGCCGTGCGCAATCGCCTGCCAGCCCTCGATGAGCGCTTTGCGAAACGCTCGGCTCATTGAGCGGCGGGATCGCGCATCATCTCCGCTGCGGCGCGACGCTCGTCCTCGGTGAACTTTGCGATCATCGCGCGGTAGGTCTGTTCCGCGACATCAGGGTTCAGCCGCCGTTCGGTCGCGAGCGTCCGCACCTTGCGGATGATCGCCTCGACGCGGGCCTTGTCCTCCACCGCCTCGGGGTTTTGCTTGAACCGGGCCGCCTCATGAACATACGCGCCGCGCTCCGCCATGAGCGCGATGAGGGCCGCGTCGATGCGATCGATGTTCGCCCGCACCTCGCCCAGAGTCTGGCAGCATGTCCCGCCATCGGCGGTCGGCTTTCCCCAAAATGCGGGAGAGCCGGTGTCCGCGCCCGCCTGAGCGAACGCGCCGCCCCCGCCCGCGAGAGCAAGGCCGCCAACGACGAGAAGCGTGACCGCGGCGAGCCTGTTCATATTTTCTCCGATCAAAGAGCCCCGGGGGCCGTCCCCGCCGGCGAAACGGACAGGATCCGCAGTAGAAGCTGATTCCCGGCATCGTGATGAAGCCGCCCATGGACGTGGCGTTGACGATCCGCCCGCGGCGCCGGCTCCGCACGCCGGGAAGCACGCCTGACCAGCGCGACCGCGCCGAAGACGTTGACGTCGAATTGCGGTCGAGCTCCTCGATCCGGGATTCCTCCGGGACGCCTTTGCGGCCATAGCCGACGTTGGTGGCCAACACGTCGATCGACCCAGAGCTCGCTCGGCGTCGGCGACGCAGCGTCTAAGCCTTCGGCCATTCGAAGCCCAGCCGCGCGGCTGGCCATTGAGGCGAGCGCGTCGGACGGCGCTTAGCGAGACTGGCGCAACGCCGCCGCCGACGTGCGGACCGCTTCGGATATGTGCGTCAGTTGCCGGGCCAGGGGGCTCGTTCGGCGCCAGACCATGCCGATGGTTCGTGACGGGCAGGGTTTTGGGAAACGCGAGATCGAGACCGACGCCGAACGCGTCTCGACGGCGACGGCCATTTCCGGAACCAGGGTGACGCCAAGCCCCGCCTCGACCATCTGGACGAGCGTGGAGAGCGAACTTGCGTCCAGCAGATCGCGGGGCTGGGCGGCGTGCTCGTTCCGATTGCAGAATGAAAGGGCTTGGTGGCGGAAACAGTGCCCCTCCTCCAGGAGGAGCAATCGCATCTCGCGCAGCGCCTCGCGGTCGGGAACGGGCTTTCCCTCGTCCGCCCGCGGCCGGACCAGCACGAAATCCTCCGTGAAAAGCGCCGTCTCGGTCAGAGACGGCTCCGACACCGGCAAAGCGACGATCGCCATGTCCAGGCGTCCGTCGTTCAATTCCTGGACAAGTTTGGGGGTCAGGGTCTCACGCACGTGAAGGTCGAGCCCCTCATGCAGCCGAGTGAGGTCCGCGACGAGGCTCGGCAGCAGGTAGGGCGCGATGGTCGGGATCACCCCGATGCGCAGCCTCCCGGCCAGCCCGCCGCGCGCGCCCCGCGCATAGTCTTCGAGATCATCGAGCGACCGCAGGATGTGCCGGGCCCGCAGGGCGATCTCCTCGCCGAAGCTCGTCAGGCGGAGCTGACGCCGGTCACGCTCGAACAGCGCCGCGCCGAGCTCTTCCTCCAAGGCTTTGATCTGCATCGAAAGCGCCGGCTGGGTGATCGAACAGGCCTCCGCCGCGCGCCCAAAATGGCCATGCTCGGCCAAAGCCTCAAGATAGCGAAACTGCTTGAACGTAAGGTTCTTCATAAGCTCAGATTATCGTCGCGATCAGGAAATCGGAATTAAAATAATGAAGGGCTTTTGGTAATACGCATCCCGAAAGCCTGCGGCGAACCGCAGAGCGCGTCAGCGGAGCTCGACGCCGGCCGGGGCCGACGCCGCGCTGACCACGATCGGAGGACGACATGGACGCGAAGACCGAGGACAACACGGGGAAATGCCCGGTGGCCCACGGCGGCCCGAGGCAGAACCCCGACTGGTGGCCCAACACGCTGCCTGTCGACCTGCTGAACCAGCACTCTTCCAAGTCCGATCCGCTTGATCCCGCGTTCGATTACCGCGAAGCGTTCAAGAAGCTCGACTACCACGCGCTGAAGAACGACCTGCGCAAGCTGATGACCGACAGCCAGGACTGGTGGCCGGCCGACTTCGGCCATTACGGCCCGCAGTTCGTCCGCATGTCGTGGCACGCGGCCGGCACCTACCGCCTGGCGGACGGCCGCGGCGGCGGCGGCCGCGGCCAGCAGCGCTTCGCCCCGCTCAACGCCTGGCCGGACAACGTCAACATCGACAAGTCGCGCCGGCTGCTGTGGCCGATCAAGCAGAAGTACGGCCAGGCGATCTCCTGGGCCGACCTGCTGATCCTCACCGGCAACGTGGCGCTCGAGAGCATGGGCTTCCGCACCTTCGGCTTCGCCGGCGGCCGCGCCGACACCTGGGAGCCGGATCGGGACGTCAACTGGGGCAACGAGACCGAGTGGCTCACCCACCGCACCCTCGACAAGTTCGAAAAGGGCCTCGGCGCGACCGAGATGGGCCTGATCTACGTCAACCCGCAGGGGCCTGACGGCAACGGCGACCCGATTTCGGCCGCGGAGTTCATCCGCGAGACCTTCGGGCGCATGGCGATGAACGACGAGGAGACCGTCGCGTTGATCGCTGGCGGCCACACCTTCGGCAAGACCCACGGCGCGGCCGCCGAATCGTACAAGGGCCCGGACCCGGAGGCGGCCGACATCGAGGACCAGGGCCTCGGTTGGAGCTCCAGCTTCGGCGCTGGCCATGGCGGCGACCAGATCGGCTCGGGCCTCGAGGTCACCTGGACGCAGACGCCGATCCAGTGGAGCAACTTCTTCTTCGAGAACCTGTTCAAGTTCGAATGGGTGCAGACGCGCAGCCCCGCCGGCGCGATCCAGTGGGAGGCGAAGGACGCCCCTGACATCATCCCGATGGCGCACGACTCGTCGCGGAAGATCAAGCCGACGATGCTGACGACCGACCTGTCGCTCCGCTTCGACCCGATCTACGAGAAGATCTCCCGCCGCTTCCTCGAGGATCCGCAGGCCTTCGCGGACGCTTTCGCGCGCGCCTGGTTCAAGCTGACCCACCGGGACCTCGGTCCCCGCTCGCGCTACATCGGGCCGGAAGTCCCGAAGGAAGTGCTGATCTGGCAGGACCCGATCCCGGCCGTCGACCATCCGCTGATCGACGAAGCGGACGCCGCGACCCTCAAGGCCAAGATCCTGGAGTCCGGCCTCGCCGTCTCCGAGCTGGTCGGGACCGCCTGGGCCTCGGCCTCGACGTTCCGGGGCGGCGACAAGCGCGGCGGCGCCAACGGCGCCCGCATCCGCCTCGCGCCGCAGAAGGACTGGGAGGTCAACCAACCCGAGCAGCTGGCGCGGGTGCTTGGCGTGCTTGAGGGCGTGAAGGCCGAGTTCGACGCCTACGCCGGCGGCGGCAAGAAGGTCTCGATCGCCGATCTGATCGTCCTCGCGGGCAACGCGGGCGTGGAGAAGGCCGCAAAGGCTGCGGGCCATTCGGTGACCGTGCCGTTCACGCCGGGCCGCGCCGACGCCCGGCAGGACGAGACGGACGTAGACAGCTTCCAGTGGCTGGAGCCCGAGCTCGACGGCTTCCGCAACTACGAGAAGTCGAACACCAAGCGCGCCGAGGTGGCCCTGATCGACAAGGCGCAGCTGCTGACCCTGACCGCGCCCGAACTGACGGTGCTGTTCGGAGGCCTGCGCGCGATCAACATCAACGTCGGCGGCGACACGCGGGGCGTTCTCACGGACAAGCCGGGCCAGCTCACCAACGACGTGTTCGTGAACCTGCTCTCGATGGACACGAAGTGGACCGCCACGGACGACGCGAAGACCACGTTTGTGGGGACCAACCGCAAGACCGGCGAGACCACCGGGACGGCGAGCCGCGCCGATCTCGTCTTCGGCTCGAACTCGGTGCTGCGCGCGCTGGCCGAGGTCTACGCCGCCTCCGACGCCAAGGAGAAGTTCGTGAAGGACTTCGTCGGGGTCTGGACCAAGGTGACGAACCTCGATCGCTTCGACGTGGCCTGACCTACCGCGAGGCGCGGCAGGCCCGCTTCCAGCACGCGCTGGAGTTGGGCCTGCGCCGCTTGGCGGGCCTTAAGCTGCAAAAGCCCGCTCCGGACACGATCCGGGGCGGGCTTTTGTCTGCCTGGGCGGCAGCCCTTCAGTCGGGCTTGGGCGCTTCGGGCTTGATCTTGAGTTGGTCGATCGCCCAGAGCCACCGGCCGTCGGGCTGCCTTCGGGCGACCTCCGCTGACAGGGCTCCGTTCGGCAAGCGGGCGAAGGTCATGGCGAGGTCGCCGCTCTCAAGAGCTGGAAGCTGGTCGACCTCGGGGAAATCCGACCGGCGCGCGAGCAGATCGCCGTAGAATCGACGGATCTCTTCGTGGCCATGGGCCACGGTGGCGCCCGCCGCCAGAAGGGCGTCCGGCTCATAGAGGGCCACGAGGCCGTCGACGTCGCCGGCGTTGGCGCGGGCGACGAACAGTCGCGCGAGATCTTGAGGGCTCCGGGCCCCGTCCTCCGTCGTCATCGGGTCGTCCTCCCTGCCATGCTGCGCATGGACTTCTGTTACTTGAGAAGCTGGCCGGCGCCGTCGCGCACCGAAACGGTGACGGGCACGCCAAGCTTCACGCTCTCCGACACCGTGCAGAAGCGCTCGAACTGCTCCAGCACGCGGTCGATCCGGTCCATCTCGGCGGCTTCGGCGCGAAGCGAAATTGCGACGTCGATGCCCTGCACGCGCAGCCGGCCCTCGGCGTTGCGGCCGATCACGCAGCTCGCCTGCGCGTCGACGCCGCGGCCGTCCTGGCGGAACTTCGCAAGCGCGAAGGTCATGCTGGCGACCAGGCAGTTCGCGACGCCGGCGATCAGCAGCTGTTCCGGGAACGGTCCGTCGCCGCTTCCAATCGGCGGCGCCTCATCGACCAGGAGATCCTCGAAGGACGGACCGAAATCGATCAGGAACTTGAAATCCTCGACATGCTTGATCCGGATGGTCGGGGCGGTCGTCATCGAACTCCTTCCGGCCTTGCGGCGACGGTTCGCATCCGGCGAACGCCATCTTGCGTTTATGCGCCGCTTTTTGGCTTCCGGCTCGACATGACGCCCTCGCCCAGCGCGTCAAGGCGGGGGCTGACGCGCGCGCCTCACGCCCCTGTTCACCCCCCGCCGTCGGAGCGGCCTGCGTAGGGATGTCGCGCCCGCCCTTTTGAGGCGAAAGGGACCTTGAGCATCTCAAATTCATTTCGTAGGCTTCTCACAGATACCCGGTGGAGCGGCCACATGGCGGGCGCAAGAGACGAGCAGCGACCGCCGCGCCAGGCGGCGGAGATTGCGATGCCCGAGGCGACGCTCAGGGGCGCCCAGGCCTACGACCTGATCCGTCGCGAGATCGTCTCGTGCCGGATCCTTCCCGGCGCCCGCGTGACCGAGCCGGAGCTGATGGACCGCTTCGGCGTCGGCAAGGCGAGCCTGCGCATCGCGCTGCAGCGCCTGACCCAATCGGGCCTTGTCTGTTCGATCCCGCGGCACGGCTATCGGGTGGCGCCCGTCACCGCCAAGGACGTCGACGAAATCTTCGCGCTGCGCGTCGCGCTGGAGCCGCTGGCGGCGCGGGCGGCGGCGGGACGCGTGAACCGCGCGCAGCTCGAGCGGCTGGAGCAGGCCTGCCGGGGCAAGATGCCGGCCGACGTGGGCAACCAGATCGACTTCTTCATGGAGGCGAACCGCAGCTTCCACATGGCGATCGCGGTCGCCTCCGGGAACGAACGGCTCTGCCGCACGCTGTCCGGACTGCTCGACGAGATGACGCGGGTGGTCGCGCTGGGCTTCGGGGTGCAGCGCGTGCGCCCCAACATCGAGAGCGACCACATGCTCCTGATCGAGCACCTGACCGCCGGCGACGCCGACGCCGCGGAGCAAGTGGCGCGCCGGCACGTGGAGACGTTCCGAGACATGACCATGGACAAAGTCGTCGCCAGCCTGCGCGCGACCGGCGCCCCGCTCGGTCCCTCAGCCCATGTCTCGAACGGTTGAGCCGCCGATGTCCGTGGTGAAGGTTCAGTCCGTCAGCAAATGGTTTCCGCGCCGGGACGGCGAAAGCCTTCACGTGCTCCAGAACATCGACCTCGACGTGCCTGAGAAGGCGATCGTCGCCATCGTGGGCGCCTCCGGCTGCGGCAAGAGCACGCTGCTGAACATCATCGCGGGCTTGGTCAAAGCGGACCGCGGCTGCGTGTTCCTGAACGGCGTAAAGGCGAGCGAGTTCGAAGACTGGCGCTCGCTCACCTACATGTTCCAGGAGGACCGGCTGCTGCCCTGGCGGACCGCAGCGCAGAACGTCGCTTTCGGGCTGGAGGCCGCCGGCGTGGCGCGGGCGGAGCGTCGCGAGCGGGTGGCGGAGACGCTGGCGCTGGTCGGCCTGTCCGGCTTCGCCGACGCCTATCCGCACGAACTGTCCGGCGGCATGCGCAGCCGCGTGGCGCTCGCCCGCAGCCTCGTCACCCGGCCGTCGATCCTGCTGATGGACGAGCCCTTTTCAAAACTCGACCCGTCGATCCGGACGCAGATGCACGACGAGGTGCTGCGCATCAAGGAGCTGATGGGCATGACGATCGTCTTCGTCACCCATGACGTGGAGGAAGCGGTGGTGCTCGCGGACAAGGTCGTCGTGCTGAACCCCCGTCCCGGCCGCGTGCGCGAGACGCAGGAGATCAGGCTCCCCTACCCCCGCGATCCGCTCTCGCCCGACGTGGCGGAGCAGGCGCGGCTGCTGCGACGGAGCCTCTGAGATCATGTCCGTCGCCCCGCTCACACCCGCCGCGCCCGTGGACGACGGCCGTCCGAAAACCGTTCCCGGCGCCGCGCGCGATCGCCGGTTGAAGCTCGCCGCGCTCCGTCTCGCGCTGCTCGTGGCGCTGCTCGCCATCTGGCAGGTCGCGTCGCTCGGCGCCCCGCCCTTCGTGCTGCCGAGCCCAATGCGGGTCTGGGAGGCCTGGACGACGCTGGTCGCCTCACCGACCTTCTGGAAGGACCTCGGCGTCACCTTCGAGCGCATCGTCACTGGCTTCGCGCTCGCCGCCGTCTTCGGCGTAGTGGTCGGCCTCATCCTCGGGGCGAGCAAGACGCTGGGCGAGTTCTTCGAGCCCGTGCTGACGCTGATCACCACCGTGTCGTCGGCGATCTGGGCGATCTTCGCTCTGATCTGGTTCGGCCTGTCGAACTGGACGACGATCTTCGTGGTGTTCATGACCGCGATGCCGTTGATCCTGACCACGGTCTGGCAGGGCACGCGGACGGTGAACGCCGATTTCATCGAACTCGCGCGCACCTTCCGCATGTCGCAGGCGCAGGTGCTGGCCAAGATCTATCTGCCGACGATCCTACCGCTGTTCTTCTCCTCCGCCCGCCTCGCCTTCGGCTTCGGCGCGCGCGTCAGTCTCGTGGCGGAGACGCTCGGCGCCTCGAGCGGCGTGGGCGTCCGCCTCAAGCAGGCGGCCGACCTGCTGCAGACCGACCAGGTGTTCGCCTGGACGCTGACGCTGGTCGCGCTGATGCTCGCCCTCGAAGCCCTCGTCCTCAAGCCGCTCGAAGCCCGCCTCTTCCGCTGGAAGAAGCAGGCCGACGCGTCGTGACCGCCAACCGCCCCCAACCCCTGACCGTGGAGCTTTCCCCGTGAAGCGCATCGCAGTCCTCGCCGCCGCCTTCGCCGCGGCTCTCGTCGCGGCCGCCCCCGCGCAGGCCGAGAAGGTCCGCATCGGCTACTGGAGCTCGGGCGTCAGCCTCGGCTTCGGCGCGGTGCTGGAGACCGGCAAGTTCATGGAGAAGCAGGGGCTCGAGGTCGAATACCTCAAGTTCCCGGACGTGAATGCGCCCACCAAGGCGCTGGCGGCCGGCGCCATCGACTTCGCGATCGGCGCGCCGGCGGCGGGCGCCTTCAGCGTCGCGGTCGACGGCCTCCCGCTGTCGATCGTGCTCGCGACCCAGGTCGCAGAGCTCGACTTCGTGGTGCCCGAGGACTCGCCCGTGAAGACCATGGCGGATCTGAAGGGCAAGAAGGTCGGCGGCTCGCCCGCCGGCAGCGCGACCGCCGCCATCACCTCGGCGATCCTCGCGACCAACTACGGCATCAAGACCGGCGAGTACGAGGCCGTGCCCGGCAACGACCCGCGCCTGGCGCAGTTCCTCGTGCAGAAGGACATCGACGCCGCGGCGCTCCGCACCGTGACGATCGCCCTGCTGAAGGACGTCAAGCTCCGCAAGATCGGCACGTTCCGCGAGGAATGGACCAAGATCACCAAGCAGCCCGCGCCGCCGGTGCTCGGCGTCGGCGTCATGCGCAACGACTGGCTGAAGGCGAACCCGGAGGCCGCCGCCAAGGTGATCGCCGGCATGCGCAACGCCTACGAGTTCGGCAAGGCGGACAAGACGGCCGTCGCCGCGGCGCTCGCCGCCGCCGCCAACATGAAGGACGAGGACGCCAAGGCCTACGCCGCGCTGTGGGACGGGATCTACACCGTCAGCATGGAGCCCGCCGACATCGCATCGCTCAAGGCCGAGTTCGACGTCTTCAAGACCGTCGGCGCCGTCAAGGGCGAGCTGCCCGACGCCGCCCTCGCCACCGCGCCCTACGAGGCGTCCAAGGCCATCAAGTGACGGCCTGACTGCGGCTCAACGCCAAACGACAAGCGCGAAACGCGCCGCACAAGAGAAAGCGACCCAATGCCCAAGATAATGAAGGCCCTTCTGCTCAAGCAGCACGGCGACGTCTCCGACCTCGTGGTCGTGGACGACTATCCCGTCCCGACCGCGGACGCCGGACACGTGGTGATCCGCGTCGGCGCCTCCTCCTTCAACTACCACGACGTGTTCACGGTGAAAGGCATGCCGGGCATCAAGGTGCCGCTGCCGGTGATCATCGGCCTCGACATGGCCGGCGAGATCACCGAGGTCGGCGACGGCGTCGAGGGCTGGAGCGTGGGCGACCGCGTGCTGGTCAACCCGCTCTATCCCAACAAGGGCCTGATGGGCGAAATGCTCGACGGCGGCATGGCGCAGTACTGCAAGGTCTCGGTCGGCCAGCTGATCCGGATGCCGGACAAGGTGAGCTTCGTGGACGCGGCCTCGCTGCCGGTCGCCTACGGCACCGCGCACCGCATGCTGGTGACCCACAAGACGGTCAAGGCCGGCGACAAGGTGCTCATTCTCGGCGCCTCGGGCGGCGTCGGCACCGGCTGCGTGATGCTGGCGAAGCAGCTCGGCTGCGAGGTCATCGCCTGCGCCGGCAGCGACGACAAGATGGCGCGCCTGAAGGAGCTCGGCGCCGACCACGTCGTGAACTACCGCGAGACCGACTTCTCGCGCTGGGCGATCCAGCAGTACGGCAAGCCGCAGCGCCGGACCTACGAGGGCGGCGTCGACGTCGTAATCAACTTCACCGGCGGCGACACCTGGGCGCCCTCGCTGAAGTGCGTGAAGCGCGGCGGTACGATCCTCACCTGCGGCGCGACCGCGGGCCACGATCCGAAGGAGGACCTCCGCTACATCTGGAGCTTCGAGCTCAAGATCATCGGCTCGAACAGCTTCTACGACGACGACCTCGCGGCGCTCATGGACATGATCCAGGAGGGGACGCTGAAGCCGGTGGTCGACAAGGAGCTGCCGCTGGAGCAGGCCGCGGAAGGCCTGAGGATGATCCGCGACCGTGAGGTCATGGGCAAGATCGTGGTGACGCCATGAGCAGCGAAAACACGAGCGAGACCAAGTCGATGATCACCGCGGCCGAGGTCGAGGAGAAGCTGCTGCGCGGGCCCTTCCACCAGTGGCTCGGCCTCAAGGTCGTCTCGGTCGGCGACGGCGAGATCGAGCTGACCGCCACCTGGCGGCCGGAATGGGTCGTCAACGCCGAGCGCGGCTACGTCCATGGCGGAATCCTCGCCACCCTGATCGACCTCACGGCGGACTGGGCGCTGGTCTCAAAGACCGGGCGCGGCGTGCCGACGGTGGACCTGCGCGTGGACTACCACCGCGCCGCCATGCAGGGCGACCTGACGGCGAAGGGCAAGGTCGTGAAGTTCGGCGGCACGCTTTCGGTCGCCGAGGCGCAAGTGCTTGATTCCGAAGGCCGACTGCTCGCCAGCGGCCGCGGCGTCTACATGACCGCGACCCCGAAGTGAGGGCCTGAGGCGATGGCGGACGGGACGGCGGCGGCGCTCGACCATGTGGTCGTGAACGTGCTGCGCGGCATGGACGAGGCGGCGGCGATCTTCGCCGCGCTCGGCTTCCAGCTGACGCCGCTCGGCCGCCATTCGCTGGGCTCCATCAACCACCTGATGATGACGCCGGGCGGCTATCTCGAGCTGGTCGGCGTTCCCACTGAGGGCAAGCAGCGCCAGGAGGTGCTGGACAGCCCCTTCGGGCTCAACGGTCTCGTGCTGAAAAGCGGCGACGCCGACGCGACTTACGCCCGGCTCCAGGCCGCCGGCCTCGACCCCTCCCCCCCGGTCGCGTTCTCGCGGCCGGTGGAGATCGACGGCCAGGCTCTCGAGGCGCGATTCCGCACGGTCCGGGTTCCCACGGCGCGGTTTCCCGCCGGCCGGGTCTATTTCTGCCAGCACCTGACGCCCGAACTGGTCTGGCGGCCGGAATGGCTGACCCACCCCAACGGCTTCGTCCGGCTTGACCGGATCGAGGTGACGTCGGGTGAACCGCAGAGTGACGCGGCGGGTTACGCGGCGGCCGCCGGGGTTAACTTGAGGTTAACCGAGAGCGGCGCCACGGTCGCCCTTTCCGATGATTTCGCGATCGAGGTCGTTCCCGGCGAACGGCCGCGCTTCGCGACGCTCGGGCTGTCGTTCGACGGCCTCGACGCGATCGCCGCGCGCGCCGCCGCCACGCCCGGCGCCGACTGGACGGGACCGGGGTCCGACGGGACGGCGATCCTCGCCATTCCGTCCCTCGACCTTACCCTCGCCTGCCGGAGCGTGCGATGAACGACGTCACCAATCTTGGAGCCGTCCTGTCCGCGACCGGCGACGCCGCAGCCCCGGCGATCGTCGGCATCGGGCTCGACGGCTCCGAGACCCTGCTTTCCCGCGCCGACCTCGACGCCATGGCGAACGCCTTCGCCCGCGGCCTTGCCGCCCATGGCGTCGGTCGCGGCGACCGCATCGCGATCCTCGCCGCGAACCGGCCTGATTACGTCGCGCTGCTTCTGGGCGCCATGCGGGCGGGGGTCGTCCCCGTCCCGCTGAACTTCAAGTTCCCGGATCCGACCATCGCCCAGATCGTCGCCGACAGCGGCGCGAAGGTGGTGTTCTGCGACGCGGAACGCCTCGCCCATGCGCCCGCGGGCGTGCCCGCGGCGTCGCTCGAAACCGACCTCGACGGCTGGCTCGACCCCGGCCCGTTCGAGCCCGTCGACCCGGCGCCGGACGACATGGCGATGATGCTCTTCACCTCCGGCTCCACCGGCCGGCCGAAGGGCGTCCGGCTCAGCCACGCGAGCCATCTCTGGGTGGTGCGCGCGCGCATGGCCGACGACGACCTCGCCGGCGAACGCATGCTGATCGCGGCGCCGCTCTACCACATGAACGCGCTGGCGAACGCCCTGCTGGCGCTGGCGAGCGGAGCGACCGTGCTGCTGCTGCCGCAGTTCCAGGCCAAGGCCTACATCGCCGCGATCGATCGCCATCGCGCGACTTGGGCGACCGCCGTGCCGCCGATGATCGCGATGATGCTGCGGGAGAAGGCGGCGCTCGCCGAGGCCGACCTCTCCAGCGTGCGGGTGGTGCGCATGGGCTCCGCGCCGGTGAACGACGCGCTCGCGGCGCAGACCCGCGCGCTGCTGCCGAACGCACGCATCATCAACGCCTACGGCACCACCGAGGGCGGCCCGGTGGTGTTCTCCGACCCCGACGGCTCGGCGCCGACCGGCTCTGTCGGCCGTCCGCACCCCGGGGTCCAGGTTCGGCTGGTCGGCCCCGACGCCCCCGACCTCGGCGTGCTGCAGATGAAGAGCCCGGCGATCATGCTGGGCTACCACGAGCGGCCGGACGTGCGCTCGCCGATCACCCCGGACGGCTTCTACGACTCCGGCGACGTGTTCCGGCGCGACGCGGACGGGTTCTATTTCTTCGTCGGCCGGGTCGACGACATGTTCGTCTCCGGCGGCGAGAACATCTTTCCGGGCGAAGTCGAGGCCATGCTCGAGACCCATCCCGACGTGCTGCAGGCGAGCGTCGTGCCGGTTGAGGACGACATCAAGGGCCAGAAGCCGGTGGCCTTCGTGGTGCGCCGGCCCGGCTCCAGCCTCGACGAGGCGGCGCTCAAGGCCTTCGCGCTCGCGAACGCCCCCGCCTACCAGCATCCGCGCCGGGTGTGGTTCCTGGACCAGATGCTGCTGGCCTCGACCAACAAGATCGACCGGGCGGGCCTTAAGGCCCGCGCCGAGGCGGAGCTGAGGGGGTCGTGAGGATGATCATCGACCACCGCCGCGCGCCGCACGAGACGGGAGCGGGACGCCTCCGCCCCCTCCCCCTTGCGGGGAGGGTAAGGGCGGGGGTGGCGCAGGAGAGGACGCGCCGCGCGGCGTCGAGCGGCGGAGGCCTGCGCTTCATTCTGGACCACCCCCACCCCCAACCCCTCCCCGCAAGGGGGAGGGGGGCCTCGTCGAGCGCGTCCCCATGCTGACCGCAGCAACCCCTGCCCCCGCCGCGACCTCCGAACCCTGCCGCCGCGCCTGGGTGGCCCAGGCGATCGCGCGTCTCGAGGCGGAGAGCGCTCGCTCCGCCGACACCCACCTGCTGCGGCTCGATCTCCCGAAGGCGCCGGGCGTCGCGCTCTACCTCAAGGACGAGTCCAGCCACCCCACCGGCAGCCTCAAGCACCGGCTGGCGCGGTCGCTGTTCCTCTATGCGCTCTGCAACGGCTGGATCGGGCCGGACACGTCGATCGTCGAATCCTCCTCCGGCTCGACCGCGATCTCGGAGGCCTACTTCGCCCGGCTGCTGGGGCTCAGCTTCGTCGCGGTGATGCCGCGATCGACCTCGCCCGAGAAAATCGCGGCGATCGCCTTCCACGGCGGCCGGCCGCATCTCGTCGACCACGGCGACGTCTCCGGCGAGGCGCGCCGGCTGGCGGCGGAGATCGGCGGCCACTTCATGGACCAGTTCACCTACGCCGAGCGGGCGACGGACTGGCGCGGCAACAACAACATCGCCGAGACGATGTTCGCGCAGCTCGCGCTGGAGGACCGCCCCGTGCCGGACTGGGTGGTCTGCGGCGCCGGCACCGGCGGCACCTCGGCGACGATCGGGCGCTACCTGCGCTACCGCAAGCTCTCGACGTCGCTGTGCGTGGCGGACCCGGAGAGCTCGGTGTTCCACCGCCACTACGCCGAGCGCTCGGTGAAGCGGGTCGAGCGCTGCGACAGCGTGATCGAGGGCATCGGCCGCACCATGGTGGAGCCGTCCTTCGTGCCGGAGCTGGTCGACCGGATGATCGTCGCGCCGGACGCGGCGAGCGTCGCGGCCGCGCGGCTCGTCAGCGACATTCTCGGCCGCCCCTGCGGCGGCTCCACCGGCACCAACGTCTGGGCCTGCCTGACCCTGATCGAGGAAATGCGTGCTGCGGGCCGCGACGGCGCGATCGTGACGCTGCTCTGCGACAGCGGGGAGCGCTACCGCTCCACCCTGTTCGACGACGCCTGGATCGCCGGCCGCGGCCTCGACCTCGCCCCCGCGCGCGCGCGCCTCGCCGCGGTGTTCGGGCGGGACGGCTGAGGGCGGAAGGTGTGATGACGCAGACCGGAACGAGGACCCCATGACCCACTTCGACTGGACCGCGGGCTACCCGTCGCGCCGCATGCCCGTATTCGGGAGGAACGTCGTCTCCACCTCGCATCCGCTCGGGGCGCAGGCGGGGCTCAAGATGCTGCACCAGGGCGGCAACGCCGTGGACGCGGCGATCGCCGCGGCGGCGGTGATGACGCTCGTGGAGCCCTGCAGCAACGGCCTCGGCTCCGACGCCTACTGCATCCTGTGGGACGGGAAAGAACTGCACGGCCTCAACGCCTCGGGCGGCGCGCCGGCCGCGTGGACCCCCGAGTACTTCGCGGCGAAATACGGCGAGGGCTGCGCGCGGCCGCCGATGCGCGGCTGGGACAGCGTGACCGTGCCGGGCGCGGTCGGCTCCTGGGTCGCGCTCAGCGAGCGCTTCGGCTCGCTGCCGCTCGAGGAGACGCTGGAGCCCGCGATCGAGATCGCGGAGCGCGGCTATCTCGCGCCGACCGTGGTGCAGCAGAAGTGGGCGGCGGCCGCCAGGGTGAAGGACCTCGTCAGCGCGCCGGGCTTCTCCGAGCTGTTTCTGCCGCGCGGCTGCGCGCCTGAGGTCGGCGAACTGGTGACGCTGCCGGGGGCGGCGCGCACGCTGCGGGCCATCGGCGCGACCAAGGGCGACGCGTTCTATCGGGGCGAGATCGCCGAGGCCATGGCGGCCCACGCCGCGGCGCACAGCGGCGCGATTACGGTGGCCGACCTCGCGGCCTTCCGCCCGGAATGGGTGGAGCCGATCGCCAAGACCTACCGTGGCTACACGGTCCACGAGATCCCCCCGAACGGACAGGGCATCGCGGCCCTGATAGCGCTCGGGATTCTCTCGCACTTCGATCTGGCGGAGCTGGAGGCGGACGGGGTGGACGCGAACCACCTGCAGATCGAGGCGATGAAGCTCGCCTTCGCCGACACCTACGCCCATGTCGCCGACCTCGCCCACATGCGGGTGACGCCGGCGCAACTGCTCGACGACGCGCATCTGGCGGAGGCCGCGAAGCTGATCGACCCGCGCCGCGCGCAGGTCTTCGCGCCGCGCAATCCGGTGAAGGGCGGCACCATCTACCTCACCGCGGCCGACGAGAGCGGCATGATGGTGAGCTTCATCCAGTCGAACTTCATGGGCTTCGGCTCCGGCGTCTGCCTGCCCGAGTGGGGCCTGTCGCTGCAGAACCGCGGCCACGGCTTCGTGCTGGACCCCGCGAGCCCGAACGTCGTGGCGCCGGGCAAGCGCCCGTTCCAGACCATCATCCCCGGCTTCCTCACGCGTGACGGCCAGCCCGTGATGAGCTTCGGCGTGATGGGCGGCAACATGCAGCCGCAGGGGCACATGCAGACGCTGGTGCGGATGATCGACTACGCGCAAAACCCGCAGGCCGCCTGCGACGCGCCGCGCTGGCGCTTCAACGCCGGGCTCGACATCAACGTCGAGGCGACCATGCGGGCGGAGACGATCGCCGGGCTTGCGGCGCGCGGCCACGAGATGAGCGTGATCGAGGACAGCTACCAGGACTTCGGCGCGGGCCAGTTCATCTGGCGCATGGGCGATCCCGGCGTCGAGGGCTACGCCGCCGCCAGCGACCCGAGGCGGGACGGCTACGCCGCTGTGAGCTGAGGCGCAGCCAAGCCTGCGAGGGCTCGCTCGTTCTCCCGCCTCAGCCCCGCACGGCCCTTGCGGCGGCAAGCCGCTCGAACGAGTCCTCCACCAGGCTGACGTGGCGCAGCATGGCGGCGTGGGCGGCCGCGGCGTCGGCGTCGAGGATCGCCGCCACCACGGCGCCGTGCTCGGCGTGGGAGCGCGGCAGCCGGCCCGGAGTGCGGAACTGCGCGCGCCGGTAGGGGAGCAGCCGGGAGCGCAGGCCGGCGGTGATCTCGGCCAGATGGCCGTTGTGCGCGCCGGCGTAGATCTGGGTGTGGAACACAAGGTTCGCGGCCGCGAAGCCCTCGGCGTCCGCCGCCGAGACCAGCGGCTCCATCGAGGCGTAGAACTCCTCGAGGCGGCGGCGCTCCATCGGCGTCATGCCGATCGCCGACAGCCGCGCGCAGGTCGCCTCCAGCTCGGCCATGGCGCCGAACAGCTCGGCGAGCTTCTCCGCCGTGATGCGCGCCACGATCGCCCCGCGCCGCGGGCGCACCTCCACGAGGCCGCTGGAGGCGAGCCGGCGCAGCGCCTCGCGGACCGGCGTGCGCGAGACGCCGTAGCGCTCGGCGAGCGAAAGCTCGTCCAGCCGGTCGCCGGGCGCGAAAGCCCCGTTGAGAATGTCTTCCGAGACGTCGCTGACGAGGCGGTCGGCGCGCGTGCGGTCGTCGACGATGTCCATTAACGAACTCCACCTGCCGCGCCAGAGTCGCCCGGCCGAGCGCCAATGCACAAGCCTAAACCGCATGCATCCTAATCTTTGTGCATCAATGATGCCTATTTAAGCATGCAATATTGATGAATTGCATACAATATTTCGCCAGCGAAGACATCGCTTGGGGAGACGAGGCATGAACCGTCGCGCGTTCCTTTCATCGGCATCGGCCATGCTTGGCGCCGGCGTCGTCGGCTCGGGACTGCCCTGGGCTCGGGCCTTCGCGCAGTCCAGGCAGGACACCCTCCTGCTGATCTCCGAGAACGGCCCGAACAACCTCGACATCCACGGCGTCGGGACCAACCGGCCGGGCTACGAGGCCTCCTGGAACTGCTACGACCGGCTGGTCACCTACGGCGTCAAAACGCTGCCGGACGGCTCCCGCTCCTACGACAAGGGCGTGATCGCGCCGGAGCTCGCCGAGAGCTGGACCGTGGACGCCACGGGCGTGACCTTCAAGCTGCGCAAGGACGCGACCTTCCACGACGGGACGCCCGTCACCGCGGCGGACGTCAAATGGTCGTTCGACCGCGCCGTCAGCGTCGGCGGCTTCCCGACCGTGCAGATGGCGGCCGGCAGCCTGCTGAAGCCCGAACAGTTTCAGGCCGTTGACGACCACACCTTCCGGGTGGCGTTCGCCCGGCCCGACGCGCTGACGATCCCGGACCTCGCGGTGATCGTGCCGGCGGTGTTCAATTCGGCGCTGGTGAAGAAAAATGCGACCGAGAAGGACCCCTGGGGCCTCGAATTCACCAAGAACAACGTCGCCGGCGGCGGCGCCTTCAAGGTGGCGAAGTGGACGCCGGGCACGGAGGTCGTCTACGCCCGCAACGACGACTGGAAGTGCGGCCCCCTGCCCGCGCTGAAGCGCGTGATCTGGCGCACCATCCCCTCCTCCGGCAACCGCCGGGCGCTGGTGGAGCGCGGCGACGCCGACGTCTCCTTCGACCTGCCGGCGAAGGACTTCGCGGAGATGAAGAAGGCCGGCAAGGTCGCGGTCGCCTCGACCCCGATCTCGAACGGCATGTGGTCGATCGAGATGAACGTCACCAAGCCGCCGTTCGACAACCCGAAGGTGCGGCAGGCGATCGCCTACGCCGTGCCCTACCAGAAGATCATGGACGCGGTGCTGTTCGGCGAGGCGACGCCGCTGTTCGGCGCCGCCTCCAACACGCCGGACGACCTGACCTGGCCGCGCCCGACCGCCTACACGACCGACGTCGCCAGGGCGAAGGCGCTGCTCGCGGAGGCGGGCTTCCCCGAGGGCTTCGAGACCAGGCTGTCGTTCGACCTCGGCCAGGGCATCGTCGGCGAGCCGCTCGCCATCCTGCTGCAGGAGAGCCTCGCCCAGATCGGGATCAAGGCCGCGCTCGACAAGGTGCCCGGCGCGAACTGGCGCGGCGAGATGGCCAAGAAGTCGATGCCGTTCATGATCAACTTCTTCTCGGGCTGGCTGGACTATCCCGAATACTTCTTCTTCTGGGCCTATCACGGCCAGAACGCCGTGTTCAACACGATGGCCTACAAGAACCCGGCGCTCGACACGGAGGTGGACGCGGCCCGCGCCGCCGCCGCGAGCGGCGACGCCGCGACCTACGCGGCCTCCGTCAAGAAGATGATCGCGATCGCCTACGACGACGCGCCGCGCATCCCGCTGTTCCAGCCGCACCTCAACGTCGCGATGCAGAAATCGATCGGCGGCTACGCCTACTGGTTCCACCGCCAGCTCGACTACCGAACGCTGACCAAGGGTGCGTAAGGCCCCTTCACCCGCCTGACGTTCGAGTGACCCCAAGCGTAACGCATGCCCTGCGCGGCGGATGACCGCCCGTGCGCTCCAGCCAAGGAGGCCGCCATGCTCCGCGCGCTCGCGCGACGCCTTGCGACCATCGCGCCGACGCTCGTCGGCGTGGTGATCGTGACCTTCCTGCTCACCCGCGTGCTGCCGGGCGACCCGGCGGCCTATTTCGCGGGGCCAACGGCCGACCAGGCCTCGATCGAGCAGATCCGCGCCTCGCTCGGCCTCGACAGGCCGCTGCCGGTTCAGTTCCTCGCCTATGTGAAGGACCTTGCGACCGGCAACCTCGGCTCGGCGCTCTCCACCGGCCAGCCCGTGCTGACCGAGCTCGCCGCCCGGCTGCCGGCCTCCGCGGAGCTCACCCTGACCGCGCTGCTGCTGGCGATGGCGATCGCGATCCCGCTCGGCATCCTGGCCGCGGTGAAGGAGGGCTCGCTCATCGACCACGTTTGCCGGGTGGTGACGACCGCGGGCGTCTCGCTGCCGGTGTTCTTCACCGGCCTGCTGTTCGTCTACGTCTTCTACTACCATCTCGGCTGGGCCCCGGCGCCGGTCGGCCGGCTCGACGTCTTTTTCACCGAGCCCGACAAGGTCACCGGCTTCTTCACGGTCGACGCCCTGATCGCGGGCGACCTCGAGACCTTCCGGGCGGCGGCGGCCCAGCTCGTGCTGCCGGCCGCGACGCTCGCCCTGTTCGCGCTGGCGCCGATCGCCCGGATGACCCGCGCCGCGATGCTCTCGGTGCTGTCGTCGGAGTTCATCCGCACCGCCCGCGCCTCGGGGCTCAGGCCCGGCACGGTGGTCGTCGCTTACGCCTTCCGCAACGCCATGCTGCCAGTCGTCACCACGCTCGGCATGGTGTTCTCCTTCCTGCTTGGCGCGAACGTGCTGGTGGAGAAGGTGTTCGCCTGGCCCGGCGTCGGCTCCTTCGCGGTCGAGGCTTTGATCCAGTCGGACTACGCGCCGGTGCAGGGCTTCGTGCTCGCCATGGCGCTGCTCTACGTCGCGCTCAACCTCCTGATCGACCTCGCCTACGGGCTGATCGACCCCCGCGTGAGGCTGGAGTCATGAGCAACCTCGACGTCTCAGCCTCCCTGCCGCAGCCGCTCCCGGAGCCCGCCCCGGCCGTGATCGAACACCCCGTGCGGCCCGCTGCCGGCTTCGCCGCCGGCCTCGGCCACGCCCGCTACGTCGCGACCTCGAACCCCGTCACCGGCTTCGCCTTCGCGCTGTTCTTCGTGATCGTGCTCGCCGCCGTCCTCGGACCGTGGATCGCGCCCTACGACCCGCTCGCCTCCGACACCGCCGCGGCGCTGCAGCCGCCCTCCGCGGCGCACTGGTTCGGCACCGACCAGATCGGGCGGGACATCTTCTCCCGCGTGCTGGTCGCGACCCGGCTCGACCTCACAATCGCGATCTGCTCGGTCGCACTGGTGTTCGCGCTCGGCGGCTTCGCCGGCGTCTGCGCCGGCTTCTATGGCGGCTGGACCGACCGCATCATGAGCCGCATCAGCGACACCATCATGGCCTTCCCGCTGTTCGTGCTGGCCATGGGCATCGTCGCGGCGCTCGGCAACACGGTGACCAACATCGTCATCGCCACCGCGATCGTGAATTTCCCCCTGTACCAGCGCATCGCCCGCGCGGAGGCCAACGTCCGCCGGGAGGCCGGCTTCGTGCAGGCGGCCCGGCTCACCGGCAACTCCGAAATGCGCATCCTGCTGACGCAGATTCTGCCAAACATCATGCCGATCATGGCGGTGCAGATGTCGCTGACCATGGGCTACGCGATCCTGAACGCTGCGGGTCTCTCCTTCATCGGCCTCGGCGTGAAGCCGCCGACGCCTGAGTGGGGGATCATGGTCGCCGAGGGCGCCGGCTTCATCATCTCCGGCGAGTGGTGGATCGCGCTGTTCCCAGGCCTGGCGCTGATGATCGCCGTGTTCTGCTTCAACCTGCTCGGCGACGGCCTGCGCGACATCATCGACCCGCAGCGGAGGACGTGAGCCCATGACCGCTCTGTTGGACGTGAAGGCCCTCACCGTCGAATTCGCCACCCGCAACGGCGTGGTGCAGGCGGTGAGGAGCGTCGACCTGGAGGTCGGCCGCGGAGAGACCGTCGGCGTCGTCGGCGAGTCCGGCTCCGGCAAGTCCGTCACCTCCTACGCCGTGATGCGGATCCTCGACCGCGCCGGCCGGATCGCGGACGGCTCCGTCGCCTTCTCCGGCGTCGATCTCCGCGCCGCGAGCGAGCGGCAGATGACCGACGTGCGCGGCCGGGAGATCTCGATGATCTTCCAGAACCCGCGCATGGCGCTGAACCCGATCCGCAAGGTCGGCCGCCAGATCGAGGACGTGCTGCGCCGCCACGCGCAGGCGGGCTCGATGGACGCCAAGGCCAAGGCGATCGAGATGCTGGAGCAGGTCAAGATCGCCCGGCCGGAGGAGCGCTACCACGCCTATCCCTTCGAGCTGTCGGGCGGCATGTGCCAGCGCATCGTGATCGCGCTCGCGCTCGCCTGCCGGCCGCAGCTGCTGATCGCGGACGAGCCGACCACCGGCCTCGACGTCACCACCCAGAAGGCGGTGATGGATCTGGTGACGGAGCTGACGCGGGCGCGCGGCATGTCGACCATCCTGATCACTCACGACCTGGGGCTGGCCGCCGCCTATTGCGACAAGGTGGTGGTGATGAAGAAGGGCGAGGTGGTGGAGACCGCGCCCGCGCGCCAGGTGTTCGCCGCGCCCGCCCACGACTACACGCGGCGGCTGATGCGGGCGACGCCGCGGCCGGGCTCGACGCTGCGCGGCCTGCTGCCGCCAGAGAGCGCGACGCCGGCGAACCCGCCCACGACCGTGACCGGCGACGTGCTGCTCAAGGTCGAGGGGCTGGTGAAGGAGTATCCGCGCCAGGGCGCCTCCAAGACCTGGGCCCAGATGTTCGGTCGCGGCGCGCCCGCGGGCGACCAGGCGCCGTTCCGCGCCGTCGACGGGATTTCGTTCGAGATCCGCCGCGGCGAGAGCCTCGGCCTCGTGGGCGAGAGCGGCTGCGGGAAGTCCACCACCTCGATGATGGTGATGCGGCTGCTCGACCCGACCTCGGGCCGGATCACGCTCGGAACCGACGACATCGGGGCGATCCCGGCGAAGAGCTTCGCCTCCTCCGCCCATCGCCGGCGCATCCAGATGGTGTTCCAGGACCCGACCGACAGCCTGAACCCGCGCTTCACCGCCGCGCGCGCCATCGCGGATCCCTTGATGCGCATGAGCGCGCTGAGGGGCCGCGACGCGCTCCGCGCTCGGTGCGAGGAGCTCGCGACGCTGGTCGGGTTGCCGCTCGATCTGCTCGACCGCTTCCCGCACCAGTTGTCCGGCGGCCAGAAGGCGCGCGTCGGCATCGCCCGCGCCATCGCGCTCGACCCGGAGCTGGTCATCCTCGACGAGCCGACCGCGGCGCTGGACGTTTCGGTCCAGGCGGTGGTGCTCAACCTGCTCGACGATCTCAAGGCGAGGCTCGGCATGAGCTACCTGTTCGTGAGCCACGACCTCCACGTAGTCCGGCTGCTCTGCGACCGCGTCATCGTCATGCGGCAGGGCGCCGTCGTGGAGCAGGGATCCGCGGAGGCGGTGCTCGAGAGCCCGCAGGCCGCCTACACGCGCGAGCTGATCGCCGCGATCCCGCACCCGCCGGTCTGAGGAGCGCGTCGCGTGGAAACGCCCCTTCGCGCCGCGCGGCGGCATGCACATCACTTCAGCGGCCTCGTTTTCAGGAGCGCGCCATGACCACCAGACTTTCCGAGCTCGCCTTCGATCTCGCCTCGCTCAGGACCGCCTACGCCGAGGGGCTCGACCCCGCCGCGGTGGTCGACGAGGTCTTCGACCGGATCGACGCGCTGAACGATCCCGGCGTCTTCATCGCGCTGGTGGACCGGGAGACGGCCCGCGCGGCGGCCCGCGCGCTCGGGCCGAAGCCTGACGGACGGCCGCTCTGGGGCGTTCCGTTCGGCATCAAGGACAGCATCGACTTCGCGGGTCTCCCCACCACCGCCGCCTGCCGGGAGTTCGCCTACGAGCCGGCGCGGCACGCGCCTTCAGTCGAGCGCACGCTCGCGGCCGGCGCGATCGCGATCGGCAAGACCAACCTCGACCAGTTCGCGACCGGCCTCGTCGGCGTGCGCACGCCCTACCCCGTCCCGCGCAACACGGTCGACCCGACGCTCGTGCCGGGCGGCTCCAGCTCGGGATCGGCGGTCGCGGTCGCCGCTGGGCTCGTGCCCTTCACGCTCGGCACCGACACGGCGGGCTCGGGCCGCGTGCCGGCGGGGCTCAACAACATCGTCGGCTTGAAGCCGACCGTCGGCCTGACGCCCACCGGCGGCGTGGTCTACTCCGTGCGGCTGGTCGACGGCGTGACGGTGTTCGCGCAGACCGTCGACGACGGCTACGCGGTGCTCGGCGTCATCGGCGGCTACGACCCGGAGGACGGGTTTTCGCGCGACATGGCCGTGCCGCAGCTTGGGCCGCTTCCGCCCCGGACGCGCGTCGCGATCCCCGACGCCGCCAGCCGCCGCTTCGGCGGCAGCGCCGCGGCGGAGGCCGCCTTCGACGCCACGCTCGCGGACGTGCGGGCGCTCGGCGGCGAGACCGTGGAGATCGACTTCGAGCCCTACTTCGCGGTTGCGCGAATGCTCTACGAGGGGTCCTGGGTCGCCTCGCGCTATCATCAGATCCGCGACTTCATCGAGGCCTCGCCCGAGACGCTGCACCCGGTCACCCGCGAGATCATCGAGGGCGCACGCAGGTTCTCCGCCGCCGACGCCTATGGCGACGTGTACCGCCTGCTGGAGCTGCGCCGCGAACTTGGGCGCGTCTGGGACACGGTCGACTGCATGCTGGTCCCGACCTTCCCCCGCGCCCACACGGTCGAGGCGGTGCTCGCGGACCCGATCGCGCTCAACAGCGAGCTCGGGACCTACACCAACTTCGTCAACCTGCTGGACTACTGCGCCCTGGCCGTGCCCGGCCGGCCGCGCGCCGACGGAATCCCCGCCGGCGTCACCCTGATCGGACCCGCCGGCGCGGACGGGCGGCTCGCGGCGCTGGGGGCTGCGATCCACGCGGCGGGCGGCGTCGCGATCGGCGCGCTCGGACGCCCGGCGCCGCAGCCGATCGTCCGTCCAGCTGTCGCCGAAGCGGGCGAGATCGAGATCGTCGTGGTCGGCGCGCACCTTTCCGGCATGGCGCTGAACGGCGAGTTGCTGAAGCGCGGCGCGCGCTTCCTGCGCGCCGTCCCGACCGCGCCGCTCTACCGGCTGCACCTGCTCGACGGCGCGACGCCGCGTCCCGGCCTGCTGCGCGTTGCGGACGGCTCCGGCGCCCCGATCGAAACCGAGGTCTGGGCGCTGCCGGCCGAAAGCTTCGGGCCGTTCGTCGCCGGCATCCCCTCCCCCCTCGGGATCGGGACGCTCGCGCTCGGCGACGGCACGAGCGCGCTCGGCTTCCTCGTGGAGGCGGCCGGCGTCGCGGGCGCGCCGGACATCACGTCGTTCGGCGGCTGGCGCGCCTATGCGCGCTCGCTGAAGGCGGCCTGACCTCAGGCGGCAGGGGCCGAGGCCTTGCGGCCGGCGCGCTTTTCGAGAGCGCCGGTCTCCGCCGACTGGCGCTTCAGCTCCTCCACGAAAGCGTCGACGTGCGGCGCGTCGCCCTTCAGCCGGCGCGTCGCCACGAAGTGCTGGGATTCGAAGCCGTAGCTCTCGGCCTTGATCGCCTTCATCTGGCCGCGCGAGGCCCAGTCGTCGCCGATGTGGCGGGGCAGGTAGCCGATGAAACGGCCGGACAGGATCAGCATCGCCTGGGCCTCCATGTGGAGGATGGAGCCGCTCGCCCGCGGGTGGTTGACCCGGTAGAGGTCGTCCAGGTGCCGGTAGCGCCGGACCGAGAACAGCGCCGCCTCGATGTCGGCGTGGCGGACGTCCTTCACGCCGAACAACGGGTGCCCGGCGCCGCAGTAGAGCGCATGCGGCTCCCGGCAGAGCGGGGTGTAGGCGACGCCCGGCGCCTTCTGGGAGAACGGGCCGATGATGACGTCGCGCCGCCCGTCCATCAGCGCCTGCTCGAGCTCCAGCGGCGTGCCGAGCTCAAGGTCGACGAACACCTCCGAGGCGTAGTCCATGTAGCGGCTGAAGGCCGTCTGCAGGCCGAGCTTCGCGTTCGTCACCACGCCGTCGATGATCCCGACGCGCAGGCGCCCGACGAGGCGCTGGCGGTCGCTGCCGACGCGGTTCTGGAAGGCGTCGATGTCCTCGAACAGGCGCTTCGCGGCGGCGTAGGTCGACTGCCCGAACGGCGTCAGCCTGAAGCCGGCGCGGCCGCGCTCGCAGAGCTGCCCGCCCATGTTGCGCTCGAGCGCCGCAAGGTGCGTCGAGAGCGTGGACTGCGACAGGTTGAGGATGACCTGCGCGTCCGCGAAGCTGCCGGCCTCCGCGAGCGCCACGAACACGCGCAGCAGCCGCAGATCGATGTTGTCCAGCCGGCGCATGCGATGCCGCTCCCTGTGGTTCGCCCGAAGCCGATCTCACATCGACATTCCTCGATGTAAGATTTCAACATTCATGATTTCCGTCGATATGAATTCGCGCAAGCATCCGGCCATCGTCCCCGCCCGGAGCTTGCCCGCATGACGCGCATCACGATCGCCGCCGCCTTGTCGCTCGCCGTCCTCGCCGGGACGGCCCACGCCGCGGACAACAAGATCCGCGTGCTGGCCCCGACCTGGACCGGCTACGCGCCGGTGTTCGTCGCCATCGACAAGGGCTACTTCAAGGAGCTCGGGATCGAGGTCGAGATGCGCTTCGAGGACGACCGCTCGAACGTGCTCGCCGCCATGACGCGGGGCGACGTCGAAGTCGACATGCGCACCGTCGGCGAGCACCAGGGCCGCCCGCGCGACGCCTCCACGCCGGGCGTCATCATCGGCACCATCGACATGTCGGTCGGCGGCGACGGCGTGATCGCCGACGGCAAGATCGGCTCGGTGAAGGAGCTGAAGGGCAAGACCGTCGCGATCGAGCCCAACATTCCGGCCCGCCTGCTGCTGCAGCTCGCGCTGAAGAAGGAGGGCATGACCCTCGACGACCTGAAGATCAAGGAGATCATGACGCAGGACACCGTGGCGGTGTTCGCGGACAGCTCTATCGACGCGATCGGCACCTACGAGCCGGTGATGTCGCAGGCGCTCTCCTCACAGACCCAGCGCAACGGCAAGCTGCTGATCTCGTCCAAGGACAGCGACATCGTTGTCGACATCATCGACGTCCGGCAGGACGACCTGAAGAAAAACCCGGTCAAGTACCAGCACTTCCTGACGGGCATCTTCAAGGCGATCGACCTCTACAAGAGCGACCCGGCTGAGTTCATCAAGCTGGCGGCGCCGCACTACAACCTGAGCGACAAGGAGGTGAAGGAGATCTTCGACACCAGCCTTGAGTTCACCGACAAGGCGGCGACCGCGGCGATGCTCGGGACGCCCGAGAAGCCGGGCAAGCTCTACGAGATCTTCGACACCGTCATGCAGCTCAACCTCGACTACAAGTCGGCGGACGTGAAGCTCGACGCCAAGCAGCAGATCGACCCCTCGGTCATGGCCGCGATCTCCGGCGCGAAGTGAGCGCGGTGGCGGAGACGATCTCCCGGCCCGAGGCCGCCGCGACCGCCGCGCCCCCCGCGGCGGTCGCGCGCCCCCGGAAGCGCGCCTCCCGCGGGCTTCTGCGGCTCAGGACGCCGCTGCCGCGCGGGTGGGGCCCGGCGATCGCGGTCGGCGCCAGCGTCGCGATCGTGCTCGTCTGGGAGTTCGTCGCCCGCCTCGGACTCACCACGCCGCTGTTCTTCCCCTCCCCCAGCGCGATCCTCTCCGCCATGGGGCGGATGATCTCGGACCAGCACCTGCTCTGGCACGCCTGGGTCTCCACGCTCCGGGTCTGGGGCGCCTTCCTGCTGGCGGCGCTGCTCGCCATCCCGATCGGCGTCGCGATGAGCGGCTACCGTGTGATCGGCGCGGCGCTGGAGCCCGCGATCGACTTCATCCGCTACCTTCCGGTCCCGGCGCTGGTGCCGCTCGCGATCATCTGGTTCGGCGTCGGCGAGGAGACCAAGATCTTTCTGCTGTGGCTCGGGACCTTCTTCCAACTGGTGCTGCTGGTGGCCGACGACATGCGCCGCGTGCCGCAGGAGTACGTCGAGATCGCCTACACCGTCGGCGCGAACCAGGGCCAGGTGCTGAAGGACGTCGCCTTCCGCGCCATGCTGCCGGGGCTCGTCGACAACCTGCGCATCACCCTCGGCTGGTGCTGGACCTACCTGATCATCGCCGAGATCGTCGCGGCGGACTCCGGCCTCGGCTTCGTGATCTGGGCGGCGCGCCGCTACATGAAGACGCCCGAGGTGATGGCCGGCGTCGTGCTCATCGGCGTCATCGGCCTCGCCACCGACCAGCTGCTGCGGCTCATCCACCGCCGCGCCTTCCGGTACCTGTGATGGCCGCTTCGACTCCTCCACGCATTGTGCAGGGCGCGGGCGTCCCTCCTCAAGCGCAGCTTGGGGAGGGTGGCCCTTCGCGCAGCGAAGGGTCGGGTGGGGTCTCGGGCGTTGGGCGCGCCGTCTGCGGAAACCACCCCACCCGGCCGGCCTTCGGCCGTCCACCCTCCCCTCTGCGAGGGAGGGACGCCAGTGGGCCAGCGTCAGAGGTCGAACAGCGAAACGAGAGGCACGCGTCGTGACCGCCCATCTCCAGTTCGATCAGGTCACCAAGAGCTTCGGTGCCGTGCCGGTGGTCGAGACGCCGTTCAACCTCGCGATCGACCGGCACGAGTTCGTGGTGTTCCTCGGCCCCTCCGGCTGCGGCAAGACCACGCTGATGCGGATGATCGGCGGGCTCGACCAGCCGACCTCCGGCGAGATCCGGCTGGAGGGAGAGCCCGTCGGCGCGCCGGACCGGCGGCGGGGCATGGTGTTCCAGTCCTACTCGTCGTTCCCATGGCTCACCGTCGCCCAGAACGTCGCCTTCGGGCTGAAGTACCGCCACGACCTGTCCGAGGACGAGAAGGCGGTGCGGGCAGAGCGTTACCTCGACCTCGTCGGCCTCTACGAGTTCTCCGACCACTTCCCGAGCCAGGTCTCCGGCGGCATGCGCCAGCGCATCGCGATCGCCCGCACGCTCGCGGCCGGCGCCGACGTGCTGCTGATGGATGAGCCCTTCGGCGCCCTCGACGCGCTCCGGCGCGAACAGCTGCAGACCGAGCTGCGGCGCATCCAGCGGCGCGACGCCAAGACCATCGTGTTCGTCACCCATGACGTCGAGGAGGCCCTGTTCCTGGCCGACCGCGTGGTGGTGTTCTCGAAGCGCCCCACCCGGATCGTCGCCGAGATCGACGTCCGCAGCCGGCTCGGGGAGGAGCGGACGCTGGAGATCCGCGACGGCGAGGACTTCTTCGCTCTTCGCCGCGAGACCATCGGCCTGGTGCGGACGGCCGCGGGAGACGAGCTGTGAACCTCGAGGGGCTCGCCGGGCGCACGGTCGTCGTCACCGGCTCGAGCCGCGGCATCGGGCTCGGGATCGCCCGCGCCTTCTCCGCCGCCGGCGCCGAGCTGATCATGCTCGCCGACGACCCGGCGATCCATGAGGAGGCGGAACGCCTCGGCGCCCGCGGCCACGAGGTCGACGTCACCCGATCGGCCGATGTCGAAGCCTTCGCCGCCGCGCTGCCGAAGCTCGACGTGCTGGTCAACAACGCCGGCTACGAGCGCCTGACGCCGCTCGACGACGCCAGCGCCGAGAACGAGGCGACCTTCCGCCGGATCCTCGAGATCAACGTCACCGGCATGTTCCTGATGACGCGCGCGCTGCTGCCGAAGCTCTCGTCCGGCGGACGGGTCATCAACACCGCCTCGGTCTGGTCGCGCACCGCGGAAGCGGCGTTCGGCGGCTACGTCGCGTCGAAGCATGCGGTCATCGGCCTCACCAAGACCTGGGCGAAGGAGCTCGGGCCGCGCGGGATCACGGTCAACGCGGTGTGCCCGGGCTGGGTGCGGACCGAGGCTTCGCTGCGCTCGCTCCAGCGCATGTCCGAGCGCTCGGGAACCCCGGAGGAGGCCCTGCTCGACGCGGTCGTGGCCGCGCAGGCGCTGCCCGGCTTCATGGAGCCGGAGGACGTCGCCGGCCCCTACCTGTTCCTCGCCTCCGACCTCGCGGCGAGCGTGACGGGGCAGAGCCTCGGCGTCGACCGGGGAGAAGCGCCGTGGTGAGCGCGCATAAGGGCCTCAAGGTGGTGGTGACCGGCGCATCGAGCGGCATCGGCCGCGCGGGCGCCCTGCGGCTGGCTGAGGCCGGGGCCAAGGTCGCCGGGATCGACCTGTCGCCCGCCGACGCGCCCTTCCTCACGATCACCGCCGACGTCTCGGACGAGGCCGACATGATCGCCGCCATGGCCGAGGCGGCGGAGTCGCTCGGCGGGATCGACGCCGTGGTGAACTGCGCCGGCGTCTACCGCGGCTCCTCCCTCGCGGCGTTCGACTTCGCCGCCTTCGACCTGATGGTCGCCGTGAACCTCAAGGGCCTGATCCTGGCCGCGCGGGAGGCGGTGAAGCATTTCGGCCCCGAGGGCGGCAAGATCGTCAACGTGGCCTCCGAACTCGGCTACCTCGGCCGCGCCGGCGCCTCGGGCTACTGCGCGACCAAGGGCGCGGTGCTGGCGCTGACGCGCTCCTGGGCGCGCGAGCTCGGCCCCCGCGTGCTGGTCAACGCCATCGCGCCCGGCCCGGTCGACACCCCGCTGCTCGACGCCGGCGCGATGTCGCCGGAGGAGCTCGCGGTCGAGACGCGCAACCCGCTCAACCGCATCGGCCAGCCGCACGAGCTGACCGAGGCGATCCTGTTCCTCACCAGCCGCCACACGACGTTCATGACGGGCCAATGCGTCAGCGTCGACGGCGGCGCCGCGATGCATTGAAGGGCCGCCCCGCATGGTCGACAGCGTTTTCATGTCCGAGCTGAGCTGGCCGGAGTTCGAGGCCAAGATCGCCGGGGGCGCCCCCGTGTTCCTGCCGCTCGGCGCGACCGAGCAGCACGGGCCGCACCTGCCGCTCGGCGTCGACGTGGTGCTGCCGACCGGCGTCTGCGAGCGGGTCGCGCGCGCGGTCGGCGGTCTCGTCGCCCCGACCATTCCCTACGGCTACAAATCGATGCCGCGCTCGGGCGGCGGCGAGCTGTTTCCCGGCACGGTGAGCCTCGACGCCAACACCTTCTCCCTCGTGGTGCGCGACGTCATCCGCGGCCTCGGCCATCACGGCGTCCGCCGCATCGTGCTGGTGGTCGGCCACTTCGAGAACGCCTGGCCCTCGGTCGAGGGCCTCGACCTCGGCCTGCGCGAGCTTCGCCGCGACGGGATCGCCGACATGCAGGCGATGCGCTTCGAATACTGGGATTTCGTGCGGCGCGAGACGCTCGACCGGCTGTTCCCGGACGGCTTCCCCGGCACCGAGCTGGAGCACGCCAGCCTGCTCGAGACCTCGCTGATGATGCTGCTGCGCCCGGAGCTGGTGGAGATCGACAAGGCGCCGACCGACGGCCCGGCGAAATTCCCGACCTACGACCGCTTTCCCGTGCCGGAGGGCTTCGTGCCGGCCTCCGGCGTGCTCGCGATCGCGCAGGGGTCCACGGCCGAGAAGGGCCAGTGGCTGATGGACGACCACGTCGCCCTGATCACCGCCGCCGTCCGCAAAGAGTTCGGCCTCTGAGCGGCCCGGAGCTTCAGAGATGACCGATCCGACCGCCGCCGGCGCCCCTTGGCCGCAGCCGCTTGACACCAGCGTGACGCCGCGCTTCGCCGGCCTGCCGACCTTCATGCGCCTGCCGGTGACGGACCCGGCCGACGTCGACGTCGCGCTGATCGGCGCGCCGTTCGACGGCGGCGTGACCAACCGGGCGGGCACGCGCCACGGCCCGCGCGAGTTGCGCAACCAGTCGAGCCTGGTGCGACGGCACCACCATGTCACGGGCCGTTCGCCCTACGACCTCGTCCGCGTCGGCGACTGCGGCGACTGCCCGACCCATCCGCTCGACCTGATGGAGAGCCTGCGCCTGATCGAGGCGCACTACGCCGGCGTGTCGGAAGCCGGCGCGATCCCGATCACCGGCGGCGGCGACCACCTCATCACGCTGCCGATCCTGCGCGGACTGTCCAAGGGCGCGGCCGTGGGCCTGATCCAGTTCGACGCCCACTCCGACACCTACGACAGCTTCTTCGGCCAGAAGTACAACCACGGCACGCCGTTCCGCCGGGCGATCGAGGAAGGCCTCGTCGACCCCCGGCGCATGGTGCAGATCGGCCTGCGCGGCTCGGTGGCCGATCCCGCGAGCTTCGACTTCGCCAAAGCCGCGGGCGTCCGGATGATCTTCATCGAGGAGTTTCTCGCGCGCGGCGTCGACGACGTGATGGACGAGGCCCGCGCGATCCTCGGCGACGGGCCGACCTACGTCAGCTTCGACATCGACGCGATCGACCCCTCGCAGGCGCCCGGCACCGGCACGCCGGAGATCGGCGGCCTCTCGACGCGCGAGGCCCAAGCCCTGGTGCGGCGTCTCGGCGGACTCGACGTGGTCGGCGCGGACCTTGTCGAGGTCGCGCCGCCGTTCGACCCCTCCGGCCTCACCGCCATGACCGGCGCGACGATGATGTTCGAGCTGCTCTGCGTGGTGGCGGACAGCCTCGCGGCGAAGAAGCGGTCTGAAGGACACTAGCTCATGGCTCACGGCTACGACGCCGGACGGCTCGACCTGCCCTTCGTGGGCGTCGCGACCTTCGGCAAATATCCGCTCTGTCTCGACTGGGACCGGCTGGACGCGGACGTCGCCATCCTCGGCGCGCCGTTCGACCTCGGCACGCAGTGGCGCTCGGGGGCGCGGTCGGGCCCACGCGCGATCCGCGAGGCCTCGACGCTGTTCGCCTTCGGCCACGCCGGCGCCTACGACCACGAGGACGACGTCGTCTACCTGCCCGCGGGCCAGGCGCGCATCGTCGACGTCGGCGACGCCGACATGATCCACACCGACACGCTGCAGAGCCACGCCAACATCGAGGCGGCGGTGCGCAAGATCCTTAAACGCGGCGCGCTGCCGGTGACGCTCGGCGGCGACCACTCCGTCAACATCCCCTGCATCGCCGCGTTCTCGGACGAAGAGCCGATCCACCTCATCCAGTTCGACGCCCATCTCGACTTCGTCGACGAGCGCCACGGCGTGCGCTACGGCCACGGCAATCCGATGCGGCGCGCGGCGGAGCGGCCTTACGTCACCGGCCTCACCCAGCTCGGCATCCGCAACGTTTCCTCCACCGCCCGCGAGGGCTACGACGACGCGCGGGCGATGGGCTCCGACATCCTGTCGGTGCGCCAGATCCGCAAGCTCGGCGTGGACGCGGTTCTGGAGTGCATTCCGGCGGGCAAGCGCTACTACCTGACGATCGACATCGACGGCTTCGACCCTTCGATCGCGCCCGGCACCGGCACGCCGAGCCATGGCGGCTTCACCTATTACGAGGTGCTGGAGCTGCTCGACGGGATCACCAAGCGCGGGACGGTGGTCGGCGTTGACCTCGTCGAGGTCGCCCGCGAATACGATCCCGCGGGCGTCACTTCGATCCTCGCGGCGCAGGTGCTGCTGAACCTGATCGGGCGCATCCTGCACAACCGCGGGTGAGCGAACTGTCCGGATCGGACGATCGCGCAGCGCTCATCCGGCCGCGCGGAGCGTCACCGGGATCGACTTCGCGGCCGGCACCTTCGAGCCCTTGGCGTGATGCCACAGCGGGATCAACGGGTTGCACTCGGGGTAATAAGCCGCGCAGCAGCCCTCGGGGATGTCGTAGGCGACGATGCGGAAGCCCGCGACCTCGCGCAGCGCGTCGTCGGCCGCCGTCGTCATCGTGACCGTCCCGGCGTCGGCGAAGCCCAGTCGCGCGATGTCGGCCGCGTTCATGAACACCACCATGCGGGTGCCGTCGACGCCGCGGAACCGGTCGTCGAAGCCGTAGATCGTCGTGTTGAACTGGTCGTTCGACCGCAGCGTGATGAGGCGCAGCACGTCCGGGTTCGGCGCCGGCATGTCCGGGTTCTCGTCGAGGCTCTCGGGGAAGATGAAGTTCGCCTTTCCCGTCGAGGTGCTCCACTCCCGCTCGCGCGCGGCGATCGGCTTGGGGAAGCCGCCGGGCGTGTCGAGGCGCGCGTTAAACCCCGGGAACACCTTCGGATAGGTCGCCTCGATCGCGTCGCGCACCTTTGCGTAGTCGGCGGTCCAGCCCTTCCAGTTGACCTTGGGGTTCGGGGGCAGCGTCGCCTCCGCGATCCCCGCGACGATCGCAAGCTCCGACTTGAGCGTCGCCGCGACCGGGTCGACGAGGCCGCGCGACCCATGGAAGTGCGAGCTCGAATCTTCGACCGACAGCATCTGCGGGCCGCTCGCCTGCCGGTCGATCTCGATCCGGCCAAGGCACGGCAGCAGATAGGCCGCGCGGCCGTGGACGACGTGGCTACGGTTCAGCTTGGTGGCGATCTGGACGGAGAGCCGGAGCTTTCGCCATGCCGTCTCCATCGCCTCGGTCTCGGGGATCGCGCGCAGGAAGTTGCCGCCGAGGGCGACGAAGGCCTCGACCGTCCCCGCGACCATGCCCTCGCAGGCGTCGACCGTCGCCATGCCGTCCTCGCGCGGCGGTTCGAAATCGTAGAGCTCCTTCAGCCGGTCGAGCGGCGCGAGCTTGGTCTTCTCGGTGATCCCGACCGTGCGCTGGCCCTGCACGTTGGAGTGCCCGCGCACGGGGCAGATGCCCGCGCCGGGGCGGCCGATGTTGCCCTTCAACAGCAGAAGGTTCGCCAGCATCTGGACGTTCTCGACGCCGGTGCGGTGCTGGGTGAGGCCCATGCCGTAGACGGCGATCGCCGCGGTCGAGCGGGCGTAAGTTCCGGCGGCCTGCTCCAGCTCGGCGCGGGAGAGCCCCGAGCCCCGCTCGATCTCCCCCCAGCCGCGCGCGCGGCAGGCGGCGGCGAAGGCCTCGAAGCCGTGGGTGTGCTCGGCGATGAAGCCGTGGTCGAGCACCGCCGGCCCGCTCGCCTCGGCCGCCGCGTCGTCGAGCGCGATCAGGGCCTTGGCGAGACCGAACAGGGCGGCGAGGTCGCCGCCGGCCTTGACCTGGCAGTACTGAGTCGAAATCGTCGTCTCGGCCCCCGTCAGCATCTCGGTCGGTGCCTGCGGGTTGGTGAAGCGCTCCAGCCCGCGCTCCCGCAAGGGGTTGAAGGTGATGATCGGCACGCCGCGCTTCCGCGCCTCCTGCAGCGGATGCAGCATCCGCGGCGCGTTGGAGCCGACGTTCTGGCCGAAGAAGAAGATGAAGTCGGTGGTCTCGAAATCCTCGAGGAAGACGGTGCCGACCGGCACGCCGATGCTCTCCGGCAGCGCGACGGACGTGCTCTCGTGGCACATGTTGGAGGAGTCCGGCAGGTTGTTGGTGCCGTAGATCCGCGCGAACAGCTGGTAGAGGTAGGACGTCTCCAGCGACGCCCGGCCCGAGGCGTAGAACACCGCGGCCTTCGGATCGATCGCGTTCAGCTCGGCGCCGATCTCGGCGAAGGCCTGCTTCCAGGCGATGGGGAGGTAGCGGTCGCTCGCCGCGTCGTACTTCAGCGGCTCGGTCAGGCGGCCCTGATCCTCCAGCGCGAAGTCGGACCAGTGCTCCAGCTCGCGCAGGGTGTGGCGCGCGAAGAAGCTGGCGTCGATCGCCTTCGACGTCAGCTCCCAGGCGGTCGCCTTGGCGCCGTTCTCGCAGAACTCGAACACGTTGGGATCGCGGGGCTTCGACCAGGCGCAGCTGACGCAGGCGAAGCCGCCGACCTTGTTCTGCTTGGCGAGCGCGGCGGTGGTCCGCAGCGGCGAGCCCTCGCCCAGCACGTAGCGCCCGACGGATTTCGCCGAACCCCATCCGCCGGCGGGACCGTCATAGGCTTCGATATGGGTCTCGCGCGCCATGGGGCCGCCTCTCCGCTCACTGCGGGGCGCGCCGCGCGCGTCCCGCAGGGTGAACGGTCCGCGACGGCGGCCGTTCCGGCCGGCGGCGGGTCAAAGCACCGCCTGGCCGCCCGCGACCGTGAGCAGCGCGCCGGAGGTGTAGCTCGACTCGTCGGAGGCGAGCATGACGTAGGCCGAGGCGAGCTCCGCCGGCTGGCCGGGGCGTCCCATCGGCGTCTTCGCGCCGAAGGTCTCGACGGCCTCGGGCGGCATGCCGGCGGGAATGAACGGCGTCCAGATCGGGCCGGGCAGCACCGCGTTGACGCGGATCCCGCGCTCTCCCAGGAGCCCGGCGAGACCGAGCGTCATGTTGGCGATCGCGCCCTTGGTCGCGGCGTAGGGCAGCAGCATCGGCGTCGGATCCTTGGAGTTGATCGACGCGGTGTTGATGATCGAGCCGCCCTGGCCCATGTGCGCCACCGCGAGCTGGGTCAGGTGGAAATAGGCGTGGACGTTGACCGCGAAGGTCTTCTCCCACTCCTCCAGCGTGATCTCCTCGATCGACTGGTAGGGCTTCTGGTAGGCGGCGTTGTTCACCAGCACATCGACGCCGCCAAGCTCGGCGACGGCGCGCTCCACGACCGCCTTGCGGAAGCCCGCGTCGCTGACGTCGCCCGGCAGCATCACGGCCTTGCGCCCCGCGTCCTCGATCAGCGCCCGGCAAGCGGCGGCGTCTTCGGTTTCGGCGGGAAGGTGGACGATGACGAGGTCGGCGCCCTCGCGCGCGAAGGCGATCGCGACGGCGAGGCCGATGCCGCTGTCGCCGCCGGTGATGATCGCCTTCTTGCCCGAGAGACGTCCGGAGCCGCGGTAGCTGGTCTCGCCGTGGTCCGGCTTGGGGTCCATGCCGGAGGTCTTGCCCGGAAAGGACTGAGACTGCCGCGGGAACGGCGGGGTGGGGTAAGTCATGGTGTCTGCTCCTGTCGTCGGGAGCCAAACGACCTCGGCGGCGGTTCGTTCGCCGTCGCCTTCGGTTTGTCGCCCGCAGGCCTCAGGTCGCCGCGACGGGGCCGATGATCATCGTGCGCGCCCAGACGAGCGCCATGGCGTGCCGGGCGAGCGCGTGCAGGCCGCCGAGCTGCGCCGGCGTCAGGCCGCCCTTCCGCGGAACGCCGTCGCCGACGCAGACCGTTCCGATCATCTGGCCGGAGGGCGTGCGCATGGCGACGCCCGCATAGAAACGGAAGAACGGAGCCCTGGTCACCACGCCCTTGTGGCGGAACCGGTCGTCGGCCGCGAGATTGTCGACCACGAGCTCGTCGAGGTCGTTTTCGACCACATACGAGCAGATGGCGTCGCTCCATGCGACCTCTTCGACGTCGACGCCGACATGCGCCTTGTACCAATGCCGCTCGGCGTCCGCGAAGCTGACCACGGCCTGAGCCGCGTGGCAGATCACGCCGGCCAGCCGCGCGATGTCGTCGAACCGCGGCTCCGGCGGGGTGTCCAGGACCCCGTAAGCCCGAAGGGCGGCGATTCGAGCGGAGGCGTCGGCCATCGGGCCCTTCTGTCGGCGCCGTCGGGTGTGGTCCTGAGACCGCGGCGCGCGGTCAGCGGATGGGAGGGCCCGCGCCACGCGCGGAAGGCCCCCGCTATGTAGCTAGACGCCGAAAATCGACCAGCCCGTGCGCTTCACAAGCGCTTCAAGCGCGATGCGTCCGAGATGCGAGTTTCCGGAGGCGTCGAGGCCCGGCGACCAGACGGCGATCGAGGCCTTGCCCGGCGCGACCGCCAGAATGCCGCCGCCGACCCCGCTCTTGCCCGGCAGGCCGACGCGGTAGGCGAATTCGCCCGAGCCGTCGTAGTGCCCGCAGGTCAGCATGATCGCGTTGATGCGGCGGGCGCGTTCCGGCGTCACCACCGAGCGCCCGGTCGAGGGCTGCACCCCGGAGTGGGCGAGGAATCGCCCGGCCATCGCGAGCTGCCGGCACGACATGGCGATGGCGCAGTGGTGGAAGTAGACCCCCAGCGTGTAGTCGACCGGGTTCTCGATCACGCCGAACGACTTCATGTAGTTCGCGAGCGCGGCGTTGCGGAAGCCGGTGCGCTGCTCCGACGCCGCCACCGCCTCGTCGATCGTGATGGTGTCGTCGTCGGCCAGGAACTGCATGAAGCGCAGGATCTCGCCCAGCGCCTCGCGCGGCTGGTGGCCCGAGACGATCGCGTCGGTGACGGCGATCGCGCCGGCGTTGATGAAGGGATTGCGCGGCACGCCGTGCTCGCGCTCCAGCTGGACGATCGAGTTGAACGGGCTGCCCGAGGGCTCCCGCCCGACGCGCCGCCACAGCCGGTCGCCCGCCTTGCCGAGCGCCAGCGTCAGGGTGAAGACCTTCGAGACGCTCTGGATCGAGAACGGCATGTCGCTGTCGCCGCCCGCGCTGACGCGGCCGTCGCCGTCGATGACGACCATGCCGAAGGCCGACGGATCGACCCGCGCAAGTTCGGGAATGTAGGTCGCGACCTCGCCGCGGTCCGGCCGCCGGCGCATCTCGTCGGCGAGCTCCTGCACGATCAGGTCAAGGTCGGGGCGTAGGCTCATGGCGGAAGCTTGGACGATTTCACAGGCGGCGGCGCGGGTTTCTTGGGCCCGGTCCGAGCGACATTGGCGCGCAGCCCGAAACGACGAACGCCCCGGCTCGGGAGCCGGGGCGTTCGAGGATCTGTCACGGCGCGGCGCGGGGGTCCACCCCCCGCGTCCGCATAGCCGGTCACTCCGCCGGAACGAGCGCCGGAGCGGGAGACGGGGCTTCGAGCGCGGTCGGCTCGCCGGCGAGCGCGGCGCGCAGCTTGTCCGCGTCGAGCTCGCCCTCCCAGCGGGCGACCACGATCGTCGCGACCGCGTTGCCGACGAGGTTCGTCAGCGCGCGGCACTCGGACATGAAGCGGTCGATGCCGAGGATCAGCGCCATGCCGGCGACCGGCACGGAGGGCACCACCGACAGCGTGGCGGCCAGGGTGATGAAGCCTGCGCCGGTGATGCCGGCTGCGCCCTTGGAGCTCAGCATGGCGACGAGCAGCAGCAGCACCTGATCGGCGAGGCTGAGCTCGATGCCGGTCGCCTGCGCGATGAACAGCGCCGCGAGCGTCATGTAGATGTTGGTGCCGTCGAGGTTAAACGAATAACCCGTGGGGATGACCAGGCCGACCACCGACTTGGCGGCGCCGGCCTTCTCCATCTTCTCCATCAGCGACGGCAGCGCCGCTTCCGACGACGAGGTGCCAAGCACCAGCAGCAGCTCCTCCTTGATGTAGCGGAGCAGCGCGAGGATCGAGAAGCCGTTGTAGCGGGCGACCGCGCCCAGGACGATGAACACGAACAGCAGCGACGTCAGGTAGAAGGTGCCGACGAGCATCGCGAGGTTCGCGACCGAACCGATGCCGTACTTGCCGATGGTGAAGGCCATCGCGCCGAAGGCGCCGATCGGAGCGGCCTTCATCAGGATCGAGACCAGCTTGAACATCGCCTGCGACAGCGAGACGAGGACGGTCATCACCGGCTCGCCCTTGTCGCCGACCGCGCCCAGCGCGACGCCGAACAGAACCGCGAAGAACAGCACCTGCAGGATGTCGCCCGAGGCGAGCGCGCTGACCGGCGTGTTGGGGATGATGTTGGTGAGGAAGCCGACGATCGTCGTGTCGTGGGCCTTGGCGGCGTAGTCGGCGACCGCCTTCGGGTCGAGCGAGGCCGGGTTGATGTTGAGGCCGGCGCCCGGCTGCACCACGTTGCCGACGACCAGCCCGATGATCAGCGCCAGCGTGGAGAAGGTGAGGAAGTAGAGCATGGCCTTGCCGGCGACGCGGCCGACCTTGCCCATGTCCCGCATGCCCGCGATGCCGGTCACCACGGTGAGGAAGATCACGGGGGCGATGACCATCTTCACCAGCTTGATGAAGGCGTCGCCGAGAGGCTTCAGGTCGGCGCCGACGCTCGGGTAGAAATGCCCGAGCGCCACGCCCGCCGCGATCGCGACGAGAACCTGGACGTAGAGGTGCTGGTAGAACTTGCGGGGCGCGGCGGCGGGAGCCGCGGCTGGGATGGCGATCGCCATGATCTGTCCTCCTTGGTCGACCGTCGTCGCCTTGTGGGGGCCGGCGCCGTTGCGGTCGGATGTGGCGTTGCGGGGCGGCGTCAAGCCGACGTCGCGCCATTCCATGCGCAAACCGCATGCCAGCCGCGCCAAAACGCAGAGACGCCTTCAAGCAGTTGAAATTCCTTTGATCTTGTCAGCGCCTAAAAATCCGCCTCGACACGATGTGCGGAACACCACACAACTCGTCGGCTTAGATCGTGCGAGAATCCGCACAGATGGGAGCGAGGGCCGGGCTGCCGTGATCGCAGAACGCCGATGGTTGGGTTGGACGCTGGCCCTGCTCGCCGCCGCTACGCTCATCGCGCTCGACCGCGGCGCGGATTACGCCGGCGAGCGCTGGGCGCGGTCCAACCTGGTCGCCGCGGCGCAGGCGGCCGCGGACCTGCGGATTTCGGCCCTCCGCAGCGAGATCGAGAAGCAGCGCATCCTTCCCGTGGTGCTGGCGCAGGACCCGGACGTGCGCCTCGCGCTCGAAAGCCGCGACGCCGGCCGGCTCGCCGCCCTCGACGCCAAGTTCTGGACGCTGGCGGAGGCGACTCGCGCCGGCGCGATCTATTTGCTCGACGCCAAGGGACTGACCCTCGCCGCCAGCAACGCCGGCACGCCGACGAGCTTCGTCGGGTCCGATTACGCGTTCCGGCCCTACTACAGCCGCGCGATGGCGGACGGCGCCGCGGAGCATTTCGCGCTCGGCACCGTCAGCGGCAAGGCCGGCCTCTATCTCACCCGCCGCATCGACGGCGCCCGCGGACCGCTCGGCGTGATCGTGGTGAAGGCCGAGTTCGAGGCGCTGGAGACGGAGTGGCGGCGCTTCGCCGAACCGACTTTCGTCACCGACGACCGTTCGATCGTGCTGATCGCGAGCGAGCCTGACTGGCGCTTCCGGGCGACCGCGCCGATCCCGGAGGAGCGGCGCGCGGAGCTCAGGGCGAGCCTTCAGTTCGGCGCCGCGCCGCTGGACCTCCTGCCGATCAGCCCAGCCGGCGACGGCCTCGTGCGGGCGACGGCGAGCGAGGGCGCGAGCGCCCGCAGCTTCGTCGAGGCCGCGGCGCCTGCGCCCACGACCTCCTGGACGCTGCACGTTCTGGCGCCGACCGCGCCCTCGGTCGCGCTGGCGCGGACGGCCGCGCGCGCCTCCGCGCTGCTCGCCGGCGTGCTCGCGCTCGGCGCGATCGGGATCGCGCTGTCCCGACGCCGGAGGCTCGCCGACGAGCGCGCGGCGCAAGGCGCGGCCCGGCGCGAGCTCGAGGAGCGGGTCGAGGCGCGCACCCTGGAGCTCCGCGCCGAGATCGACGAACGCCGCCGCGCGGAGGCGGCGCTGCAGGACCTCCAGGACGAGCTGGTGCAGGCGAGCAAGCTCGCCGTGCTCGGCCAGATCGCCGCGAGCGTCGCGCATGAGATCAACCAGCCGGTCGCGGCCATCCGCACCTTCGCCGACAACGCCCGGACCTTCCTAGACCGCGCCCAGCCCGGCGCCGCGGCGGACAACCTCGCGACCATCGCCGCCCTCACCGAGCGGATCGGCGCGATCACCGGCGAGCTGCGCGCCTTCGCGCGCAAGACCAAGGGAGCGACGGAGCCGGTTTCGCTCCGCGCCGCCGTCGACGGCGCGCTGCTGCTGGTCGGCCATCGCCTGCGCGAGCAGAACGTAACGCTCGATCTCGACCTCGCCGACGACGTGACGGTGGCGGGCGAGCGCGTCCGGCTCGAGCAGGTCTTCGTCAACCTGCTGCAGAACGCCCTCGACGCGCTGGCGCATCGGCCAGGCGGCCGCATCGCGCTCTCCGCGGCCGTGACCGAGGACAGCGTCGTCGTAACCGTCGCCGACAACGGCCCCGGCCTGCCGGACGCGGTGATGGGCGCGCTGTTCATGCCCTTCACCACGACGAAGCCGGCGGGCCTCGGCCTCGGCCTCGTCATCTCGCACGACATCGTCGCCGAGTTCGGCGGCCGCCTCGCCGCCGAGAACCGCGGCGGCGCGGTTTTCACCGTCACCCTGCCGAGGCTCGCCTGATGGATGTCGCCTTCATCGACGACGACGAGACGCTGCGCGCGGCGAACGCGCAGGCGCTGACGCTGGCGGGCTTCGCGGTCGCGCCCTTCCCCTCCGCGACCGCGGCGCTCGGCGCGCTCGACGCGAGCTTCCCCGGCGTGGTGGTCACCGACGTGCGCATGCCGGGGATCGACGGGCTGGAGCTGTTCCGTCGCCTGCGGGCGATCGATCCCGACCTTCCGGTCATCCTCATCACCGGCCATGGCGACGTCGCGATGGCCGTCGAGGCGATGCGCGAGGGCGCCTACGATTTCGTGGCCAAGCCCTACCCCGCCGACCGGCTGCTTGGGCCGATCCGCCACGCGCTGGAGAAGCGCCGCCTGGTGCTGGAGAACCGCGCCCTCCGGCGCGCCGCCGAGGAGACCAGCGCCTCCGACATGCCTCTGCTGGGCGGGACGCCGGCGATGGAGCGGCTGCGCGCCACGCTGCGCCAGATCGCCGACGCCGACGTCGACGTGCTGATCGAGGGCGAGACCGGCGCCGGCAAGGAGGTGGTCGCGACCGCGCTCCACCGCTGGAGCCCCCGGGCGGCCCGGCCCTTCGTCGCCGTGAACTGCGGCGCCCTGCCGGAGAGCGTCATCGAGAGCGAGCTTTTCGGCCACGAGGCCGGCGCCTTCACCGGAGCGGTGAAGAAGCGCGTGGGCCGGATCGAGCACGCTCATGGCGGCACGCTGTTCCTCGACGAGATCGAGGCCATGCCGCCCGCCCTGCAGATCAAGTTCCTGCGCGTGCTGGAGGCTCGCGAGGTCACGCCGCTGGGCATGAACGAGACGCGGAAGGTCGACATCCGGGTGGCCGCGGCGTCCAAGGTCGACCTGCTGGATCTCGTGCGGACCAACGCCTTCCGCGAGGACCTCTACTACAGGTTGCACGTAGCGACGATCCGCATCCCGGCGCTGCGCGACCGGCGGGATGACGTGCCGCTGCTGTTCGCGCACTTCCTCGATCGCGCCGCCCGGCGATTCCGCCGCGAACCGCCGCCGATGACCGCGACGGTCCGGCGGAAGCTCGACGAGCACAACTGGCCCGGCAACGTGCGCGAGCTCGCGCATTACGCGGAACGGGTGGCGCTCGGCCTCGACGACGGCCCGCCTGCCACCCCCGCTCCCCCCGCCCCGCCCGGTGGCGCCCTGCCAGACAGGGTCGAGGCCTTCGAGGCGGAGCAGATCCGCCAGGCGCTCGCCGCGACGCAGGGCGACATCCAGGCGACGCTCGCGGCCCTCGGCGTTCCGCGCAAGACGCTGTACGACAAGCTGAAGCGGCACGGGATCGACCAGAGCGCGTTCCGGCCGAGGCGGTGATCGCTGCCCGAGGCCTATGCCGCGATGCTCCGCTATCTCAGCGAAGCTGGGCGTCCACGACTTCTCATGGCGCAAAGTTCTACGGTCAGTACGCCGACGCCCGCGGAGACGCGGGCATGACGTCATGGGACCAGTCCGAAGCCGCCTTGCCTTAACGCCGAAATTCCGAACCGATCGTCAAGGCTTCCGCGTGTCGGAAGGCGCGACGTTTACGGACGGTTCAGTCGCCTTGGAGCGCTCGCCTTCGACAGTCGCCTTGACGGTCGCGGCGGCGCCGGCGGTCTGGCCGGCCACCGCGGCCCTGAGGTCCGGCGGACTCACCGCCCAGCCGATCGCCGAGATGAATGCGAGGCCTGTCAAACCGAAGGCCGGACCCATGAATATGCCCAACCAGCCGAGCAACAGCGGAATCAACGCGAGCATGCCTGCTGTGAAGGCGCTTCCGGTGAGATAGTGGATTGAGCCGAACATCACCGCACCCATCACGATGGGCTTAACAAGCCGAACAATGATATCCATTCACGCTCCCCCGATCGCGCATGGAGCGCCGCAACATGCGGCATCCGACGTAGATTGTTCTATTTCTGCGAACCTGGAAAGTCATCTGCACATCGAGGACCCTGATTTTGACGCTCACACGGCTCTTGGAATTGACCGAGGATTCGAAACCTTAGGTTCACTCCACGTGTGCGGCGCACCATGCTTTACGATGGCCTGATCTCTGGCTTGAAGCCGCCACGCGCCTTTCTGGGGAAAAGCCGGCTGCGGCTTGGACTCTCGGGCCGCGATCGACCACGGTTCGGCGCGCGACACGCGCAAGGGACGGCGACGACAAGGCATCATGACGGTCAGCATCGACATCGGCGCGAAGTCGAACGGACAGCGCTCGACGGTCGACCTCGAGGAGTTGCTCGCGACCCGTCTTCTCGTTCAGGGCAACTCCGGCTCGGGCAAGTCGCATCTGCTCCGCCGGCTGCTGGAGCAGAGCGCGCCCTGGGTCCAGCAGTGCGTGATCGACCCGGAGGGCGACTTCGTCACGCTCGCGGACGCCCATGGCCATGTGGTCGTGGAGGCCGCCGGCGTGGAGCGCGATCTCGCGATGATCGCCGAGCGGGCGCGCCGGCACCGGGTCTCGGTGATCCTCAACCTCGAGCGCCTGGACGTCGACCGCCAGATGCGCGCGGCGGCCGTGTTCCTCAACGCGCTGTTCGAGGTCGAGCGCGACTGCTGGTACCCGATGCTGGTGGTGGTGGACGAGGCGCAGCTGTTCGCGCCCGCGGCCGCGAGCGAAGCGGACGAGGAGTCCCGCCGGCAGGCGCTCGCGGCGATGACGAATCTCATGTGCCGCGGGCGGAAGCGGGGGTTGGCCGGCGTCATCGCGACCCAGCGGCTCGCGAAGCTCGCGAAGAACGTCGCGGCCGAAGCCTCGAACTTCCTGATGGGGCGCACCTTCCTCGACATCGACATGGCGCGCGCCGCCGACCTGCTCGGAATGGAGCGGCGGCAGGCGGAGGCCTTCCGCAACCTCGACCGCGGCCAGTTCGTGGGGCTCGGCCCCGCAATCGGACGTCGACCCGAGACCGTCAAGATCGCGCCGGTTGAGACGCAGGGACGCGGCGGCAGCCCGAAGCTGATGCCCCTGCCGGAGACGCTCGCCGAAGACGCCGCAGGGCTGATCTTCCGCCGCGGCGCCGACGAAGCCCGTCCGCGCGCGGCGGCGGCGACGGCGAACACGGCGGAGGTCCTGGCGCAGCTCGCGCAGTCGCGCAGCGACGCGACCGCCGCCCAGCCGCTGCCCGCCGACCTGTTCGCCGACGCCGAGCGGGAGGGCAAGATCGCAGAGATCATGACGGCGATGATGGCGGAGCCCGAGGCCAGCTTTCAGCCGGTGTCGCTGCTCTATCAGGATTTTCTCGTCCGCTGCCGCATCGCGCGGCTGCCGGGCGACGCGCCGGACCTTCCGCGGTTCCGGCGCGAACTCGCAATCGCGAAGGCCGGCGTCGACGACGGGGAGGTGGCGAGTTCGGACTGGGACCAGGCGACGTTGATCGCGGCGTCGCTGCCGGAGGACGTGCGGGGCGTGTTTCTGCTCGTCGCGAAGGCCGCGCTGATGAAGGGGCCCTGCCCCAGCGACGCCGAGATCGCGAAGGCCTATGGCACCCGCTCCACCGGACGGGCGCGCCGCCTGCTGACCTACATGGAGGAGCGCGGCTTCATCAGTTGCGCCTCGGATCTGCGCGGCAACCGCATCGTCATGCTGCCCGACCTCGGCTGGCAGACCGCGCCCGGCGCGCTCGAAAGCGCGTCGGGGCACTGAATATCCAAGGTTTTCGAGCAAGGCGCGCAAACAGGGCTCGGTTGTCCCGCCCTCAGCCGGGACCCAGAGCCGCTGCGCGTGAACGGAAGAACGCTCGCTCTTTGGGCTTCCCTGGATAGCGTCGGGCGTCTGGTTCCCGGCTCGAGGCCGGAACAAGAAGAAAGCGCGTGTAATCCGGCGCTTACCTGTTGAGGGCCGCCATCCAGTAGGACATGGCGGTCATCCAGAACGCGATCGGGGTTCCTGCGAGAGGATGCATGGTACGCACTCCTGTTGCCGCCGGCGGCGCCGGCCCCGCGCTACGCGAGGCCCGTTCCACCGGCCTTCGCTGGAAAAACGTGCGTCTCGCGCATCATGTTCCGCTTAGCCGACGAAAGCACGAGACGCCGGCATGGACCACAAGGGCGTCAGGCGATCTTCTTGACCGCTCCGGCGTCGACGCCGAAGCTCACGAGGTCGTCGGCGGAGAGCGGCTGGAGCGGCGCGCTCGGCACTGCGCGGCCATAGGGAATCGCTTTCCGGGCAGCCTCGCGGTCGGCGATCGCCGCCACGTAGGAGCCCGCGACGCGCTGGTCGCCCTTCAGGTTGACGACGGGGATCGTCAGTTTCCAACCGGCGGCGGGCTCAGGCGTTTGGGTCATGGCGGCGCTCCTCGTGTTGTGATCTTGGCGCGATGCAAGCCGAGCAGGACGCCGGCGTCAATCGGGGCTCGCCCGGTCGACGCGCTCCCGGCCGCCCGTCATGATGCGCGCGCGGTCCGCCGCCCGACTCCCCTCGCCTGGAGCCTGACCGGCCGATGACCGTGCGTTGGCGCATCTTCATCTTCGAGATCGTGACCCTCGCCTTCGTGGCGCTGATGGTCGGGGTGACCGCGCTGTCGCTCAGGGTGGCGGACGATTTCGTGCGCCGCATCGACGGCGTCCATCACCGCTTCGAGGTGATCGCCGAGCTGGACGGCCACGCCAACAACTACGCCGAACAGATCGCCGAGGTGCTGCTGCTCGGGCCGGAGCAGATGCCGGACTTCGAGGCCGCGCGCCGCAAGATGGAGGAGGCGTTCGAGCGCCTCGCCCGCGTCACGCGGGCCGAGGTGCTGACGCTCGAGGGGATCGAGGAGGTGCGGCGCGAGATCTCGGACGTCGAGATGACGAGCCGCATGAACGAGCTCTACCGCGCCATCGACCGCGCGGCCGAGCACGTCTTCGCCCTCCAGCGCGACGGCAAGCAGGCCGAAGCGGTCGGCCATTTCCGGCGCGAGGTCGAGTACCGGCTGTCGAACGACTTCGAGACGCTGCTCGAGAACGCGCTGAAGGACGAGCGCGGCGAGGTCGCGAGCGAGCTCGCCGAGGTGCGGCGGCGCCAGCAGTGGCTGCTCTTCGGCGCGATCGCGCTGACGTTGCTCGCCGTCCTGTTCAGCGCCGGCTTCGGCCTGATGCTGAAGCGCTCGATCGTGCGCCCGGTGCAGGATCTCGCCGAAGGCGCGAGGGCGATCGCGGACGGCGCGCTCGACGCCCGCATCCCCGTGCGCGGCCGCGACGAGTTCGCGGCGCTCGCCCGCACCTTCAACGACATGGCGCACGCGATCGAGGCGCAGCGGGCGGAGCTCGTCACCGCGCAGCAGCGCCTGCACTCCGAGGTCGAGGCCCGCACCGCCGAACTGCGCCACGCCAACGACCGCCTGAGGGACGTGGACGCGCGGCGGGCGCAGTTCCTGGCGGACGTCAGCCATGAACTTCGGACCCCGCTGACGATCCTGCGCGGCGAGGCGGACGTCGCGCTGCGCGGGCGTGGCGACCCGGGCGACCAGGCGGAGGCGCTGTTCCGCATCCAGGAGCAGGCCGAGAGCCTCGGCTCGCTGCTCGACGACCTGCTGGCCTTCGCCCGGTCCGACGCGGAAGACCAGAGCTTCGAGATCACTGTCACGCGCGGCCGCGACGTGGCGGCCGCCGCCGCCGCCGAGGGCGAAGCGCTCGCCGCCCCGCGCGACGTCCTGATCGAGACCGCCTGGAACGACGGCGGCGCGCTGATCGCGGCCGACGCGCGACGGCTGAAGCAGGTCTTCCTGATCGGCCTCGACAACGCGATAAAGCACTCGCCGGCCGGCGGACGCGTCCGCGTCGCGACGCTCGTCGCCGGCGGACGGTTCGTGGTCGAGGTCTCGGACGAGGGGCCGGGCCTGTCGGAGGAGGATCGCGCGCACGTGTTCAGCCGTTTCTATCGGGGCCGCGCGGCCGACAGCGGCTCCACCGGCGGGCTCGGCATCGGTCTCGCCATCGCCAAGCTCATTGTCGAGCGGCACGACGGCGTGATCACGCTCGACAACCGGCCCTTGGGCGGCGCGGCGCTGACCGTCTCGCTGCCGCTGGCGGAGGCGACGTCGTGAAGATCCTGGTGGTGGAGGACGACCGCCGGATCGCCGACTTTCTGAGCCGCGGCCTGACCTCGGAAGGCTATCAGGTGACCGTCGCCCCGGACGGCCGCGACGGGCTGGAGCGCATGCGCTCGGGCGAGTTCGAGCTCGTGATCCTCGACCGCATGCTGCCTTACGTCGACGGGCTCGAGGTCTGCCGGCTGGCGCGGCGGGAGCGGCTGACGGCGCTGATCCTGATGCTCACGGCGAAGGACGGGCTGCAGGACAAGATCGAGGGCCTCAAGGGCGGCGCGGACGATTATCTCACCAAGCCGTTCTCGTTCGACGAGCTGCTGGCGCGGCTCGAGGCGCTGAAGCGCCGCCGGCCGGCGGAGGACACCCAGGCGACGCTCGCGGTCGGGCCCCTCACCCTAGACCCCGAGTCCCGTCGCGTGACCTGCCGCGGCCGGGAGATCTCGCTGACCGTGCGCGAGTTCGAGCTGCTGCGCTTCCTGATGGCGAACGCCGAGCGCGTCGTCAGCCGGCAGCGGCTGCTGAACAACGTCTGGGACTACACCTTCGACCCCGGCACCAAGGTGGTCGACGTCTACATCCGCTATCTCAGGAAAAAACTCGAGGATGATGGTCCTCCGTTCATCATCCAGACGGTTCGGGGCGTCGGCTACAAGATCTCCGGCCGCGACGTCGCCACGTGATGCTTCGCCTTGTTTTGGCCGCCGCGCTCTCTCCAAATTCTAACCGACCGCTCAACGTGGTCTAACTGAGCTCGCTTAAGTTCAGCTCCAGAAGGCCGGGCGGCGCGCCCGCCCGCATCATGTGGAGCTGATGAGATGGCGACGATCAACGGAACCGCCGGCGCTGACCGCCTCGTGGGAACCGGCGCGGCGGACGTGCTGCGCGGTTACGCCGGCCAGGACAAGCTGTTCGGCCAGGCGGGCGCGGACACGCTGTTCGGCGGCGATCAGAATGACGACCTCTTCGGCGGCGACGGCGCCGACCTGCTCTACGGCGAGAACGGCGACGACGATCTCGAGGGCGGCGCGGGCAACGACCGGCTCGTGGGCGGCGCCGGCAATGACGATCTCGAAGGCGGGCTGGGGAACGACACCCTCTATGGCGGCGCCGGCAACGACGAGATCGACGGCGGCGACGGCGACGACCGGCTGATCGGCGACGCGGGCAACGACGAACTGGACGGCGGAAACGGCCGCGACGTGCTGTTCGGCGGCGTCGGCAACGACGAGCTTGACGGCGGCAAGGGCGTGGACGTGCTGAGCGGCGGCGCGGGCGCCGACATCTTCGTGTTCGAGACCGGCGACGGCAGGGACCGCATCACCGACTTCCAGGACGGGACCGACAAGATCGAGCTCGACGTCGACGGACTCGGCTTCAACGACCTGATCATCCGCTCAAACGCGGCGGGCGACGCCGTGATCACCTGGGCCGGCAACACCGGCTCCTCGATCACGCTCGACGACGTGTCGGTCGCGAGCCTCGGCGCGAACGACTTCATCTTCGACTGAGGTCGCTCAGGAGATCTGGACGAAGCGCGCCATTTCGGGCGCGACCTCGGCGAGCCGCGCGCGCACTCCCGCGCGGCTCGTCTCCGCCAGCTCCGCCGGCAACCGGCCGAGCTCGTGCGCATAGGCGACCAGCGTCAGGCTGCGGGCGAACTCCGGGCCCGGCAGTGGCGCGCAGACCACCGCCCGCGACGGCGGCGCGGCTTCCACCACGCAGAGCGGCGTGACGATGGCGAACCGGCCGCCCTCCGCCACCATCGACGCCACGCCCTGGGGCGTATCGAACGACAGCCGCCGCGGCGGCTCCAGTCCGATGCGCCTGAGGTGCCGCTCGATCTCCACGCCGGTGCTCGACCGCGCGCTGAACCGCACCAACTCGAAGCGCTCCGTGAGCCGGCGCAGATCCTCCACGCTCTCCACCGGCGGGACGCCGGGCGGCAGCATCAGCACGTAGGACTCGGTCAGGATCGGCCGGCGCTCGAGCCCTGCGACCTGCGCGAGATCGTCGACGCCGATCATCACGTCGAGATTGCGCGACAGCAGGGCGCTGGCGTGGGAGGCGGTCAGGCCGGACAGGATCGCCACCTCGTCCGCGCGCTCGGCGATCGCGTCCGCGAGCGTCGGCCCGAGCGTGCGCGACAGCGAATCGACGAGGCCGAGCCGCACCAGCGGGAACCGCGCCCTCCCCGCCTCCCGCAGCATCGGCGCGATCTGGCGCGCTTCGGAGACCAGCGCCGAGGCGCGCTGGCGCAGCAGGACGCCTGCGGGCGTGAGCGCGATCGGCCGGATCGCGCGGTCGAACAGCCCGGCGCCGATCCGCGTCTCGAGCTCCGCCACCGCGAGCGACACCGCCGGCTGCGTGAGGCCCAGACGCCGCGCCGCCGACGCCATCGCGCCGGCGTCGCAGACGGCGAGGAAGATCGTGAGTTGCCGGAGATCGAAGGGAAGGTCGTCGGGACGGGGCTGCATGGCCAAGCTCGCACTATAAGTCCGATTTATATCTCATAGCGCGCGGCCGTCGGCCATAGTGCGGCTCGTCCTGCTTCGCCATCACCCAGGCGCGCTCATGTCGACCGACCGGTACTCGATCTTTTCCGTGCTTCGCGAGGCGCTTCGCGGCCACACCGGCTGGAAGCCGGCCTGGCGCGAGCCCGAGCCGAAGGCGGCCTACGACGTCGTCATCGTCGGCGGCGGCGGCCACGGGCTCGCGACCGCGCATTACCTCGCCAAGGTCCACGGCCTGACCAACATCGCGGTGGTCGAGAAGGGCTGGATCGGCGGCGGCAACGTCGGCCGCAACACCACCATCGTCCGCTCGAACTACCTGCTGCCGGGCAACGTGCCGTTCTACGAGCACTCCATGAAGCTCTGGGAGGAGCTGGAGCAGGACCTGAACTACAACGCCATGGTGAGCCAGCGCGGCGTGGTGAACCTGTTCCACTCCGACGGCCAGCGCGACGCCTACGCCCGCCGCGGCAACGCCATGCGCCTGCACGGCGTCGATTCCGAGCTGCTCGACGTGGCCCAGCTCAAGCGCATCCTGCCGATGCTGGACTACGACAACGCCCGCTTCCCCGTGAAGGGCGCCCTTCGCCAGAAGCGCGGCGGCACGGTGCGCCACGACGCGGTGGCCTGGGGCTACGCCCGGGCCGCGGACGGACGCGGCGTCGACATCATCCAGAACTGCGAGGTCACCGGCTTCCGCATCGAGGCCGGCCGCGTGGTCGGGCTCGAGACGTCGCGCGGCTTCATCGGCGCGAAGAAGGTCGGCCTCGCCTGCGCCGGCAACTCTTCGCGCGTCGCGGGGATGGCGGGCCTGCGCCTGCCGATCGAGAGCCACGTGCTGCAGGCTTTCGTGTCGGAAGGGATCAAGCCCTTCATCGACACGGTCTGCACCTTCGGGGCCGGGCACTTCTACATCTCGCAGTCCGACAAGGGCGGCCTGGTCTTCGGCGGCGACATCGACGGCTACAACTCCTACGCCAGCCGCGGAAACCTGCCGACGATCGAGGACGTGGCCGAGGGCGGCATGGCGCTGATGCCGGCGATCGGTCGCGTGAAGCTTCTGCGGCACTGGGGCGGGATCATGGACATGTCGATGGACGGCTCGCCGATCATCGACCGCACGCCGATCGAGGGCCTCTACCTCAACGCCGGCTGGTGCTACGGCGGCTTCAAGGCGACGCCGGCCTCGGGCTGGAGCTTCGCGCATCTGATCGCGACCGACATGCCGCACGAGACCGCGACCGCCTACCGGCTTGACCGCTTCGCGACCGGCCGCGTCATCGACGAAAAGGGCGTCGGCGCCCAGCCGAACCTGCACTGAGGCCGAAGCGATGAAGACGATCACCCGTCACCCCGGCCGGAGCGGCGCAGCCGCGCAGAGCCGGGATCGTCAGGCGCGCAAGACGCCCCTCCTGAAAACGATCCCGGCTCTCCGCTTCGCTGCGGCCGGGATGACGCTGGAGCCCTGATCCCATGCGCATCCCCTGCCCCTACTGCGGCGTCCGCGGCGTGGACGAGTTCTCCTATCTCGGCGACGCCACGCTGGCCCGGCCCGACGCCTCCGCGCCGGACGCGGAGGCCGCCTTCGCCGACTACGTCTACCTGCGCGACAACCCCGCCGGCCCGCACCGCGAGCTGTGGCAGCATGCGGCCGGGTGCCAGTCCTGGCTGGTGGTGACCCGCGACACCCGCACCCATGCGATCGAGCAGGTCGAAGCCGCCCGCGACGTCGCGGCGGCGCGCGGGCCCGAGGCGGCGCGATGAGAGTCGAAGCGCGAGCCTTCACCTCTCCCCGGCGGGGAGAGGTCGACGCGGCGAAAGCCGCGGCGGGTGAGGGACTTCAGACCTGTCCAGATAACGTCCGCCCCCCTCACCCGGCGCTGCGCGCCGACCTCTCCCCGCCGGGGAGAGGTGAGAACGTCCCACCGTCCCGCACCCTTGCAGAGGCGCAGCCATGAGCCAGTCGAACCGCCTCGCCTCCGGCGGCCTGATCGACCGCGCGACCCCGCTCGCCTTCACCTTCGACGGCAAGGGCTACGCCGGCCATCCCGGCGACACGCTCGCCTCCGCGCTGCTCGCGAACGGCGTGACCCTCGTCGGGCGCTCGTTCAAGTACCACCGCCCGCGCGGCGTCCTGACCGCCGGCTCCGAGGAGCCGAACGCGCTGGTGGAGCTCAGGACCGGCGCGCGCCGCGAGCCGAACGTCAAGGCGACGGTCGCCGAGCTCTACGACGGGCTGGAGGCGCGCAGCCAGAACCGGTTTCCGTCGTTGGCGTTCGATCTGCTGGCGGTGAACCAGCTCGCCGCGCCGGTGTTCGTGGCGGGCTTCTACTACAAGACCTTCATGTGGCCGGCGAAGCTTTGGGAGACGCTTTACGAGCCGCTGATCCGCCGTGCGGCGGGCCTCGGCCGCGCGGCGGAGGCCGCCGATCCCGACGCCTACGAGAAGACCACCGCGCATTGCGACGTGCTGGTGATCGGCGGCGGCCCCGCCGGTCTCGCAGCGGCCCTCGCCGCCGGCCGCGCCGGGGCGCGGGTGATCCTCGCCGACGACGACAGCGTGCTCGGCGGCCGCCTGCTGTCCGACCGCCGCACGGTCGGCGATGCGGGCGGCGTCCAGTGGGCGGCCGCCGCCGCATCCGAGCTTGCGAGCCTGCCCGACGTCACCGTGCTGACGCGCACCTCCGTGATCGGCGCCTATGACGGCGGCGTTTACGGCGCCCTGGAGCGGGTGTCCGACCACCGCGCGACGCCCCTGCCGCACCAGCCGCGCCAGCGGTTCTGGCGCATCGTCGCCAAGCGCTGCGTTCTCGCGGCCGGCGCGCTGGAGCGGCCGATCGCCTTCAGCAACAACGACGCGCCCGGCGTGATGCTGGCCGGCGCCGTGCGCAGCTACCTCAACCGGTTCGGCGTCGCGCCGGGCAAGCGGGCGGTCGTCTACGCCAACAACGACGACGCTGCGAAGACCGTGTCGGATCTCGCGGCCGCGGGCTGCGAGATCGCCGCCGTGGTCGACGCCAGCGGAGACGCTCCGGCGCTCGCCGCCGCCGCCCGCTCCGCCGGCGCGCCGTTGATCTTCGGCGGCGCCGTCGTGCGCGCCTACGGCGGCCAGTCGGTGAAGGGCTGCGAGATCGCGGACTCCCGCGGCCGCAGCTTCAACGTCGCCTGCGACCTCGTCGCGGTCTCCGGCGGCTGGAACCCGTCCATCCAGATCTCCACCCACCTCGGCGGCCGGCCGGCATGGGACGCGACGCGCGCCGCCTTTCTGCCCGGCGCGACCCCGCCCGGCATGGACGTCGCGGGTGCAGCGTCCGGTGCGTTCGAACTGGCGGAGGCCTTCGCCGAAGGCGGCCGCCTCGGCTCCGAAGCCGCCGAAGAGTGCGGCTACACGCCCTCCAGGTTCGAGGCTCCGCAGGTCGAGCCCGAGACCGACGCCGTCCATGGTCGGGGCCCCTGGAAGCCCAAGACGTCGCGCGGCAAGGCGTTCGTCGACTTCCAGAACGACGTGACCGTGAAGGACGTGGAGCTCGCGGCGCGCGAGGGCTTCAAGTCGGTGGAGCACCTCAAGCGCTACACCACGCTCGGCATGGCGACCGACCAGGGCAAGACCGCGAACGTCGTCGGCCTCGCATTGATGGCGGAGATCACCGGCCGCTCGATCCCGGACACCGGGACGACGCTGACGCGGCCGCCCTTCACGCCGGTCGCGATCGGCGCGCTTGGCGGCGCGCACCGCCACAAGGAGTTCCGTCCCACCCGCCTGCCGCCCTCGCACTTCTGGGCCGAGGAGCAGGGCGCGGTCTTCGTGGAGACCGGGCTGTGGATGCGCGCGGCCTACTTTCCGCGCGCCGGAGAGGCCGACTGGCTCGAGACCACCATCCGCGAGGTCAACACCGTCCGCACCGCCGTCGGCGTCTACGACGCCTCGACGCTCGGCAAGATCGACGTGCAGGGCGCCGACGCCGGCGTCTTCCTGGACCGCGTCTACATCAACGGCTTCTCGACCATGCCGGTGGGCAAGGCGCGCTACGGCGTCATGCTGCGCGAAGACGGCTTCGCGATGGACGACGGCACCGTCGCACGGTTCAGTCCGACGCATTACTACGTGACGACCTCGACAGCGCACGCGGCGCAGGCCATGCGGCATCTCGAGTACTGCCGGCAGTGGCTCTGGCCGGAGCTTGACGTCCACCTCGCCTCGATCACCGACCAGTGGGCGAAGTACGCCATCGCCGGTCCCCGCTCGCGCGACGTGGTGGCGGCGCTGGTGGACGACGCCGACGTGTCGGACGCCGGCCTGCCCTATCTCGGCGTCAAGGAGGTCACCGTCGGCGGCGGCGTGAAGGCGCGGCTGTTCCGCCTCTCGTTCTCCGGCGAGATGGCCTACGAACTCGCGGTCCCCGCCCGCTACGGCGACGCGACCATCCGCGCGATCATCGCGGCCGGCGAGCCGTTCGGCATCTGCCCCTATGGCGCGGAGGCGCTCTCGGTGATGCGCATCGAGAAGGGCCATGCGGCGGCGGCCGAACTCAACGGCACGACCACGGCGTTCGACCTCGGTCTCGGCGGCATGATGTCCAAGAAAAAGGACTATGTCGGCCGCGTCATGGCGGAGCGCGCCGCGCTGACCGACCCCGCGCGTCCGCGGCTCGTCGGCTTCAGGCCGGTCGATCGCTCCGCGCGGCTCCGCGGCGGCGCCCACTTCATCCCGCGCGACGCGACGCCGACCGCCGACAACGACCAGGGCTACATGACCTCGGTCGCCTACTCGCCGTCCAACGGCTGCTGGATCGGGCTCGGCTTCCTCGCGAACGGTCCCGAGCGCATTGGCGAGATCGTCCGCGCCGTCGATCCGGTGCGCGATGGCGACGTCGAGGTCGAGGTCGTCGCTCCCGTCTTCGTCGATCCCGAAGGAGTTCGCGTCCGTGGCTGAGCCTCTCGTCGCCCGCTCGGCCTTCCGGCCACACGTCGCTCCCCTCGCCTCGCCGTCAGGCGCCGCCGGTGTCGCCTTGCGCGAAGCGGAGGGCCTGACCCTCGCCTCGGTCGCGGCCTTCCGGGGGCGCGAGGCCGAACTCGCCGACGCCGTGCGCGCGGCCTACGGGATCGAGCTTCCGGCCGGCCCGAAGCGCGTCGCATCGGGCGACGTCGCCTTCGTCGGCGCCGGGCCCGGCAAATGGCTCGCGGTCTCGTCCGGGGCCTCGGACTTCGCCGGCCTCCCGGCGGCGATCGCGGACCAGTCCGACGGCCGCACGGTCGTCCGGGTCTCGGGATCCCGCGCCCGCGAGACGCTCGCGACGCTGACCGCCGTCGACCTGCACCCGCGGGTGTTCGGCGTGGGCGACGCGGCGCTTACCCACGCGGCCTCGATCTCGATCCACCTCTGGCAGGTGGACGACGCCCCGACCTATGAGATCGCGGTGTTCCGCACCTTCGCCGCCACGTTCTGGCGCTGGATGGCGGAAGCGGCGCGGTCCCGCGGCGTCGACGCGCGCCACGGCGGTTAGGAACCGACGAACGCAAGGCTTGGGGATCGGCCAAAGGTTGGCTAGCCTGCGAGACGTTTCCTGCGAGGAAAAGTCCGTATGGCCAGCAAGTCCGCCAACGTCGCCGCCAAGGCGGCCGCGCCCAAACCCATCGCCGCGCAGGCCGCGGCGGAGCCGGTCGCTCCGCAGCTTGCGGTCGTCGAGCCCGGGGACGACGAGGACTACGTCACGGGCTCCGGCGCTCCGGCCGCGCCCGAGCGCCGCACGCTCGAGCAGGCGATCGGCCTGCAGATCCGCCACCACCGCAAGCTCATGGGACTGACGGTCGCCGAACTCGCCGCCGCGGCGAGCGTGTCCACAGGCATGCTGTCGAAGATCGAAAACGGTCAGATCTCGCCGTCGCTGACCTCGCTGCAGACGCTCGCGGCGGCGCTAAACATGCCGATCAGCCTGCTGTTCGCCGGCTTCGAGGAGCGGCGAGACTGCTCCTATGTGCCCGCTGGCCAAGGCGTCGTGATCCAGCGGCGCGGCACCAAGGTCGGCCACAACTACGAACTGCTCGGGCACATGCTGGGCGGGGCGATCGCGGTCGAGCCCTACCTGATCACGCTCACCGAGGACGCCGCCCCCTACACCGCGTTCCAGCACGAGGGCACCGAACTGATCTACATGCTGACCGGCGAGGTGGTCTACGCGCACGCCGGCAACAGCTACCACCTCAGGCCCGGCGATTCGCTGCTGTTCGATTCCGGCGCGCCCCATGGGCCCGAGCGGCTGGTGGTGAAGCCGATGACCTATCTCTCCGTCATCATGTACGAGAAGGAATGACGCTCTGTCCCTCCGCGGGACGCTCGCAGCGTTGGGAATTGAGAGGTTGAGTTTCTTCTGAAGAATTATTTTTTCCGGTTCATTGACGCGTTGACGCGCTGCGGATAGCTTCCGGTCTCAAGGCCCCCGGGCCACAGCACGCGAGACAGGGAGCCCCTTCATGTGCGGCATCGTCGGTCTGTTTCTGAAGGACAAGGCGCTCGAGCCGAAGCTCGGCGAGATGCTGAGCGGGATGCTCGGCACCATGTGCGGCCGCGGGCCGGATTCGGCCGGCTTCGCGGTCTACGGCGCGGGCGAAAGCGACGAGGTGAAGCTCACCCTCCGCGCCGCCGAGGGCTATGATTTTTCAGGCCTCGCCGCAAAGCTCGGCGACGGCGCCGACGTCCTCCAGCGCGCGACCCATGCGGTCCTGACCGTTCCCTCCGCCGACGAAGCCGAGGTCCGCGCCAAGATCGCGGCGCTCGCCCCCGAGGTGACCGTGGTCGGCGCCGGGTCCCGCATGGAGCTCTACAAGGAGGTCGGCATGCCGACCGACGTCGCGGTGCGCTTCGACCTCGCGAAGATGGCCGGCACCCACGGCATCGCGCACACCCGCATGGCGACCGAAAGCGCGGTCACGACCAACGGCGCGCACCCCTTCTCCACGGGGCTCGACCAGTGCCTGGTGCACAACGGCTCGCTGTCGAACTTCCGCACCGTGCGCCGCAACCTCGAGCGCGCGGGCGTGACGATCCAGACCGAGAACGACAGCGAAGTGGCCGCCGGCTACCTGACCTGGCGCATGAAGGAGGGTCGTTCGCTCGGCGAGGCGCTCGAGGACAGCCTCGACGACCTCGACGGCTTCTACACCCTCGTGGTCGGCACGGAGTCCGGCTTCGGCGTTCTGCGCGACCCCATCGCCTGCAAGCCCGCGGTGATGGCCGAGACCGACCAGTACGTGGCGTTCGGTTCCGAGTACCGCGCGCTCGCCGGCCTGCCCGGCATCGAGAACGCCAAGATCTTCGAGCCTGAACCCGCCAAGGTCTACTTCTGGGACCGCGCCGCGGCCTGATGACGACGACAACACCCAACCAGGGGGCGCCGCTCATGAACGCGAGCACGCAGAGCCATTCCTTCGACCTCGCCACCGCCAAGGTCCGCGACCTCAACGCCGCGCTGCACGCGCTGAAAGAGGGGTCCAACGCCTCGCTGTGGCGGGTGTCGAACCCGCGCGGCCTGCACGCGCTGGCGGCCGGCCTCGACGCGCCGGTCACCGTCGAGATCGACGGGCCGGTCGGCTACTACTGCGCCGGCATGAACAAGCAGGCGACCGTGATCGTCCGCGGCAACGCGGGCGTCGGCATCGGCGAGAACATGATGTCGGGCCGCATCGAGGTCGAGGGCGACGCGAGCCAGGCGGCGGGCGCGACCGCCCACGGCGGGCTGCTGTTCATCCGCGGCCAGGCCGGCGCCCGCTGCGGCATCTCGATGAAGGGCGTCGACATCGTCGTCGGCGGCTCCGTCGGCCACATGTCGGCCTTCATGGCGCAGGCGGGCACGCTCACCGTGCTCGGCGACGCCGGCGAAGCGCTCGGCGACTCGATCTACGAGGCGCGGCTCTACGTGCGTGGGTCCGTGAAGAGCCTCGGCGCCGACTGCGTCGAGAAGGAGATGCGCGACGAGCACAAGGCGCAGGTGTTTGAGAAGCTGAAGGCGGCGGGCCTCGAAGGCCAGGTCGATCCCTCGGAGTTCAAGCGCTACGGCTCGGCCCGCACGCTCTACCACTTCCACGTCGACAACGCGTCCGCGTACTGAGGGACAGACGACGATGAACGAGCACGTCAAGGGCCCCGGCGCCCCGCGCACCCTCCCCCGCGAGAGCGCGACCTTCGACGCCTACACCCTCTCCGAGATCCGCCGCGCCGCGGCGACCGGCATCTACGACATCCGCGGCGCCGGCGCGAAGCGCAAGCTGCCCCACTTCGACGACCTGCTGTTCCTCGGCGCGTCGATGTCGCGCTACCCGCTCGAGGGCTACCGCGAGAAGTGCGGCACCGGCGTCGTGCTGGGCGACCGCTTCGCCAAGAAGCCGATCGAGCTCAAGATCCCGATCACCATCGCCGGCATGAGCTTTGGCTCGCTGTCGGGTCCGGCCAAGGAAGCGCTTGGCCGCGGCGCCTCCGCGATGGGCACCTCCACCACCACCGGCGACGGCGGCATGACGCCCGAGGAGCGCGGGCACTCGACCAAGCTGGTCTACCAGTACCTGCCCTCGCGCTATGGCATGAACCCGGACGACCTGCGCAAGGCGGACGCGATCGAGGTCGTGGTCGGCCAGGGCGCGAAGCCCGGCGGCGGCGGCATGCTGCTCGGCCAGAAGATTTCCCCGCGGGTCGCCAAGATGCGCACCCTGCCGGAAGGCATCGACCAGCGCTCGGCCTGCCGTCACCCCGACTGGACCGGCCCGGACGACCTTGAGATCAAGATCGAGGAGCTGCGCGAGATCACCGACTGGGAGAAGCCGATCTACGTGAAGGTCGGCGCGGCGCGGCCCTACTACGACACCGCGCTCGCGGTGAAGTCCGGCGCCGACGTCGTGGTCGTCGACGGCATGCAGGGCGGCACCGCCGCCACGCAGGAGGTCTTCATCGAGAACGTCGGCATCCCGACGCTCGCCGCAGTCCATCAGGCCGTGAAGGCGCTGCAGGATCTCGGTATGCATCGGAAGGTGCAGCTGATCGTTTCCGGCGGCATCCGCAACGGCGCCGACGTCGCGAAGGCGCTGGCGCTGGGCGCCGACGCGGTCGCGATCGGCACCGCGGCTCTGGTCGCGCTCGGCGACAACGATCCGCGCTGGGAGAGCGAGTACGAGGCGCTCGGGACCAAGGCCGGCGCCTACGACGACTGGCACGAGGGCCGGGACCCCGCGGGCATCACTACCCAGGACCCGGAGCTGATGAAGCGTCTCGATCCGGAGATCGCGGGCCGCCGGCTCGCGAACTACCTCTCGGTCATGACGCTCGAGGCGCAGACCATCGCCCGCGCCTGCGGCAAGAGCCACGTCCACAACCTCGAGCCCGAAGATCTCGTGGCGCTGACGATCGAGGCGGCCGCCATGGCGAACGTCCCGCTCGCCGGCACGAACTGGATCCCCGGCAAGACCGGGTTCTGAACGACGAAGAACAGAAGGTCCGCCGACGTCCCCCGGAGGGCCTTCCTTCCTCCGGAACGCGGCCGGCGCCTCGCCAATGGGTTGGAACGCCGAAGGAGAGAGCCGTGAACATTGAGGTTAGACCCCAAAAAGGGGCGATCGAGGGGACTGCAGTGGCGATGGATCTTTCCGAAACCGCGCGCGAACGCGGCATCAAATACTTCCTCATTTCCTACACCGACCTGTTCGGCGCGCAGCGCGCCAAGCTGGTCCCCGCCGCCGCGATCGGCGACATGCAGAAGGCGGGCGCCGGCTTCGCGGGCTTCGCCACCTGGCTCGACATGAGCCCGTCGGATTCCGATCTGTTCGCGAAGCCCGATCCGGACAGCTTGATCCAGCTGCCGTGGAAGCCGGAGGTCGGCTGGCTCGCCGCCGATCTGTGGATGGACGGCAAGGAAGTCGATCAAGCTCCGCGCAACCTCCTGAAGCGCCTGATCGCCCGGTCTGGTTACCAGATGAAATCGGGCATCGAGCCCGAGATGTTCCTGGTCAACGCAGACGGCACCCGGATCTCGGACCCTGCCGACACCGCCGAAAAGCCCTGCTACGACCAGCAGGCCCTGATGCGGCGTTACGACGTGATCACGGAAATCTGCGACGCGATGCTCCAGCTCGGCTGGGCCCCCTACCAGAACGACCACGAGGACGCGAACGGCCAGTTCGAGATGAACTGGAATTACGGTCCGGCGCTGCAGACCGCCGACCAGCACGCGTTCTACAAGTTCATGGCGAAGTCGATCGCCGAGAAGCACGGCCTGCGCGCCACCTTCATGCCGAAGCCGTTCCTGAACCTCACCGGCTCGGGCTGCCACGCCCACGTGTCGCTGTGGGACGGCGGGAAGAACCTGTTCGCGGACCCGGCGGGGGAGCTCGGCGTCAGCCAGCTCGGCTACCACTTCATCGGCGGCCTGATGCACAACACCGACGCGATCTGCGCGCTGACCAACCCGACCGTGAACTCGTACAAGCGCATCAACGCTCCCCGGACGACGTCGGGCGCGACCTGGGCGCCGAACTCGATCACCTACACGGGCAACAACCGCACCCACATGATCCGAATCCCGGATGCGGGCCGGTTCGAGTTTCGTCTGGGCGACGGCGCGGCCAACCCCTACCTCCTGCAGGCCGCGATCCTGGCGGCCGGTCTCGACGGCATCGAGAACAAGCGCGACCCGGGCAAGCGCCTCGACATCAACATGTACACGGACGGCCACACGGTCACGGACTGCAAGAAGCTGCCGCTCAATCTGCTCGACGCAATCCGGACGTTCGAGTCCTCGCCCGCCACGAAGGCGATGTTCGGCGAGGAGTTCGTCACCGCCTACGCCAAGCTGAAGAATCAGGAGTGGAACAACTACACGCGCCACCTGACGCAGTGGGAGCGGGACAACACGCTGGATTGCTGAGCTCCTTCCCCCGGAGAGCCTGAGAAAGCGCTGGAGCCGCAAGGTTCCGGCGCTTTTTTCGTTGCGGCGAAAGCAGAGGGCGGCCGCGGTCCGAATTGACGCGATGCACAACAGTTAGGCGATTGACGGCGCGGATTTAGTCAGTACGTTTCTCTTTAAGACTAAAAATATCTCCGCAGGAAAAAACTGCGGTTGGGGAGAACGTCTATGACGGAGCAAGACCCCCGCGTCCGAACCATGTTCGGGCGCGACCGAGCGGCTGCGTGGATCGCCGTCGCTTTTGTCTGGGCCACCTACGCCTTCGTGTTCTGGCGCATGACCGACGCCTTCGCCGACACTGGCCTCACGGCGGTCATGGCGGCGCTGGCCGGCGTCGTCCTGTTCCTCAACACCGCGGCCGTGCTGGCGCTGCTGCGGCACTACGAGGAGGACAAGGCGGCGATCTACGGCGCCGACATCTACTACCTCGACCGGATCGCCGCCGAGCGGAGGGCCGCCCGATGAGCCGCCCTCCCTACGAGCCGCCGGCCCAGTCGGTGTTCGGCCAGATCGTCGACGCGGTGCTGATGCTCGGCCTGGTGGTCGTCACGCTCTACCTGCCGCTGCTGCTCGGCCTCGCCGGAAGCGGCGCGACCACCAAGGCCTACGACAATCCAAGCTGGGAGACGCTCGGGCAGAACCCGACCATGGCGGCGCAGTGGGAAAAGCTCGGCTTCACGCCGGACAGCGCCGCCGCGATCATCGGCGCCCGGTTCGACTACAGCGTCTCCTGGATGGCCTTCGCCGTCACCGCGCTGGTGATCGTCGTCTACTTCGTCGCGATGCTCCGCTGGTCCGACAAGGAATACCGCGAGGTCATCGCGGAGCGCTTCGACGACGGAGAGCGTCCGTCCTCCTAAAGCCGACCCGCCTTTTATCCCCCTATCGATGGAGCGCCGGATGCTGACGATCCTGAACCTCGGCGCCTGGGCGGTCTCGGCCGTCCTCGCGCTCTGGATGGCCTGGGACATGTTCAAGACGAACCGATCCTACGGCGAGGACTACCTCACCTCCTCCGCGGAGGGCGACATCATCGACGCCGAGATGGCGGAAACGGCGGCGAGGACCTGATGACCGACATCAGCCACCCGATCGCCGGCGTCGCCGGCGCGACGTCCGCCGCGCCCGCCCCCCGCCGCGTCGCCCTGAAACGCGTGCTCGGCCCCGCTCACGTCTGGGGGCTCGGCGTCGGCATCGTGCTCGTCGGCGAGTTCATGGGCTGGAACTTCGCGGTCGGCAAAGGCGGCGCGATCGCGGCGCTCACCGCCTGCTGGCTCGCCGGAATCCTCTACACCTGCGTCGCGATGATCGACAGCGAGATCACCTCGACGGTCGCCGCCGCCGGCGGCCAGTACGCCCAGGCCAAGCACATCATCGGCCCGCTCGCCGCCTTCAACGTCGGGCTTTACCTCGTCATGGCCTACACCATGCTGGAGGTCTCGAACGCCATCGTCACCGGCGACCTGATCGAGGCCTTCTCCCACAACATGGGCCTCGTGGGCGACGTCGACAAACGCGCCTTCATGGTGCTGACGATCGTCTTCCTGTCGTGGCTGAACTACCGCGGCGTGCTGGCGACGCTGACGCTGAACCTCGTCATCACCGCCGTCGCCTTCGCCGCCATCGTGACGCTGTTCGTCTACGCCCAGCCCTGGGCGCCCGGCGAGACGCTGAAGCACGACGAGTTGCTCACCGGACTGCCCTACGGCGGCCTCGGCATTCTCGCGGCGATGCACTTCGGGCTGTGGTTCTACCTCGGCATCGAGGGCACCACGCAGGCGGCGGAAGAGGTGCGCTCGCCCGCCCGCGCCCTGCCGCTCGGCACGCTCACCGGCATCATGACGCTGCTGATCGCGGCGACGCTGACCTGGTACGTCGGTACGGGCTTGATGCCCTGGGAGTACCTCGGCCAGGCGGTAACGCCGCTTTACGACGCGGCCCGCCTCACCGGTAGCGCGCCGCTCGAGATCTTCCTGTTCTTCGGCACGCTGTTCGCGACCGTCGCCTCCGCCAACGGTTGCGTGAACGACGCCTCCCGCGCGTGGTTCGCCATGGGCCGCGACCGCTACATGCCGGTGTGGTTCGGGGCGGTGCATCCCACCTACCGCACCCCCTACCGCGCGATCGTGTTCTTCGCCCCGATCGCGATCCTGTTCGCGATCTCCACGCCGCTCGACCAGACGATCACCTTCTCGATCCTGTCCGGCCTGCTCGGCTACACCACCATGGCGCTCAGCATCGTGATGTTCCGCCGCAAGTGGCCGCTGGGCTCCATCCCCCGCGGCTTCGTGCACCCGCTGCATCCGCTGCCCGCCGTGCTGCTTCTGTTGCTGTGCTCCGTCACCTACGCCGCGGTCTTCCTCGGCTACGGCACGCAGCTGCTGGCGATGATGGCGTTCTACATCGCGGCCTCGGCCTGGTTCGTCCTGCACCGCTACAAGTATGTCCGGCGGGGCGACCAGTTCACCATGGCCTGGCCCAAGCCGAGGGGGTATTGAGCCCATGGCGAGCGCCGCGCTCCTCGCCCTGGCGCTGAGCGTCGTCGCCCTGGCCGCGCTCTCCCTGCGGCGTGCGGGCCGCGCCGAGGCGCTTCGGCGCGCAGGGCGGCTGGACGCCTGCGCCGATCTGCTCGACGGCGGCGTCCGCTCCCTCGACGCCGCGGGCGACCCCGTGCTGAGAGGCCGCTACGGCGGCGCGGAGGCCGCCCTGCGGGTCTTCGCCGAGCAACTCGCCTTCCGCCGCTTGCCGCAGCTCTGGCTCGCGGCGACGGTGCGCGCGGACCTCTCCACCTCCGCGACGCTCGACCTCGTCCGCCGGCCGACCGGCGCCGAGTTTTTCTCGGGCGGCTTGGCCCTGCCCCATCGCCATGCGCCGCCCGCCGGCTGGCCCCAGGACACCCGGGTCTGCGGCTCGGCCGACGCCGGCCTCCTGCTCGCCGCGCTGTCCGAGCGCCTCGCGGCGCCGCTTGCGGACCCACGGCTGAAATCCATCCTCATCACGCCCCGCGGCGTGCGGGTGGTCCGGCAGGCGGCGCAGGGGAGCCGGGGCGCCTACCTGCTGTTCCGCGACATGCGCTTTCCCGTGGCGAGCGTCACGCGACACGACGCGGCCGCCGCCCTCGACCTCGCCCGACAGATCGCCGCCGCCCCGGCGCCAGCCACGAGAGACCCTCATGACCGCGATCCACTCGACGTCCGCGCTCCGGTCGACGCCGTCCGCGCCGCGTGATCCACGCCTCGTCCTGCTCGTCGGGGCGCTGCTGCCCGGCTTCGGGCATGTCCTGATCGGGCGCGCGGCGCGCGGGCTCGGATTCGCGCTGTTCACGATCCTGCTGGGCTGGCTGACGGCGCGGTTCGCAAGTCCCGACGCCTCGATCATCGGCCGCCACGCAGGCGGATTCTTCGTCTGGGCGCTGTCGCTTCCGGACGTCTACCGCGCCGCCCGCCTGGATTTCGAGCGCTCCCGACGGGGCGTTTCCGACGCCGGCGCCGGCCGAGACGCGCCCGCCTAGTTTTTCCTCATGGGAAAAACTTTTGACAACAATCTGCAGACCTGCATGATCCCCCACCGAGGTCGCGCGACGTTTGCGCGAAGGACGTCCGCGAGGACGAAGGGACCTTCGATGTTTGCTGCCTGGCCCGCCAGCCGCATGCTGCACGACGCCGGAGCGCACAGCGCCGGCGCCCGCCCCGCGACCTCATCGGCCTGCTCCGCGAGAACGCATCGCCGCGCCGGGAACGCTCCCGCCGACGGCCGCCGCGGAGCGCGCCTGAACGTCCGGCCGACCGGCCGCACGGTTTCTGGAACGGGGAAGAGCAATGAGCATCGCAGCGGCGGATACGCCGGTCTCGGCCAACGACACGCACCAGCTTAGACGCAACATTTCATGGACAGGCGCCTTCTGGGTGGCGAGCGGCGTGCCGCCGCTGGTCCTGTTCTCGATCGGCGGCATCGCCGGCACCACCGGCACGCCCGCCTTCGCCATCTGGGCGGCGTCCATGATGATGGGCTTCCTGCAGTCCTTCGTGTACGCGGAGATCGCGGGCCTGTTCCCGAACAAGTCCGGCGGCGCCTCGATCTACGGCGCGGCGGCCTGGGTGCGGTACGCCAAGCCGATCGCGCCGCTTTCGGTGTGGTGCAACTGGTTCGCATGGTCGCCGGTGCTGTCGCTCGGCTGCTCGATCGCCGCGGGCTACATCCTCACCGCCGTCGCGCCTGACGCGACCTCCGCGATCCGCACCTGGACGCTCGTCTCCGGCACGCTCGGCCCGGTCTCGTTCTCGCTGAACTCCGCGTTCTTCATCGGCGCGGCCCTGATGCTCGGCACCTTCGCCGTGCAGCACCGCGGCATCCTGGGCACCGCCCGGGTGCAGAAGGTGGTCGGCGTTCTGGTGATCGTGCCGCTCGTCATCGTCGGCGTCGCGCCGCTGCTGCAGCACGGGGTGAACTGGTCGAACTTCCAGCCCTTCGTGCCGCTGGCGGAGGCCTACAAGCCGGAGCCCGGCGCGTGGAACATCCCGGGCTGGACGCTGGTGCTGGGCGGCATGTTCATCGCGGCCTGGTCGACCTACGGCTTCGAGACTGCGATCTGCTACACGAGCGAGTTCAAGGATCCCGCCCGCGACACGTTCAAGGCGATCTTCTTCTCCGGCCTGCTCTGCATCGCCGTGTTCGTGATCGTGCCCTTCACCTTCCAGAGCGAGCTCGGCCTCACCGGCATGCTCGAGACCCCGATCGTCGACGGCTCGGGCGTCGCGTCGGCGCTCGCGCACATGGTCGGCGGCGGGCCGATCATCGAGAACGCGCTGGTCATGCTCATGATCCTCGCGCTGATGCTCTGCCTGATGACCGCGATGGCGGGCTCGTCGCGCACGCTCTACCAGGGCTCGGTCGACGGCTGGCTGCCGAAGTACCTCTCCTACGTGAACCACCACGGCGCCCCGACCAACGCCATGTGGACCGACCTCGCCTTCAACCTGGTCCTGCTCGCGATCGCCTGCGCCGACGCCACCTCGTTCTTCTTCATCCTGGCGGTGTCGAACTGCGGCTACATCATCTTTAACTTCCTGAACCTGAACTCCGGCTGGATCCACCGCATCGACAGCGGCCACATCCCGCGGCCCTACAAGGCGCCGACCTTCATCATCGCCCTCGGCGCCGTGTTCGCCTTCGTCAACGCCGTCTTCATGGGCGCGGGCGCCAAGGTCTGGAACCCCAACGCGCTGTGGGCCGGCCTGATCACGGCGGCCTTCATCATCCCGGTGTTCTTCTTCCGGCACTACGTGCAGGACAAGGGCAAGTTCCCGGCGAAGATGCTCGAGGACCTGCAGGTCGGCGGCGAGATCGGCGCCAAGATGCCCAAGAAGGCGGGCATGCTGCCGTATCTCACGCTGCTGGCGGGCGTCGCGACGGTGCTGATCGCGAACGCGGTGTTCCAGTTCTGACGCGCTCGCCCGAGCCCGGAGCGACATCGCTCCGGGCTCGGGCCTCGCCGGACCGCGGACGTTTCCGCGGACCGTCCTGAAGATCTCTCGACGCTGGTTCCGAAGACATGCTGGTTTCCAACATCAAGAGCCGTCCGGTCTATGGAGGCCTGAAGGTGGACGTTGCGGCGCGCCGCCATCTGGTCGCCGCGGAGGGCGAAGGCGCGCTTGCGGTGATCGACGCCTTCGGGGCCCACCCCGAGGCGCTCGCCCGCACCACGCTGCTTTACGCAGCTGGCGGATCGGCCGGCGAAGACCACGCCGCACGGCTCGCGGCGTTCAGGCCCGACGACCTTTTCGTCATGCCATCGCAGCCCACGCTGATTACCCGCCTGAACGTAATCCTGAACACCGCGACCATGGGCACGCGCCTCTACGCCGCCGGCGTCGAGGGCTTCATCGGCTCGGTCGTCGCGGCCGGCATGGCGCACGGCGTCGACCAGGCGTCGATCCGCACCGAACACCGCGGCTCGCTCGCCCGCCGGGTGCAGTGCGTCCACTGCAAGGGAATGACCGAGAACGTGACCGTGTCGCCCGTCACCTGCAGCCATTGCGGCATTCCGCTGCTCGTCCGCGACCACTATTCGCGCCGGCTCGGGGCCTTCCAGGGCGTCTCGATCGACGCGGAGACGCCGGGCGACGTGCCCCCGGCCGAGGAGCTCTACGCATGAGCGGCGGGGTGGAAATCGGCGTCCGCGTGGTCTCGATCGAGCAGGCGACGCCGACGGTGAAGCGCTTCAGCCTCGCCGCGCGCGACAGGTCGCCCCTGCCGGTCTTCTCCGCCGGCTCCCATGTGGTCGTCGCGATGGACGCGGACGACCGGCGCATCAAGAACCCCTACTCGCTGATCGACCGCTCGGCCGACGGCTCGACCTACCGCATCGGCGTGCTGCGCACCCCGCAGTCGCGCGGCGGCTCGGTCTTCATGCACGACCGGGTGGAGGTCGGCTCCGAGCTGACGATCACCATGCCGGTCAACCTGTTCCCGCTGAACCGCACCGGCCGGAAGCACCTGCTGATCGCAGGCGGCATCGGCGTCACGCCGATCTACGCCATGGCGGAGGAGCTCGCGCGCCAGAGCTTCGCTTACGAGATCCACTACGCCATGCGCGACGCCGCCCATGGCGCCTTCGCCGACGAGCTGGTCGCGCGCCACGGCGACAAGGTTCGGCTCTACCGCGACGACTGCCAGGAAGTGATCGCGGTCGACCGCATCCTCCCCCACCAGCCGCTCGGCACGCATCTCTACGTCTGCGGGCCCGAGGGCATGATCGACGCGATCCTCAAGGGCGGCCGCGCGGCCGGCTGGCCGGAGGAGAACCTTCACGCCGAGCGCTTCCTCGCCCCTCCCGGCGGGTCGCCTTTCGCGCTCACGCTCGCGAAGGCCGGCATCACCACCGAGGTGCGCAGCGATCAGAGCCTGCTCGAGGCGATCGAGGCGGCTGGCGTCGACGCGCCCTTCCTGTGCCGCGGCGGCGCTTGCGGACAGTGCGAAACGACCGTCGTCTCCTGCGACGGCGAGCTCGTCCACAACGACCACTTCCTCTCGGACGAGGAGAAGGCGTCGGGGACGAAGATCATGACCTGCGTGTCGCGGCTGAAGGGCCGCGAGCTGGTGCTGGACCTGTGAGCGCCTTTCAGCAAGCGCAGGCCTTCACCTCTCCCCTGTGGGGAGAGGTCGGCGCGCGAGCGCCGGGTGAGGGGGCGCTGCGCTTCTATGGAACGGACTCTCCCCCTCACACGCTCGGCTTCGCGTCGCCACCTCTCCCCTGTGGGGAGACGTGGAAAGCGCGGCGTTTCGCTTGTCATCCGAAGACCTGAAGGCCGGAGGCCGCCGATGACCATCCAGTTCAAGAACGAGACCTTCCGCGACGACTTCACCTTCTCGAACAGCCCGGAGGCGATCCAGCGCTTTCCGTTCCCGTTCGACAAGGACGAGTACATGTACGCCGTCAACATCGAGCAGCACATGCCGGGGCCGGCGAAGTCGACCACCGAGTTCCCGATCGACATCGACGAGCATTACGTCTCGGAGATGCGCGACCGGGCGCTGGTGCTGAAGGAGGATCCGCTGCGCTGCCAGGCGCTGCCGCACATGCTGACGGCGGAATGGGACCTCGTCGAGCTGCTGATGGAGCAGATGTCGAAGCACTATCCCGAGCATTTCTCGCTGACCCGGGACGGCGACAAATGGCGTTGGGTCAACCGCCCGCTCGGGATCGACCAGCACTTCACCTTCGGCGACACCGCGACCCTGCCCTACCCGCCGATGGAGTACGTCACCCGCCAGTGCCAGGGCGACTTCGCCCTGATCGACCAGCGTAACGACATGCTCTGGATGGACGCGGGCATGATCACCACCCAGGCCGACTGGTCGCTCGATTTTGACATCGGCATGAGCTGGACGGAATGGCACGGGCCGGTGCCGCTCGCCCACGAGATGGGCGTCATGGACCGGGCGCTGAAGTTCATGCTGAACCTTCAGCAGGGACGGCCGGTGCGCCGCCTGAACTGGACGATGACCATCAATCCGCGGCTCGACACCAGCCCCGAGAATTACCACAAGTGGGGCATCGACCGGACGACGGTGACGCCCGAGAACGTGGGCGACAAGGTTCATCTACGGGTCGAGCTTCAGGCGCTGTGGCGCCTGCCCCGCTCGAACGCGATCGTGTTCTCGATCCGCGCCTACATGATCAAGATGGAGGAGCTGGTGACCGTCCCGAAGTGGGGCCGGCGCCTGCACCGCGTGCTGCGCGATCTTCGCCCCGAACTCGCCGACTACAAGGGCCTGACCCGCTTCCGCGACATGACGGTCGACTACCTCGCGCGCCACGACGACGGCGCTCCGACCTCGCCGGGCTTCTTCCCGGACTGACCCGCCCCGCGCCGCGCGCGGCGCCCATCACATCCCGGCTTTCTCGACCCGGGCGACCCGCCCGGTCGCCCCAGGGGCCGCTCGAGCCTCGTCATCCACCGGAAGGAACCGCCGCCATGGCCACCACCGCTGAAGACTTCCCGCGCAAGAACGCGCTGTTCTCCCGCCATCGCGACCTGGGCTCGCCGCTCGACAGCGACTGGAACGGCATGCCGATCCCTCAGAACTACGCGACCGACCCCTACGAGGAGGTCACGATCGTGCGCTCCAAGGCCGGGCTGTTCGACGTCTCCGGTCTGCGGATGATCAACGTCTCGGGACCCGACGCCGTGAAGGTCCTGAATCACATGCTCACGTCGGACATCGACGCGCTGGCGCCGGGCCAGTCGGCGATCTCCAACATCGTCAATGCGGACGGAGCGCTGATCGACGACGTGCTGGTCTACCGCGACGGGCCGGACGCCTACCGGCTGAGCCACGGCGGCGGCGCGCTGGAAGAGGTCATCGACGGGTTCTTCGAGGGCTCGGACGCGAGCTGGGAGAAGGACGACGACGTCCACATCCTGTCGCTGCAGGGCCCGCTCGCGCTCGAGATCCTCGACCCGCACACGCCGTTCGATCTCAAGACGCTCAAGTATTTCGAGCACGCCAGGACTGAACTGTTCGGCAAGCGCGTGTCGCTCGCCCGCGGCGGCTACTCGGCTGAGCGCGGCTACGAGGTGTTCTGCTCCGCCGCCGACGCCCCGATTCTTTGGGACGCGATCATGGAGGCCGGCAAGCCCCACGGCGTGTGCGCGGCGTCGTGGTCATGCCTCGACATCGTGCGGGTCGAGGGCGGGTTGCTGTTCTTCCCGTTCGACATGCCGCAGGGCGACACGACCCCGTGGGAGGTCGGCGCGGACTGGACCGTCGACCTGAGCAAGGCGGACTTCCATGGCAAAGCCGCTCTTGCCGCAAAAAAAGGCACGGAGCGGGTCGCACAGGTCGGACTGGAGATCGACGCCCATGAAGCGATCGAACCAGGAGCTAAGATCTGCAAAGATGGCGCGGAAGTAGGCATCGTTAACAGCACCACTTACAGTAAGCATCTGATGAAATCGATCGCGCTCGGCCACGTCGCACCAGAACTGAAGGCGCTTGGAACGCTTCTGACTGTGAAGTCGTCGCTTGGCGAATTCCCGGCCCACGTGGTCCGGACGCCGTTCTACGACCCTCATCGGCTGCGCACCCACCCGCTCGACGAGCGGGTTGCGTGACGACGTCTTACCGTCGCCATAGCTGTGGCGGAAAAGCATCTACCGGGTGACCGTCGCGCCAAAGCACAAAAATGGGGCTCGACTTAACGTCGGGCCTCCCCGATTTTGACTGCAACGAACTGAGGTTCCTTGCGGTTCTGGGGAAGAGTTATGAAGACTGTCACGGGGTTTGCTCTCACGACGCTGCTTTCGGCCACGGCCGGCCTGTCGGCGATGTCCGTCGCGTCGGCGGCCGACCTCGCCGCTCCCGAGGCGATGGTGATCGAGTCGGCCCCGTCGCCGATCGACGTCGCCTTCGGCGTCAAGTTCACCACGGACTACGTGTTCCGCGGCGTGACGCAGAGCAAGGGCGACCCGGCGGTCCAGGGCTACGCCGAGCTGCAGGCCTTTGATTGGGTCTACGCCGGCATCTGGTCGTCGAGCGTCAACGGCTTCGCGACCGACCCGGCCGCTGAGGTCGACATCTACGGCGGCCTGCGCCACACCTGGGACGCCTTTACCCTCGACGTCGGCGGCCTGTACTATTACTACCCCGGCGAAGACACCCCCGGCCCGCTCAAGCAGCTGGACTACTGGGAGATCTACGCCAAGCCGAGCTACGCTTTTGGCAACTTCGGCTCGATTACCGGCAACGTCTACTGGACCAGCGATTTCGTGAACACCGGTTCCGACGCGCTGTATCTGTCGGCCATCGGCAAGGTCAATATCCCGCTCGACACCATTCCGGACGTCGGTTTCTACGTGTCTGGCGAATTTGGCAAGCAGTGGATCGACCGCTCGCGCGGCTTCGCTCTTGCGGAAGACTACCTGACGTGGAACCTCGGCGTCGGCGCGACCTACAAGGCCGCGACCATCGAGTTCCGCTATTCCGACAGCGATCTGTCTCGCAACGAGTGCGCCAATAACAACGGCGCCCGCTGGGTTTGCGGCGACCGTTACATGGTCAGCCTCTCGTTCGACACCGCCTTCAGCAAGCTGAAGTGATCGGCGCCGCCTGACGGCGGCCCTTTCGAAGCGACCACGCCGCGCTCCCCAGGAGCGCGGCGTTTTCGTTTGGCGCGTTGGAGACATAGCGTTGACGGCGACGACCTCTGCTCCGCGGCCGCCGACGTGCGGTCACGCGCCGGCCTCGAAGGTCAGCTCTGGTCCTGCAGGCGCTCCAGCGGCACGTCGAGCGTGCACACCACGCCGGTCGGCGCGTAGTCCAGCCGCACGGCGCCGTCGAGCTGGCTCGCCAGACCGCGCTCCAGAAGCCGGACGCCGAACCCCTTTCGGGTCGGCGGCCCGACTTCGGGCCCGCCGCTTTCCTCCCACACGAGGCGGACGCTCTGGCGCCCTGGAGCGCCGGCGAGCGCCCACTTGATCGAGACCACGCCCTCGGGCGCGGACAGCGCTCCGTACTTCGCCGCGTTGGTGCCGAGTTCGTGCATCATCAGCACAAGCGGCAGAGCGGCCTTCTGGCCCACCAGCACCGCGGGCCCGTCGACCGTAAGGCGTTCCGGGCCGTCGAGATGATTCTTGAGAGCCTCGACGACCACCGCCTCCAGAGGCGCGGCCGACACCGCCCCGCCAAGCAGCACGTCGTGGGCGCGCCCGAGCGCAACCAGCCGGCCCTCGAGAACCCGGCTCGCGCCTTCGAGCGTGCTCGCGCCCCGCATGGTCTGCGACGCGATTGCCTGGACCAACGCCAGCAGGTTCTTCATGCGGTGGCTGAGCTCCTGGTTCAGGATCCTCTGCCGCTCTTCCGACAAGGCGCGCGCGGCCGCCGCCGCGGCTTGGTCGGCGGCCATCCGCACGAAAGCCACCGCTCCCGCGGTCCAGTCGCGCGGATCGGCGGCGTGGAGGAAGAACACCGAGACGAGACTGCCGCGCTCGCGGATCGGGACGTGCAGCATCGCGCGGATGCCGATCGCGGCATAGGCCGCGGCATGGTCCGCGGTGCGTGGATCAGCGGCGACGTCCGAGACCGCGAAGGCGTCGTCATGGTCGAGCGCGTCTGCGAGATCGCCGAACCGATCGAGCGCGTGCACGCCCACGCCGCTTTCGAGATCGTCCGCCCGCCAGTCCGCCTTGATTTCGACCTCCGCCCGGCGGGGATCGACCGCGCCGAAGCTCACCCGCGACAGACCGAGCGTGCGCCCGACGACCTCGCAGGCGACGCCGGCGATCACGCGCTCGTCGCGTTGGTCGCGCATGCGGACGCCGAGTTCGGCCAGCGCGGCCTTGCAGGCCTTCTCCTCGCGCTCGGCGGTCACGTCCTCGATCATCGCCGTGGTCTGGATGCTTCCGCCCGCGAGCCGGCGGGAAACGAGGTTCACCCGCGCCCAGATGATCCGGCCGTCGCCGCGACGATAGCGCTTCTCGAGCAGCACGGTCATCAGTTCGCCGCGCGCCAGCCGTCCATGCAGGTCCCTGCGCGCGCCGTCGTCCTCGTCGGGCGTCCAGCGGGCCACAGACTGGCCAAGAATCTCCTCCTTGCTCGCGCCCCAGATCTCGCAGAGCTTGTCGTTCACCCGAAGCGCCCGGGCGGACACCGGGTCGAGCTGCACGATGCCGACGTTCGCGCCCTCAAACACGGCGCGGAACTGCTCCTCCGCCTCGGCCCGCTCGGTGAGGTCGAGCATCGCGCCGATCGCCCGGACGGCCGCGCCGTGCGCGTCGCGCACCGCCGTGCCCCGGTCGAGCACCATCGCGTAGGTGCCGTCCGCGCGGCGAAAACGGTACTCGCTGCGCCATTCCGCGCCCTTGGGGCCGAGAAAGGCCTGAAAGTCCGCGCTGACGCGGTCCCGGTCGTCGGGATGGATGTGGTTCATCCACCACGCGCCCGTCGGCTCGACGTCCTCCAGCCGGTGGCCGTAGGCCGAGGTCAGGGCCTCGTTCCAGATCACCTGATCGGCGAGCAGATCCCAGTCCCAGATCGCATCGTGAGTGACGTGGCCCACGAGGTGATAGCGGCGGAAGGCCTCGTCTCCGCTTGCGATCGCGCGTCGCAGAGCGAGTTGAGCTTCGACCTGGCGACCCAGCGCCTTCAGGATCCTTTCCTGCCCCGGCGTCACGCCCTCGGGCCTCGGCTTGACGTCGAGAACGCACAGCGTTCCGAGCGCATGCCCCTCGGGGCTGCGCAGCACCGCGCCGGCGTAGAACCGCAGGCGGGGATCGTCGACGACCAGGCGGTTCGCGCGCGTGCGCGGGTCCTGCGTAAGATCGGGGATCACCAGCGTCTCGCGCTCGCTCAGGGCGTGCGCGCAGACCGACCGGTCGATCGGGGTCTCCGCCGCGTCCAGACCGATCCGGGCTTTGAACCACTGCCGGTCGCCGCCGACGAAGCTCACGAGCGCCATCGGCGCGCCCAGCGCTTCGGCGGCGATGGCGACGAGGTCGTCGAATCCCTTCTCGGGCGGCGTGTCGAGAATGGCGTAGCTCGCCAGCGCGGCCAGCCGGTCGGGATCGGCGACGTCCGCTGGGTCAGGAACGCGGTCGGGCATAGGTCCTGGAGAACTCGTCGGAGGGCGCCGGGCTTCGCGCGAAACCGGTCGCCGCACGATAGCCGACCGTCGGTGAGCCGCAAACAGCATTTGCCGCGTCCGCGGACCTACGCCGATTACGGTTGCTCGGGAACCGCGCCGCGCTTCGAATTGTTTCAGTTCCAAATCCGAGCGCCGCAGCGCCGCTTTGCCAGGAGCCTCCGATGGGAACTGAACGGCCGACAGCCGCTGAACCTCACGCTGTGTCCATCGCGCTCACCGTCAACGGCGTCGAACGCAGGCTGGATGTTCCGCCCTCGGTGACCCTTCTCGATCTCCTGAGGGAAAGGCTCGACCTCACAGGGTCGAAGAAGGGCTGCGACCAGGGCCAGTGCGGGGCCTGCACGGTGCTCGTTAACGGGCGACGCGTGAACGCCTGCCTCCAGCTCGCGGTGATGAACGACGGCGCCGAGATCACCACGATCGAAGGCGTCGGCCAGCCGGATGCCCTGCATCCGCTGCAGGAAGCCTTCATCGCCCACGACGCCTTCCAGTGCGGCTACTGCACTCCGGGCCAGATTTGCTCGGCCATCGGCATGATGAGCGAAGGCCACGCGAAGACCGAGGCGGAGATCCGGGAGCTGATGAGCGGCAACCTCTGTCGCTGCGGCGCCTACGGGAACATCGTCGACGCGATTGAGGACGTGATGGGCCGAAGCGCCTTCAAGGAGGCCGCGGAATGATGAACTTCAGCTACACCCGCGCCGAGACCGTGGCCGACGCCATCGCGGCCGTCGCCCGCGACCCTGCGGCCCGCTTCATCGCAGGCGGCACCAATCTCGTCGACCTGATGAAGTACGACGTGATGAAGCCTGAGAAGCTGGTGGACATCACGCGTCTGCCGCTGCGGGAGATCGAGGCGACGAACGCCGGCGGCCTGCGGATCGGCGCGCTGGTTCCGAACTCCGACCTCGCCTATGACGCGCGCATCCAGCGCGACTATCCGTTGCTCGCCAGCGCGATCCTGGCCGGCGCGTCCGCCCAATTGCGCAATGCGGCGACAACCGGCGGCAACCTGCTTCAGCGCACCCGGTGTTACTACTTTTACGACGTCGCGACGCCCTGCAACAAGCGCGAGCCCGGCTCCGGCTGCGCCGCGAAGACTGGAGTGAACCGCGTGAACGCGATCCTCGGGACGAGCGAGGCGTGCATCGCGACCCATCCCTCCGACATGTGCGTCGCGCTGGCGGCACTGGAGGCGAGCGTCCACGTCGAAGGTCCGAACGGCTCCCGCGTCGTCCCCTTCGCCGCGTTTCATCGCTTGCCCGGCGACGCCCCGCAGAACGACAACACCCTGGCCCACGGCGAGATGGTCGTCGCCGTCGAACTGCCGAGGCCCCGGTTCGGGCGGAACCACACCTATCTGAAGCTCCGCGACAGGCTGTCCTACGCCTTCGCCCTGGTGTCGGTCGCCGCCGCTCTGGAAATGGACGGCGACGTGATCGTCGACGCCCGCATCGCCCTCGGCGGCGTCGCGCATAAGCCCTGGCGCGTGACCGACGCGGAAATCCTGCTGAAGGGGAAACCGGCGACGCCGGACAGCTTCGGCGCGGCGGCGGACGCGATCCTGGCCGGCGCGAAGGGGTATGGCGGCAACGACTTCAAGATCGAGCTTGCGCGCCGGGCCGTCGTTCGCGCTCTCGCGCAAGCCGCGTCGGGCGAACCGCAGGTTCAGTCAGACAAGACCGTGAACTGAGGGAAGATCAGCTCATGTCCAACGTCCATCCCTATGTCGGCCGCGCGAAGTCGCGCGTCGACGGCCCCCTCAAGGTCTCCGGTCTCGCGCGTTACGTGGCTGAGTTCACGGCCCCCGACCTCGCCTACGCCGCCGCCGTTCCGAGCGCGATCGCCAAAGGTCGCGTCACGTCGCTCGACGTCTCCGCGGCGCTCGCCGCGCCGGGCGTGATCGAGGTGCTGAGCCACGACAACAAGCTCGCCTTCCCCGAGGACGACGAGCCGTTCAAGAACGACATGGCGGCCGTGCCGGGAAGCCCGTTCCGTCCCTTCCGGGACGACCGCGTCCACTACAGCGGCCAGGCGATCGCGCTCGTGGTGGCGGACACCCATGAGAAAGCCCGCCATGCGGCGACTCTGGTCAAGGCGACCTACGCCGCCGAAACGCCAAACGTCGACGTGGCGGCGGCGGCGAACCACTACCATCCGCCGGAGCCCCGCGACGGCATTCCGCCCACGCCGGAGCCGCGCGGCGACGCCGCCGGAGCCTTCGCCGCGGCGCCGATCCAGGTGAGCGCGCACTACCGGGTCGTGGCGGAACACCACAACCCGATGGAGCTGCAGGCGACGACGGTGGTCTGGGAGGGCGACGGCGGCCTGCTTGTGCACAACAAGACGCAGGGCGTCGCGAACCCGAAGAACTACATCTGCTCCGTGTTCGGGCTCGATGAGGAGAAGGTGCGCGTCGTCTCGCCGTTCGTCGGCGGCGCCTTCGGCATGGCGCTCCGCCCACACTACGATGTCTTCCTTGCCGTGATGGCCAGCCTGAAGCTCGAGCGCTCGGTCCGACTGGTGCTGACGCGCTGCCAGATGTTCACGATGGGCTGGCGGCCGGACTGCCTGCAGACGGTGTCGTTCGGCGCGGACGGCGAGGGGCGGCTGACGTCGATCCAGCACCACGCGATCCAGGCGACCTCGCACTACGAGGACTACCAGGAAGCGATCGTGAACTGGTCGGGCTTCCTCTACGACTGCGACAACGTCGCGCTGAAGTACGAACTCGGGAAGATCGACACCCCGACCCCGTCCGACATGCGCGCGCCGGGCGCCACCACAGGCGTTTTCGCGCTGGAGTGCGCGATGGACGAACTGGCCTATGCGGCGAAGGTCGACCCGGTCGAGCTCAGGCTGATGAACTACTCCGACCGCGACAAGAACGACGACAAGCCGTTTTCATCCAAGGAACTGCGCGAGGCCTACCGACTGGGCGCCGAGCGCTTCGGCTGGTCGAAGCGCTCGCCCGAGCCGCGCTCGATGCGGGAAGGCCGCGAGCTGATCGGCTACGGCATGGCGACCGGCTGTTGGGAAGCGATGACGATGCCGCACAAGGCGCGCGCCACGCTCACCGCGGACGGCAAGCTCGAGGTCGCCTGCGCGACCGCCGACATCGGCACCGGGACCTACACCATCCTCGCGCAGATCGGCGCCGACGCGCTCGGCCTCGACATCGCGGACGTGACGTCCAAGGTGGGCGACACCGCGCTGCCGATGGCGCCGGTCGAAGGCGGCTCCTGGGCCGCAGCGTCGGCCGGCTCCGCGGTCAAGAGCGCCTGCGACACGCTGAAGGAAGAGTTGCTCAAGCACGCGCGCGGGATCGACGGTTCTCCCCTCGCCAACGCGGCGCTGGGCCACGTCGTCTTCGGCAACGGGCGCATCGCGCTCGCTTCCGACCCCTCGAAGGCGGTGTCGCTCGCCGAAATCCTGAAGGGCGCCGGTCTCGAGACGCTGGACGCCGACGGCGGCTTCGAGCCGGATAAGGATTTCGCCAAGACCTACGCCGGCTACACCCACGCCGCGTGTTTCGTCGAAGTGCGCGTCGACGAAGACCTAGGCGTTGTGCGCCTCGCCCGCGTGGTCAGCGCGGTGGCCGCGGGCAAGATCCTGAACCCGCTCACCGCCCGGAGCCAGATCCTCGGCGGCGTGGTGATGGGCTGTGGCATGGCGCTTCACGAGGAGACGCTGTGGGACAAGGCCCTCGGCCGCGTGATGAACGCCAACTTGGGCGAATATCACGTGCCGGCGCACGCCGACATTCCCGACATCGACGTGGTCTTCGTCGACGAGGAGGACGGCAGCAACCCGCTTGGGGTCAAGGGACTGGGCGAAATCGGGATCGTGGGAACGGCGGCCGCGGTCGCGAACGCCATCTTCCACGCCACCGGCAAGCGCGTGCGCGAACTGCCGATCACGATCGACAAGTTGCTCTGATCGTCGACGCGGAGCGCGGCTGGATCGTCGCGCTCCGTCACTCCCAGAAGATCTTCGCGTCCCGCAGTTTCCGTAGGCGCCGGTCGGCATCCGCCAACGGCGCGTGCGCGCGGCCGTCGGTCGATCCCGCGATCACTCCGGCGGCGAGCCCGAGCGCGGCCTCCCCGCGGTTCACCGCGTCGTGTCCGATGCGGAGCGCAAGAGGGCCCGCGGTCGCGATGTCGTTCAGCGCCCCGAGCGTATCCAGCAGCTTCTTCAGACGCCGGTCGAAGCGCTCGAACCGGCGCTCGGTCCGGGCGTTCCGCTGGTAGAGCGGCGCGAAGAAGCCGGCGGCGTAGCGCAGGGCCTTGGCCTCGATGCGGGCGTCGTGGCGTTTTTCCGGGCTCAACCGCACCAACCCCTTGGCCTTCTTCTCGAACTTCGCGAAACGGGCCGCGAGCACCTCCGCCGCGAAGGCCTCGATCGCCGTCCCGCGGACCGCCGCGGTCTCGGGCGCCGTCCGCCAAGCGCCGATCGCCATCCACTCCGCGAGATCGAACAGGGCCGCGCGCGCGCGCGGCGACCGCAGCGCCTCGAGCGCGACCGCGTAGGCCTCCGTTCGCGCAGTTTCGACCTCGGCCGCGAGCGGGCCTACGTCGACATGCCGTCCGGCGCCGTCGAGCGCGCTTTCGGCGAACACGTCGAGATCCCGCGCGGCGCCCAGCGCCTGCCCGAGCCATTTGATCTCGCCCGCAACCACAGGAAGCCGCGCGTCGGACAGCGCCGGCCGGAAAATCTTCAGCGCCGAGCGCAGCCGCCGCAGCCCGACCCGCGCCTGGTGCACCGCCTTGTCGTCGCCGCCGGCGAGCAGCGCGTCTTCGTTGCGCCGGAACTGCCGGACGCACTCGGCGAGCACCGCGACCGCCGCCGTCGCGACGTCCATGTCGGCCCTGACCGGCGACGGCCCCGCCGACACGGCGCCCGGGGACTCCGCCTCGGCT
>NZ_JAFV01000001.1:4002500-4260000 GCF_000526315.1 Methylopila sp. 73B | reverse complement strand
ATGGCGGTCTGGCTGTTCACGGAGGCGATCCTCGCTGGCCGGCCGATCCGGGTGTTCAACGGCGGCGACATGCGGCGCGACTTCACCTATGTCGACGACATCGTCGCCGGCGTCCTCGCCGCGCTCGACCGCCCTCCCCCGGACGACGGCGCGCCGAAGCCCGGCGGCAGCCGCGCCCCGCACAGCCTCTACAACCTCGGCAACAGCCGGTCCGAGCAACTCCTCACGCTGATCGAGCTGATCGAGGCCGCCTGCGGCCGCGAGGCCGTGCGCGTCTTCGAACCGATGCAGCCCGGCGACGTGAAGGACACCTTCGCCGACATCACGGCGACCACGCGCGATCTCGGCTGGTCCCCGACCACGTCGCTCGCGCGCGGCGTCGCGACGTTCGTGCCCTGGTTCCGCGCGCGCCATGGCTTGTGACGGCCTCGACCGCTCAGATATCCTTCATCGATCTGTGATTACCCTTTTCGTCGCTTTCGGATTATCTTCCTCACGAACCGCGAACAGCGCGGACGGCGGCGGTGTGGCGTGACATGGCGGCCAAGGCCAATCTGGCGGACGTTCTCGAGGCAGTTCTGAACCTGAAGGCGCAGATCGCCGCGCAAAAGCAGTTGATCCGTCAACAGGCGGCCGCTTTGGAGCACCGGCGCAATACCTTCGAGCAGGCGTCGGCGGCGGCGAGCATCGGCGTCTGGGAGTGCGATCTCGCGACCGAGGCGCTGCGCTGGAGCGACGTGGTCTACGACCTGTTCGACCTGCCTCGCGGCTCCTTCATCGATCGCAGGGGAACGCTTGCGTTCTACGTGGACGCCGCGCGCCGTGAGATGGAGGCCGCCCGGGCTGCGGCGATCGCCCGGCGCGACGGCTTTTCGCTCGACGTGCAGATCGTCACCGCCAAGGGGCGGCGCCGGGTCATCCGCATCACCGCGACCGTCGAATGCGAGAACGGCGCGCCGGCGCGCATCTTCGGCATGAAGCAGGACATCACCGAGGAGACGGCGCTGAAGGAGCGGATGCGCCAGCTCGCGGAGTTCGACCCGATGACGGGTCTCGCCAACCGCAGCCAGTTCCAGGCGCGGCTCGACGCAATGGCCGCGTCGCAGTCGCCCGAGCACGGGTTCGGCGCCCTGGTCCTCGTGGACCTCGACGGCTTCAAGCAGATCAACGATACGCTCGGCCACGCCCGCGGCGACGCCTGTCTGGCGGAGGCTGCGGATCGTCTCAAACGGGCGGCGCGGGAAGCCGCGCTCGTCGCGCGGATCGGCGGCGACGAGTTCGCCGTGCTCCTGTCGGCGGCCGACGCCGCCGTCGCGGAGGAGCTCGCCGGCCGGATCGTCCGGGAGATCCGCACCGCGGTCGTCGCAGGCGGGATCGCCCTCGATCTCGGCGCTTCGGTGGGCGTCGCCCACGGCGAAGGCACGCCGGAGGAGCTGTTCGCGCGCGCCGACGCCGCGCTCTATGCAGCGAAGGCCGGCGGCAAGGGCGCGGTCCGCGTCTACGGAGCAGGCGTCACGCCGGTCGCCGCCTGATCCTCGCGGGGCGGATCGCAAGCCCCGCACACACAGGGGCGAGCCTCCGTTTTCTTCCTGCCTGAACCCACGACGCGGCGTTGCGACCCGCCGTCCTACGCCGACTTGCAGTTTGTGGTGGGGCGCCGTGCAATGGCGCAATCGTCGCCTCGACCGTCGGCGCTATCTTGCCCATGACGTCGACGGCGCGCCGCGCAGCCGCGCGCCCCATGTCTATTTCTCGATCAAAGGACTTATTCCATGTTCGCTTGCATCGGCTACGCCACCGAGTCCGCAGACCAGCCGCTCGCCCCGTTCTCCTTCGAGCGCCGCGACGTCGGGCCGACCGACGTCCGCATCGCGATCTCCTACTGCGGCGTATGCCACTCCGATCTCCACACCGCCCGCAACGAATGGAAGAACACGGTCTACCCCTGCCTGCCCGGCCATGAGATTGTCGGCAAGGTCGTCGAGGTCGGCGGCGAGGTCGCGAAGTTCAAGGTCGGCGATCTCGCCGGCGTCGGCTGCATGGTGGAGTCCTGCCGCACCTGCCCGAGCTGCCGGGAGGGCCTGGAGCAGTACTGCGAGAACGGCTTCGTCGGCACCTACAACGGCGTCGAGAAGCAGACCGGCAAGGTGACCTTTGGCGGTTACTCGAAGGAGATCGTCGTCGACGAGGCCTTCGTGCTGCGCCTGCCGGAGAATCTCGAGCTTGCGGCGGTCGCGCCGCTGCTCTGCGCCGGCATCACCACCTACTCCCCGCTCAAGCACTGGAAGGTTGGCCCCGGCCAGAAGGTCGGAATCGTGGGCCTCGGCGGGCTCGGCCACATGGGCGTCAAGCTCGCCCACGCCATGGGCGCGCATGTCGTGCTGTTCACCACCTCGCCCAACAAGGTGGACGACGCCAAGAAGCTCGGCGCCGACGAGGTGGTGATCTCGAAGGACGCCGCCCAAATGGGCGCGCACGCGGGCAGCTTCGATTTCATCCTCGATTGCGTCGCGGCCCAGCACGACATCAACGAGTACCTCGGTCTGCTGAAGCGCGACGCCACGCTCTGCCAGGTCGGCGCGCCGGAGGATCCGCTCGCCGTCGCGGTGTTCAGCCTGATCTTCAAGCGCCGCAACTTCGCGGGCTCGCTGATCGGCGGCATCGCCGAAACGCAGGAGATGCTCGACTTCTGCGGCGAGCACGGCATCACGTCCGAGATCGAGATCATCCCGATCGCCGAGATCGAGACGGCCTATGCGCGCATGCTGAAGAGCGACGTGAAGTACCGCTTCGTCATCGACATGGCGACGCTGAAGGCCGCGGCCTAAAATCCTGATCGGCTCCGACTGATCACGCCGTCATGCCCGCGCTTCGCGCGGGTATCCACGACTTAGGAAAGCGCTCGACGCCGAAGTCGTGGATACCCGGCTTCGCCGGGCATGACGGGGAGTCCAAGCGTCAGACGCGATCGCGCTCCACCGTCTGGTCGCATCAGTTTGCGGCGTAAACCACCGTCGGAAGCGGGTGAACCTTGGCTCAAGCCCCGAGCAGGTGCGGCAGAACGAGGCGTACGTAGGGCGGCGACGTCTCCGTGAGCGCGTCGACCGAACGCACGAAGACCACGCCGGCGAGCTCCGGCTCGGGGTCGGCGGCGAGGTGCGCCGCGATCCGCCGCTCCAGCTCGTTGGCGTCGAGATCGGTCTCGTAGCGAAGGACATAGGCGGCGACCTTCGGCGCAAACACCGCGAAGGCCTCGGGACAGGGGCGCGCCACCGGAGCCGCGAGCCCGGTCTCCTCCTGCAGCTCCCGCGCGATCGAGCGCTCGAGATCGACCCGGCCGTCGACGACGTCGGACAGATCCGGCGTACCGCAGGGAAAATAGGACATGCCGGCGGCGGCGGTGTGCGCGCCCATGCGGCCCAAGAGGACGGCGCCGTCGGCCGTCACGACGGCGGCTGCGCCGAAGACGTTGCTCAGGCCGCGCGCTTCGCTGCGGAGCCGCCACCAGTGGAACGCCGAGAATCCGATCTCCACGTGCCGCGCGACGAGCCGGTTCGCCTCGACCCGGGCGCCCAGCGCGATGAGCACGCGGCCGTCGAACAGCTTCGGCTTCGCCGCGATCTCACTGGCCCAGTGGGCCGCGATCGCCGCGCGGTCCGCCGCGTCGAACGGGAGGTCCGCGGTCGTCAGGACGCCGTCGAAACCGGCGACCGGGATCACGCGCCCCGGCGCGCCCTCTCCTCCCCCATCACCCGCCATGGCGCAGCAAAGCTCCGGGATGCGCCAGATCGACTTCCGCCGTCAGCGGCAGGTGGTCGGACGCCTTGCGGGCGAGCGGCGTGTTGTGGACGGCGAGACCCTGCACCAGCCCGCGCGGCCAGCCGAGGATCCGGTCCAGCGGGAAGATCGGCCGCCGGGAGGGAAAGCTCGGCAGATGCGGATGTTCGCCGAACAACGGCTCGAAGGCGTTGAGCGACGAGCGCCGCCCGCGGCGCCACTCGTTGAGATCGCCGAGCAGGATCGTAGGCATCGGCTTCAGCCAGCCGAAGGCTGCGACCAGCGTGTCGGCCTGGCTGACGCGCGAGCGCCGCAGCAGGCCGAAATGCGCGGCGATGACCCGGAACGGCCCTTCGCCGAGGTCGAGTTCGACGATGATCGCCCCGCGCGGCTCGACGCCCGGGAGCCGAATGCGCTGGCGGCGGTAGACGGACGGCTCGCGCTTCACCAGCAGCGCGTTGCCGTGCCAGCCGTGGCCGCCGGGCGCGTCGGACTGGGCGAGCAGGTGCAGCCCAGCCTGCTGCTTCACGACTTCCGGGTCGAGCAGCCCCAGCCGCTTGCCGAAGCGGTGATCGACCTCCTGCAGCGCGACGAGGTCCGCGCCGATCTCGCCCAGCACGGCGGCGATGCGGCCGGGCTCGACCTTGCCGTCCGTGCCGCGGCACTTGTGGATGTTGTACGAAGCGACCTTCACGGGCGGCGGCGTGTCCTCAGAGATACGGGGAGAGCAGGCGGGCGGTGGCGTCTCGCAGCTTTACGGCGAACATCCGTCCGTCGATGTCGACGAGCGTGACGGGCTCGCCGCGCTTGGCGTCGATCAGCCCGGAGAGCCGTTGCGCGAGCGCGCCGTCGTACAACTCCACCGTCAGTTCGAAGTTCAGCCGCAGGCTGCGGGCGTCCCAGTTGGCGCTGCCAATCAGGCACCAGTCGTCGTCGACGGTCATCAGCTTGGAGTGGTCGAAGGGCGGCGGCGAACGCCAGAGGCGACAGCCCGCCTCGATCAGGGGGCGGATATGTGCGGCGGACGCCCAGGCCACCATGCGGTGATTGTTCTCCGCGGGCATGACCAGATCGACCTCCACGCCCCGGAGCGCCGCAAGCTGCAGCGCCGTGATCAGCTGCTCCTCGGGCAGGAAGTAGGGCGTTGCGATGCGGATCGTCTTGCGCGCGGCGGTGATGGCCGAAAGCAGCACCAGCGCCAGCTGCTCCACGGCATGGTCGGGCCCGGAGGCCACCGCCCGCGCCGGCGCGCCGGAGATCTGACGCGCCGGCGGCCGCGCGCGCTCCGGCGTGTCCTCGCCGGTGGCGAAGGCCCAGTCGTCGTCGAAGCTGTCGGCGATCTGCTGGACGACGCCGCCCACGAGCCGGAAATGCGTGTCGCGAACGGGATGGCGGGTGGGCTCGGCCAGAACGTTCTCGGCCGCGATGTTCAGCCCGCCGATGAAGGCGAGATCGCCGTCCACGATCAGCGCCTTTTTGTGCAGCCGCAGGTCGAGCAGCGGCATCTTCCACGGCCAGATCGAGTGCAGGAACCGCGCGGCCGGCACGCCCTTGGTCCGCAGGCGGCGGTAGGCGGGCGAAAGAAAGAAGCCGCCGCCCATGCCGTCGATCAGCACGCGCACCGCGACGCCGCGGCGCTGCGCGCGCGCCAGCGCCTCGATGAAGCGCAGGCCCGACTTGTCCGCGCGGAAGATGAAGGTGGAGAGCGCGACGCTGGTCTTCGCGCCGTCGATCGCCGCCAGCATCTGGGGATAGGCCTCGTCGCCCGACTGGAGCACGGCCTCGACGGTCCCCTCCTCCAGGTCCACGCCGGTGATGGCGCCCACCGCGGTCTTCAGTCTCTCCATCGAGCGGTCGGCGCCGCGTCCGCGCGCGCCATAGAGCCGGGGGCTCTTGAGGCCGCGCAGGCGCTGCGCCTTGCGGTGCACGCGGTTGACGCCGAAGCCGAAGTAGAGGAGCGCGCCGAACAGCGGCGACAGCCAGACGACGCCGATCCAGCCGATCGCCGCCCGCACGTCGCGTTTCCGCAGCAGCGCGTGCACGGTCGCGGCGGACGCCGCCGCGATATGCGCGGCGGTGACGGCGATTTCGAACGGCTGGAGAGGTCCGGAGAAGATGGCGCGACGCTCCGCGAGGGATCCCACAGGGCGTTATAGGTCATCGCCGCCGCTTGCCCGCCCTCGCCGCGCGGCGACGCGACGATACGCGCTCCTAGTGGAGGCGAGGGCCCGGAATCGGACATCCCGCCGGCTCGGGACGGACCCGGGGCGGCGGGATGAGTGGCGGGATAGGCCGCCCCGGGACGGGACCCGGGGCGACGGCTCAGCGCTGGTCGATCGTCGCCGGGATCGGCTCGCCCTTGGTCTTCCAGAGCGAGACCAGCACGCCGCCGGCGATGAGCGCGAGGGTGACGCCGAGCGAGATCGCGGGATCGACCTTGCCGAAGAAGTGCGCCCAGAAAATCTTGGCGCCGATGAACACCAGCACAAGCGCGAGCGCGTACTTCAGGTAGGCGAAGCGGGCCGCCATCGCCGCGAGCGCGAAGTAGAGCGCGCGCAGGCCGAGCACGGCCATGATGTTCGCCGTGAACACGATGTAGGTGTCGGTGGTGATCGCGAAGATCGCCGGCACCGAGTCGACCGCGAACACGAGGTCGGCGATGTTGATCACGACCAGCGCGAGGAACAGCGGCGTCGTCCACAGCACGAGCTTGCCGGTCGCCGGGTGCGGCTGGCGCACGAAGAAGCGCTCACCGTGCAGCTCCGGCGTCACGCGCATGCGCTTCGACAGCCAGCGCACCGCCTTGTTCTCGGAGAGGTCGGCCTCCTCGTCGCCGGCGAACAGCATCTTTACGCCGGTGAAGGCGAGGAAGGCGCCGAACACCAGCATGATCCAGTCGTAGTCCTGCACCAGCGCCGCGCCGACGCCGATCATCAGGCCGCGCAGCACGAGCACCGCGAGGATGCCCCAGACAAGGGCGCGGTACTGGTAGCGGGCGGGGATCGCGAAGTAGCTGAAGATCAGCGAGATGACGAAGACGTTGTCGATCGAGAGCGCCTTCTCGATCGCGTAGCCGGTGTAGTAGTTCATGCCGGCTTCGGCGCCCATCGACCACCAGATCCAGCCGCCGAAGGCGACCGCGACGGCGATGTAGAACACGGAGAGCTTGAGGCTCTCGGCGACGCCGAGCTCCTTGCCCTTGCGGTTGAGCACGCCGAGGTCGAAGGCGAGCAGCACCGCGACGAGGCCGAGGAACGCCAGCCAGAGCCAGGCCGGCTTGCCGACGATCTCGGCGAACAGGAACGACGGAAGAAGCTCCATCAGGATGATCTCTCACGGTCTCAAGCGCGCGCGGACACAGGTCGACGCTGCGCCTTGGTTGAAGCGCAGGTCCGACATCGCGACCGTGAAAGGATCGCCAGAGGGGCCCGGACCGTTCTGGTGAGCCGTGACTTAGATCGCCGGCGCCGCAGCGCAAGATGGCGCGGCGACAGTTCGCGAATCCGTGACCAGCGCGCCTCACCGCTCCTCCCGCAGCACCCAGAACAGCCGCGGCCCCTCGCCCTTAAGAATCTCGTACGCCCGCGCGGGCCGCCGGCGCGCGTCCTCGATCGCGATCTCGACGCGGAACGCCGGCCCGTAGAACGCCCCGAGCGGCGCCGTGGACCCGCCGCCGAGCAGCTGCTGGACCGCCTCCATCGACGCCGCCCCGCGCCGCCGAAGGCTGAGGATCTGGTCGATCACGGGCCGGCCGAGGCCGGGCGTCGCGCGCAGCACCTCCGGGGGCGCTTCAAGCGCCGACACCCGGCCGCGCGGGTTCGCGACCGTCAGGAAGGGTTTTAGCGCCCGCGCCTCGGCGACGCCGACCCCGAGCACGTTGCGCACGTCGTCCACGGTCGCGAAGGCGTCGTCGGCGGGTCCCGGAAGGCCGGCGGCCCCGTACTCCCGGCGCTCGGCGCCCAAACGGCCGCGCTTGCCGTCGGGATCGCGCCAGTCGACCACGCGGTCGGCGAAGGTCTCGGCCGTCATCGAGGTCAGGCCGAGCGCGCGCCAGAGCCCTGCGAGCAGCTTGGGATCGGCTCCGTTGAGGTCGACCTTGCCGGCCTCCGCCGCCGCCGAAAGCGTCACCACGCCCGCGTCGAGCCGCAGCCGCTGGCCCGCGAGCTCCGACGGCGGCCGCCGCAGCGCCACGAGCTGATAGGCCGCGAACTCGAGGCCGGCGTGGACCAGCGCATCCTCCGTCAGACGGTCGCGCGCGAGCCGCGCCTCGGCGACCGAGGAGCGCACCAGCACGCTGGCGCCCACCACGACCGCGGCGAGCACCGCAAGCACCGCCAGCGCCGACACCAGAACAAACCCGTCCCGCCCGCCCCGCATCAGCCGCGGTCCGGAGGGTCGGGCTGCGGCCCGCCCTGTTGCGGCCCAGGCTGGTCGGGCGACGCGGCGCCGGGCCGCGGCTTCTTTTTCGTGCTGCAGAAGGCGATCTCGGCCGCGGCGCAGCCGGGCTCCGTCTCCGCGACGATCGCGACGCGGCGGGAGGCGACCAGACGCTTGCTCGCCGGATCGAGCCGGTCGATCCGGATCGCGGCCGGCAGCAGGTCGGAGCGCGACCAGGCGTCAGTGACAAGTTCGCCGCCGCTCTTCAGGCGCTCCACGAAGGCGAAGCGCAGCTCGGCGTCCCCGAACGGCATGCGGTGCGGGCGCGACAGGGCGACGTCGTCCAGGCTCTGTGCATCCACCGGCAGCTCGCCCTCCGCCCGGAGCGCCGCGCCCGGCCCGTCGGCCTGGTAGGCGACCACAACCGGTCGGGCCAGGCCGTCCTGCTGCGGCGCCTCGACCACGAAGACGATTCGGTCGGTCTGGCCGTAGAAGGCGAAGCGCGGCTCCTGCGCGCCGGGAAACCGGCGGCGGGAGAGCTGCGCGATGTCGCGGGCCATGGCCGCGACCGCCAGCCGGCCGGCCTCGGTCGCCTCGACCCGCCCGGCGATGCGGTCCGCGACCCGCGACAGGCCGCCGCCGAGCGCCAGCAGGCCGCCCAGCAGCAGAGCCGCGAGCGTCAGCGTCGCGAGCGCCTCCACCAGCAGGTACCCCGCCTCGCCGTTCCGCTCTCCGCCGTCGCCCCGGGAGAAGTCCCGGGGCCCATGACCACGCCGGCGCCGATCGTTCCCCCCCGTCGCGGTCATGGATTCCGGGACTTCGCCCGGAACGGCGGCGTGTGTCCTCGCGTCACGGCTCCCCAAACGGCGCGTCATGGCGCGGGCGCCGCGTGCAGGGTCTCCACCACCAGCGGCGGCCCGATGGCGGGATCGACCCGGATGGTCACACGCAACGGCGTGAACCGGCCGAGCGCCGCGTCGGCCGCCGCTTCGGCGGGCGCGCCTTCGCCGGCCTGTGGCGGCGTGCCGGTCGCGACCTGCACGGGGGCCTGCCCCGGCGCCGGAGGCCGTCCCGCCTCGCGGCCCGGCGCTTGAGCGGGGGCCTGCGCGGGATCCGGCGGGCCGGGCGGCGGCAGGGGAAGGTCGAGCGCCTCGCTCGTGACGGTGACGACGAGGCCGCGGTCGTCGCCGCGGCGGGTCCCGACGGCGGGCGCCAGCGCGTCGAGCCGGTTCTCCAGCACGTCGCGGGCGACCGCCTCCGCCTCCAGCAGCGCCTCGGCGCGCGCGAGCGCGAAGCGCGCGGAGACCACGCCGCGCTGGAGCGCGACCGCGACGGCGGCGACCACCGCGAGCGCCACCAGCGTCTCGACCAGCGTGAAACCGTCGCGCCGCCCGCCCCTCGCCGCGCGTCTCATGGCGCGCCTCATCGCTCGTCCGCGGTCTTCGGCCGGATCGAGACGCTGGAGGTGATCTCGTCGATCACGACGTCGATCCGCGCCGTGCGGGTGGCGAGCGCCAGCGCGCCGCCGGAGGAGCGGCCGTCGGGGTAGAAGGCCACGCCGCCCTGCCGAAGACCGGAGGCGCGCACCGCGAGCCCGCGCGAGAGGTCGACCACCGCCCCGGTCGCGCCCGAGCGTAGGCGGGGGCCGGGGAAATCGACGCCCGCGACGACCGTGCGGCCCGCGCGCATGGCGGCGGCGCGGTCGGCCCGAAGCAGCGCCGCGGCCTGGTAGGCCTGCGCGCGCAGGCCGGCGTAGCTCTCCTCGATCCGCACGAAAGGCAGCGCGAGGCCCGCCACGATCGCCATCACGGCGAGCGCCAGCATCAGCTCCACCAGCGTGAAGCCCGCGCGCGGGTCTCCGCGGTCAGTCGTTGGAGATGTCGGCGTTCTCACCTTCGCCCCCGCGCTGGCCGTCGGCGCCGAGCGAGGTGATGCCGTAGGGCTTGCCGCGCCCGGGCGTGCGGTACTCGTAAGGCTTGCCCCAGGGGTCCGCCGGGACGGAGCCCTGCTGCACGTAGGGGCCGGCCCAGCGGCTCTCGCCGGCGGGCGCGCGGGCCAGCGCCGCCAGCCCCTCGGAGGCGGAGGGGTAGCGGCCCATGTCCAGGAAGTAGAGGTCGAGGGCGCTCGCGAAGGACTGGATCTGCAGCTTCGCCGCGCGCTCGCGCGAGCTGGAGAGGTAGCTCAGGACCCGCGGGCCGACGAGGCCCATGACGAGGCTGAGGATGACCAGCACGACGAGCAGCTCGACGAGCGTGAAGCCGCCCTCGGCGTCCCGCAGGGCCGCTCCGGATCGGACGAGAGAGGCTCTGGGAGCGGGGGTGCGTGCTTCGAGACGCCGACCTGCGGTCGGCTCCTCAGCATGAGGAGGTTCAGCATGAGGAGGTTCAGCGCCTCGACGCGCCGAAACGGTCCTCATGCTGAGGAGCCCGACCTTCGGCGGGCGTCTCGAAGCGCGCACGCCCGTGGCTGCGCTTTCAGTGTCCGCGACGGTTCTCTGGCGGCGGTCTTGGCGGGAAAAAAACATGACGCGGTTCAAACCAATAGATCGTTGATGCTGATGAGCGCCGACATCACCGAGATGATGAGCCACGCGATGAGGCAGGCCACGACGATCATCATCGCCGGTCCGATCACGGCCGTCAGCCGGTTGAGCGAGGTTTCGAGCTTGGTTTCGTAGAACGCCGCGACGCGGGCGGCGCTGTCGGGCAGCTGGCCCGCCTCCTCGCCCACGCGCAGCATCTGCGTGACGTGGGCCGGAAGGAAGCCGTGGCGGGCGAGCGCAACGGAGACCCGCTCGCCGTGCCGGACGTCGGCGGCCGCGAGATCGATCGCGGCGCGCGCCGCCGGCGGGCGCACCACGTCGCGCACCAGCCGCAGCGCGGCGGTGATCGGCACGCCGTTCGCGAGCAGGATCGAGAGCGTGCGGCAGAAGGCGACGGTGAGTTCGTAGGCGAGAACCGTCCGCGTCAGCGGCGCCCGCGCCAGCAGGCTGACGAGCAGGGAGCCGTTCCGCCCGATGCGGCTGAGCACAAGGCCAAGCGCCAGCGCGAGGGCGGCGCCGCCGAAGACGAGGTCGACGTTGGCGCGAAACCAGCGGGACAGGTCGAACACCATCTTGGACGACGGCGACATGCGGCTCTGGAAGCCCTGCAGCGCGCCCTCGAACTGCGGCACCACGAACAGCAGCACGAAGCACAGCACGCTCACCGCCGCGACCGCGAGGAAGGCGGGATAGGCGATCGCCGACACGAACTTCCGCTTCAGCCTCTCGTTGCGCTGGCGCTCCGAGGCGAGGTCGCCCAGCGCCGCCTCCAGCCGCCCGGCGCTCTCGGCGACGGCGATGGTCTGGACGTAGACCGGCGGGAAGGTCTTGGGGTGCATCGCGAGCACCGTCGAAAAGCTCTTGCCGCCCGAAAGCTCGCCATGGAGTTGGCGGATGAGCTTGGCGAGCCAGCGCCGCGACTCCATCTCGGCCAGAATCTGCAGCGCCTCGTCGAGCGTGACGCCGCCCTTCAGCATCATCGCGAGATCGAGCGTGAAGGCGGTGATGTGCTCAGGGGGCGGCTCCGGCGTCAGCATCTCGCGCCAGGTCCGCCGCGGACCGCCATGGGTCTCGCGCGCGTCGATCGGGGTGACGTTGGAGCGCTCGAGATGGGCGAGCGCCTCGGCGCGGGAGGCCGCCTCCATCACGCCGGTGAGCATCTGGCCCGCCGCGCTGACCGCCCGGTATTCGAACGTGGCCACCTCTCAGCCCCCGCGCCCGGGGCGGATCGCGCGCGCCGGGATCATCCGAGGAGACCCGGGGCCGCGAAGCCGGCCGCCGCCCACACGACCCAGACCGCCGGCGCGAGCAAAGCGCCGAAGGGAAGGCGATCCTCGCGGCCGGCGCGGCGAAGGGCCGCGACGACGAGGCCGGCGAGGCTCGCCGCGAACAGCGCGACCGCAAAGCCCGCCGCGCCGGCGAGGCAGCCCGCCGCGGCCGCAAGCTTCACGTCTCCGAGCCCGAGCCCGTCCCGGCCGCGCGCGCGGAAATACGCCTCCCGGACGGCCCAGAGGAGACCGCCCGTCAGGGCGACGTCGACCGCCAACGCGCCGAGCGCGTCGGTCGCTCCCCCGCCTTCGGCGAGCCGGGCCGCGATCCCGAGCGCCGCAAGCGCCGCGGCGGCCTCGTTGGGAATGATGAAGCTGCGCGCGTCCCGCCAGGCGATCCACGCCGTCACCAGCGCCGCCGCCGTCGGCAGCAGCAGCCAGGAACCGCCGAGCCCGCCCGCGGCCGCAGCGACGAGCGCCGCGGCGCCCAGCGCGCCGTCGTGGCGGGAGGCGACGGCCTCGGCGGTCATCGCCCAGGCGTCACTTCGTGTAGGACGCCGGGCGGGGGCCGCCCATCGACGTCAGCCGGGAGCGGAACTCCTCGGCCACCGACTGGGCGTCCTCGCCGTTGCGGATGACGACCGGGCGGATGAACACCACGAGTTCCGTGCGGTCCTTGGCGCTCGAACGCTGGCTGAACAGATTGCCGATGCCCTTGAGGTCGCCGAGGATCGGCAGCCCGTTCTTGCCGCGCTCGTTGCGCTTGCTGATCAGGCCCGCCAGCAGCACCGTCTGCCCGCTGACGACTGAGATGTTGCTCGCCACGCGGCGCTTGGAGATCGTGGGCGTCAGGGTGTCGGCGCCGCTCGCGACCGAGGAGATTTCCTGCTCGATCTGCATCGTCACCGCGTCGTTCTGGCCGATCCGCGGGATGACGTTGAGGATGATGCCGGTGTTTTTGAACTCCACCTGATTGACGAGCGGCGAGTCGACGTTCTCGACGCTCTGCGCCTGGCGGGTGACGATCGGGATCTCGTCGCCGACCTGGAAGTTCGCGACCTGGTTCTCGGCGACGACGAGCGACGGCGACGACAGCACCTCCACGTTCGTCACCCGGTCGAGCGCCGAGATCACCACGTCGGGGTTGGAATTCGTCCCGATCAGCAGATTGAAGCCGGGCGTCTGCCTCGACAGGGCGTTCGCGGCGGTTCCGAACAGGCTGAACGAGCCGTTGTTGCGGCCGAGGCCCACGCCGCCGCTCTTCACGAAGTACTCGACGCCGTTCTTCATGTCGTCGTTGAGCTGCACCTCGGCGATCGTGGCGCTGATCGCGACCTGCAGCGGCGCGGAGTCGAGCTGCCGGAGCGCGGTCAGGATCTTCTGGTAGGTGAAGCCGTCGGCGTAGGTCACGACGGCGTTGTTGGCGGGATCGGCGCTGATCAGCACCTTGCCGCCGCCACGGTCGTCGCTCTGCCGGGAGAGGTCGATGGTCGCGCCGCCGCCGCCGCCGCCCGATTCCGCCGCGGCGCTGGCGCCGTCGCCGAAGTACGGGCTGTTGAAGGGCGAGGAGCCCGCTTGCCCCGACGCGCCCCCCGTGTTCGACCCGCGGTCGGACACGTTCGACGCCGAGCCGTTCCCGGACGGAGAAGAGGACGAAGACGACGACCCCGAACGGTTGTCGGACATCAGGTCCGAGCCCTCGCCCAACCCCCCCGTCGAGGAGCGCCCGCCGGTGGTCGCGGCCGCGCGGCCGCCGCCGTCGCCGCCAGCGCGGAACAGGCTCGTCATGATGCGGGCGAGCTCGCGGGCGTCGCGGTAGCGCGCCTTGTAGACGAAGACGTTGTCGCCTCCCGCCGGGCTCTCGCGGTCGAGCCGCTTCACCCAGGTCTCGGCCCGGCGCATCAGCGCCTGGGTCTTGGCGATCACCATCACCGCCCGCAGCCGGCCGATCGCCTTGAACTGCACGGCACCGGCGCCCACGCCCTTCTCCTCGGCGTCGAAGACGCGCCGGAGCTCGCCGACCACGACCTCCGGCGTCGCGCGCCGCACCTCGTAGATGCCGACCGCCTGGTCTTGCATCCAGTCAGCGTCGAACGACATGATCGCCTGCACCGCCTCCGCCCGCTTCGGGCCGGAGCCGCGCACGACCATGGCGTTGCGGGAGGCGTCGACCTTCAGCCCGTCTGCGTCCACCACGAAGCCGGACACGAGCTGCGCCATGGTGCTGGCCGACACGTGGCGCAGCGGCACCACCGAAAGGCCGTAACCCGGCGTCGTCCGGTCCGCCGCCTCGGCCGCGCCGCCGACGGACGAGGCCGCGGTGATCCGCATCGTGCCGCCGGTCTTGGTCATGGTGAAGCCGTTGCTCTGCAGCAGCGCCTCGAGCGCGCCCAGCAGCTCCTCGGCGTTCATCGCCCGCGGCGACGAGATCGTCACCTGGCCGGCGACGTCGGCGCCCATGACGTAGTTGATCTTCAGCGCCTCGCCGAGAACAGCCTGGACGACGTTGCGCAGGTCGGCGTTCTCGAAGTTGAGGCGGTAGAGCGCGCCGGACCGGCCCTCGCCGTCGCCGCGCTCGGTCACGAGCCGAAGCGGGGAGCCGCCGGCGGCCTCGGGTTCGGACGCGAAGGAGGCCGCGACCGCGCCGGTCGTCTCGGACGAGACCGGCGCCGCAGCCTGCGTCTGCGCGCCGTCGCCGCGCGGCTGTCGGGCCGACAGATCGGTCATCAGACCGGTCCGGACGATGCTGACGCCGCCGTCGTTGGCGGGATCGACCGTCGAACACCCGGCGAGCGCCATAACGCACGCCGCGACCGCCAAACGCAGCGCCGCTACCATGATGAAGACCCCGAATGCACGCACATTCCCCAGGCGACATGAAGCAAGAAGACAAAAGGGAAGTCAAATTTTACAGTCGTTATCCGATACGTTACATGCCTTTCAGGCTTGACCTAAAGAATTCGGCGGCGACATTAACCACAAAATTTCGTAGTTTCCTCGCGTGGGCGTTGTGTCCAAGAAAATGAACAGATTCGTGGGCGGAGCGCCGGTGGGGCCGGAGCCAAACGGTAGCGGCGGCGTGCGACGGCGGCGCGACAGGGGCCGGCTTCGCTGGATTAGAGCGGGCCGCGGCGTGCTACCAAGAATGACGTATGCAGCCTGGCCGATGGCGACCGCGGCGCGGCCGGCCGCGGTTCGAGCGCGAGGCGGCGGATGACGGTTCAGGACGTCCGAGCGGCGGAAACGGGGAACGCGCGCCTGCTCGCCCTGGCGCAGGAGCTGCGCCGGCGCGGCTTCGCGGCGGACGGAACCGAGGACCTCGAGGCCCTCTGGCGCTCGGGCGCAGTACCGGCGTCCGATCTCGCCGACGCGGTCGCCTCCGCCTACGCGCTCCCGCGCCTGACCTTCGCGGAGGTGCAGGAGCGACAGGGCCGGACCGAGGGCCTGTCGCGCCGCTACCTCAGGGACGCGCGGATCTACCCGTTCGAACGAGACGGCGCGCTCGCCGCGGCGGTCGCCAATCCCGCCGACGAGACGGCGATCGACTCCGTCGGCCTGGCGCTCGGCGCGCCGCCGCAGCTGGTCGTGCTCTCGTTCGAAGAGATCGAGCTGCTGTTCGAGCGCGACGCCGAGGCCGCCGCCGCCACCCTTTCCGCGGAGCCCGCGACGGCCGCGGACCGCGCCGAGACGGTCGAGGCGCTGCAGGATCTCGCCCGCGGCGCGCCGATCGTGCGCTCGATCGACCAGTTGCTCGAGCGGGCGATCGAGACCGGCGCGACCGACATCCACATCGAGACCGGCCGCGAGGAGGTGCGGGTGCGCTTCCGCATCGACGGCCGCCTGCGCATCGAGCAGGTGTTGCCGAAGGGCCTCGCCGCGGGGCTTATCTCGCGCGTGAAGATTCTGGCGGGCCTCGACATCGCCGAGCGCCGCCTGCCGCAGGACGGGCGCTCCAACGTCAAGATCGGCCGCCAGGAGGCCGACCTCCGCGTCGCCACGGCGCCCACGATGTACGGCGAGACCGCCGTGCTGCGCATGCTGCTGAAGGACGCGCGGCTGCTCGATTTCGAGCGGCTTGGCCTGAGCCCGCGCGACCGCGCGACCTTCGAGGCCCTGCTCGCGGAGCCGCACGGCATCGTCGTGGTCACCGGCCCGACCGGCAGCGGCAAGACCACGACGCTCGCCACCGCGCTCGCCGCCCTCAACGACCCCGCCCGCAAGATCGTGACGGTCGAAGACCCGATCGAGTACCAGATCGCGGGCGTGCACCAGACCCAGATCAAGCCGGCGATCGGGCTCACCTTCGCGACCGCCCTGCGTTCGTTCCTGCGCCACGACCCCGACGTCATCATGGTTGGCGAGATGCGCGACAAGGAGACCGCGGCGGTCGGCGCGCAGGCCGCGCTCACCGGCCATCTGGTGCTGACGACGCTGCACACCAACACGGCGGCGGACGCCGTCATCCGACTCGCCGACCTCGGCGTGGAATCCTACCTGATCGGCGCCTCGCTCCGGGGCGTCATCGGCCAACGGCTGGTGCGCCGGCTCTGCGAGCGCTGCAAGCGCCCGGACGCCGCGGCCGACGACGACGCCCGCGCCCTTGCGGCGGCGCGCGGCCTGACGCTTGCGCCCGGAGCGTCATTCCACCGCGCGGTCGGATGCTCGGCCTGCGGGCAGTCGGGATACCGCGGCCGGATCGGCGTGTTCGAGGCGCTGAGGGTGGACGACGCCGTCCGCAGCCTCATCCGGGAGCGCCCGGATCCGACGAGCCTGCAGCGCGCGGCGCGAGACGGCGGCATGACCAGCATGCTCGAGGACGGCGTCTGGAAGGCCGGGCGCGGGCTCACCACCATCGACGAGGTGCTCCGTGCGACCGGCTGACCCGCGCGCCTGCGGCGCCGACGCGAGGGATGTCGCCGAGGGGGCCCGCCGTCGATGGCGCTGAAGGAGACGCTCGCCCAGGCGACCGAGGCCATCGTCGACGTCGTTGCGCCGCTCGCCGCCCGCTTCGCGCGCGGGCCGCGCCGCGTGGCCGTGGCGGAGGACGGCGCGCTCGCGCTCTACGACGCGCCCATCGGCGCGCCGGCGAAGCACCTTGCCCCGAAGGACGGCGCGGCGCGCGGGCCAGTGCAAGGCGAGCTCCGGCTGCCGGCAGGGGCCGTGTTGACCCGCACCCTGAGCTTTCCCGCGGCGACCCGCGACTACCTCGACGCCGTGATCGAAAACCGGCTCGAACGGCTTACGCCCTGGGCGCCCGAGCGGGTGCTCTACGGCTACCGCGCCTCCGACGCCGCCGACGGCTCGCTCGACGTGCGCTTCGTCGCCGCCTCCCGCGAGGTCGCCGACAGCTGGATCGCCAAGGCCGCGGCGATCGGCTTCACGCCGACGGCGCTGGGCGGCGCGGGCGAGCCGCTCGACGCCCCGCTGTCCGTGGATCTCTGGCGCGGCGGGCGCGATCCATTCCGCCGACGCGTGCGGCGGGGGCTCGCGATCGCGGCGGTCGCCGTCGTCGGCGCGCTCGTTCCGCTCGCCGCCGGCTCCTACTGGGCCCTGCACCGCGCGGAAGAGCGGCTGGCGGACCTCGAGCGACGGTCCCAGGCGGCGCGCCGAACGCTGATGCAGGCGAGCGGCGGCGGCGCGCGCGAGCACGACCTGATGGCGGAGAAGCGGCCGGAGACGGCGGTCGTCACTTTGGTCGACAAGCTCGCCGCCGCCCTGCCCGACGGCACGGCGCTGCGCGACCTCGAGATCGATCCGGAACGCGTCCGGCTGGCCGGCGTCTCGAACGCCGCGCCGGAGCTGATCGGGCTGCTCACAGCGTCCGGCGCGCTGCCGGAGGCCCGCTTCAGCGCGCCGGTGACCCGCAACGCCGACGGCCGCGACGGGTTTGAGATCGTCGGCCGGCGGCCGGCCGGCCCGAAGGTTCAGCCATGAGGCGGCAGGCATGAGGCGGCCGGTATGAGCCTGGGAGGCCTCGGCCGCACGAGCGCCTCCGCGTCGTCCCGCGGCGTCGCGTTCTGGGCGTTTGTGACCGCGGCTGTCCTGCTGCCGCTCGCCGCGATCGTGCTCTCGGTCCTGAATGTCCTGCAGGCGGCCGAGGTCGATCGGCTGGCCGCCGGACAGGAGGCGATCGTCGCCCAGCTCGAGCGACGGGTCGCCGCGGCCGGCGGCCCGACGTCGACGGCGATTGACGCCTCCGCGATCTATGTGCCCGGCGCGACGCCTGCGCTCGCCAAGGCGGCTCTCCAGCGGCTGCTGACCGACGCCGTCGAGGCGACCGGCGGACGCCTGATCGAGGCTCAGGACGTCGAGGCGCCCGGAGAGGCGCAGGACCTGATCGACGACCGCGTCCGGCTGCGCGTCACCTTCGACACCCGGAACGGCGCGCTGCTCGAGCTGCTGCGCCGGATCGAGACCGGCCTCCCGCTGCTGACGGTCGAGCGCCTCGAAGTTCGGCGTCTCGACGCGGCGGCGGACGCCGATCCCGACGATCCGACGCTGCGCGTCGGCGTCGTGGTCAATGGACCGGGGAGGTTCGTCGCGGGATGACAACGATCCTTCGCGCCGCCCTCGCCGCGCTGCTTGCGGCCGCGCTTCCGGTTCTTCCGATCGGCGCCGCCACCCAGGAAACCACCGAGGACAGGCCCGCCCCGCCCGCGGCCGAAGCTGCGCTCAACCCCCTGAGCGCGCTCGGCGCGGACAGCCTCTCCGCGTTCCGCGACCGGCCGCTGTTCACGCCGTCGCGCCGCGCGCCGCAGCCGCCCGCCGCCGTTGAGGCGGAGCCCGAACCCGAACCGGAGACCGTGACGGCGCGTCCGCCGGCCCCGCAGCCGAACCTGCGCCTCGCCGGGGTGATCGAGGGACCGGAGGAGACCGTCGCGGTCGTCGAGGACATGGGCTCGAACACGGTCAGCCAGCTTCGCCTCGGCGACATGCTGGACGGCTGGCTGGTGACGGCGATCGACTCGTCCTCGCTCCGCCTCACGCTCGGCGAGCAGGAAGGGGAGTACCGCCTGTTCGACCCGAACCAGACCGCCCGGCCGAAGCCGCATCCGGACGAGTAGAGCGCTGCGCCGCTCCCGGCGGGCGCGCGTGTGGGAGGCAAGGCCCGGCGGTTTCGTCAGCCGCTCCGCTCGTGTCCCGGCCTCGAGCCGGGACCCAGGACCTCAGGTCATCCCAAGCGGGCGCGGCGGCCGGCGCGCGGGCCTCATCCTAAAGCCCACCCACTCGGCCGGGCTTACGCCCGTCCACCCTCCCCTGTCCCAGAGGAGGGATTCCCGCGCCTCGTCTTCCACGCCGGAGAACCGGGCGCAGGCGATCCCTCCTCGCGCCGAAGGCGTGGGGAGGGTGGCCTCGGCGCGAGCCGAGGTCGGGTGGGGCATTGGGCGTAGGGCGCGACGGCGTTCGGGAGCCTGACCCTGAAGCCCACCCCACCCGGCCGGGCTTATGCCCGTCCACCCTCCCCTGTCCCAGGGGAGGGATCCCCGCGCTTCCTCTTCCACGCCGCAGAACCGGGCGCGGGCGATCCTCCTCGCGCCGAAGGCGTGGAAGCAAGCGCGCGGTCGTTCCGGGCGTCTCCCCGATGTCGATCGACACGCATCCACGCTCCGCCGTCGCCCCGGGCTTGTCCCGGGGCCCATAATCCCGCGGGTCGAGATCAATCTTCGCCCGCGGGCTTATGGGCCCCGGGACTTCGCCCGGAATGACGGCGGGGATTCACCGCACCAACGCAAGCCGAAAACCGCTCAGAGGCGGCGGAGCCAGGCGTTCCAGTCGGGATGATGGAACAGGGTGCGGGCGCGCATGTGCTTCCAGGCGCCGTACTTGTAGAAGTCGAAGTCGAGCGTCGAGACCGCCTCCTGGATCATCGCCCAGGTCGACCACTTGAGGTCCGCCAGCGCCTTCAGCACGGCGACGCGGGCCTCGACCTGCGGCGTGACGGCGCCGAAGTAGGCTTCCAGCATCTCGCGCTCCACCGCCTCGGGGAACGCCATCTCATCGAACCAGCCGGCGATCTCGAACGCGCGCTCGTTGTTCGAGGCGTATTCGAAATCGACGATGAGCACGCTGTCGGCCGCGTCGATCATGAAGTTGCCGGCGAGCGTGTCGTTCATGCAGGGCGCGAGATCGGTGCCGGAGGCGGTCAGGGCCGCCTTGGCCTCGGTGTAGCGGCGCATCAGGAAGGGCTGGTCGGCCGGCAGGCGGCCGCCGACCTCAGCCACCTGCGCGACGTGCTCCTCGATCATGTCGAAGATGGTCTTGGTCAGGCCGAGCGGTTCGCTATCGTTGAAGGCCTTCAGCGCCGCGACGGCGTTCCGGCGCACCGTTGGGCGGAGGAAGTCGAGGTTCGAGGAGGCGCGGTAGCCCTCGACGAAGGCGAAGATCTCGACGCCGAGATCGGGGAGGAAATCCACCACCTCGACGCCGAAGCCGCTGGCGTGGGCCTTGCGGCTGGCGTCGTTCGCCGCAAGCCGGTCGATGAACATCTCGGTGCCGCGGCCGGGCACCTTGAGGAAGTAGTCTCCCGCCTCCCCCACCGCGATGCGCCAGTTGGCGTTGCTGATGCCGCCGGACACGGGGCGGTAGCGCAGCGGCTCTCCCCGCCAGCGCGGCACGTCGGCGAGGATCGCCTCCAGCGCGCGTTCGCCCGCGCTCTCGCCCTCGCCGGGTCGTTTCCAGGTCAGCATGGCGGCCCGCTCCCTCCCTCTCCCACGACGCCTCAGAGCCGCCGCAGCCAGACCTCGAACGCGCGGTCCGCGGCGGTCGCCCGCGCGTGCGACAGCCGCCACGTCCCGTATTTGTAGAACTCGACGCCGGTGCGGGGCGAGGTGACGGCGCGCACGACGCCCCAGAGCCCCCACATCACGTCGTCGACCGCGCCGTAGAGCCGGCAGCGGTTCAGGACGCGCTCGTCGCAAGCGCCGGCGTAGGCCTCGAGCGCCGCGCACTGGTCCGCCTCGAAACGGCAGGCCTCGTTCATCAGCGCGCCGACGTCGAACCAGGGGTCGTTGTCGCCCGCGAGGTCGAAGTCGGTGAGCTGGAGCTCTCCGGTCTCGGGCTGGAGCATGATGTTGGAGGCGACGCCGTCGTTGCGGCAGAAGGCGAGATCGACGCCTGCGGCCGAGATCGCCTCACCGATCAGGGCGCAGGCCGCGATCAGCCGGCCCGTGTCGTCCGGCAGCGGGGCGCCGGCGTCCTGGGCTTCCACGTAGAGCGCTGCGACGCGGGCGAAGGGATCGAACCGCCGCCCGATCAGGCCGTCGCCATGCAGCCGCTTCGTGAGCGACAGGGCTCGGCCCAGAACGGCCAAGTCCTGGAGGTCGCCGACGCGGCCGTAGCGCCAGGGCGCGTCGAGGAAATCGAGCGCCAGCAACCCGTCCGCCTCGTCCACCACCGCCGGCCCGACGCCGAGCGCGGCGGCCTTGCGCGCGGCCTCCGCCGCCTGCGGCGCGATGTCGGCGGCGCAGTCGGCGTGGCGGATCTTCAGGAACACGGAGCGGCCGTCGTCGAGGTCGAGCCGCACGCCGTCCGACGCCACGCCGCGGTGCACCGGCGAGGCGACCGCGGCCGCCGCGAGCCCATAGCGCGTCACCTTTCCCGGGAGCTGCGGCAGCCGGGCTATGGCGGCCTCGACCCGCTCGTCGAACGCGTTCGCGGCGGAGCCAAAGGGGGTCATACGGGGCCTCCGGCAAGGGTCGCGCGCTCCGGCGAGCCGCCCGCCTGGCAGAGCCGCCACGCGGCCTCGAGGCAGAGGCGGAGGCCGTTCTCGATGTCGGCGCGCGCGGTGAACTCGCCTTCGTTGTGGGCGACGCCGCCGACGCTCGGCACGAAAATCAGCCCCGTCGGGCAGAGGCCGAGCAGGCTGATCGCGTCGTGGCCCGCAACCGTGTCGACGTCGCGGCAGCTGAGGCCGAGCGCTCCGGCGCAGGCGGCCACGAGGTCGCAGACCTCCGTGGGCAGCTGCCGGATCGGGCGCTCCGCGCGGTCGGCCGTAACGGTGACGTTGGCGCGCTCCGCCGCTTCGGCGATGGCGCGGGCGCCGAGCGCGCCGGCCTCCGCCAGCACCGCGTCGTCGGCCGAGCGTATTTCCAGCGACAGCGCGACCTCGGACGGCACGACGTTGGCCGAATTCGGCGCCACGACGATGCGGCCGACGGAGGTGTGGACCACGCCCGGCCACCGGTCCGCGATCGCCCGCGCCTCGGCGATGAGGTAGGCGGCGGCGAGCAACGCGTCGCGGCGGAGCGGCATCGGGCACGGGCCGGTGTGGGCCTGCTCGCCCTGGAACCGGACGTCGACCTTGATCGCTCCCCAGTTGCGGCGGACGACGCCGATGTCCGCGGCCGCGCTCTCGAGATGGAGGCCCTGCTCGATGTGGAGCTCGAGATAGCAGGCCGGCAACGGCGGCGGCGCGTCCGCCCCGCGCTGGCCGATGGCGGCGAGCGCCTCGCCCAGCGTCACGCCGGCGTCGTCGGCGCGGGAGAGTGCAAAGTCCGCGTCGTGCTTGCCCGTGAAGAAGCCGCTGCCGAGCAGGCTCGGGCGGAAGCGGGCGCCCTCCTCGTTGGTCCAGTTCACCGCGCAATAGTCAGCGTCGAAGCGGGCGCCCGCCCGTTTGGCGCGCATCAGCGCCGCGCCGACCGCCGCCGCCGCGACGACGCCGAGCGCGCCGTCGAAGCGCCCGCCGCGCGGCTGGCTGTCGAGGTGGGAGCCGAGCATCACCAGCGGCGCGTCGATCCGGTCGGCGAGCGCGAACACGCCGTACTGGTTGCCGACGGCGTCGGTCCGCACCGTCGCGCCGGCCGCCTCGAGCGCCGCGGCGAAAACGCGCCGCGCCGCGCCGTCGGCGGCGCTGGCGCTTTGGCGCTCGACGCCGCCGCCTACGGTGGCGCCGCAGGCGGCGACGGCGTCGAACAGGCGATGGAAGTCGTCGACCGCCGCGTCGTCGCGCGACGGCGTCGTGATGAGGGTCATGGGGTCCGCAACCGGGATTATGGGGGCGCGACGAGCCTGGTCCGGGGCCGCTGCGGCCTATTAGGGCGGAGCTCCGCGCTCCGCGCAACCGCGATCGGCGCCGCGGCGACCGGATTTTAGGCGTGGCGCGTCAAAGAGCAACGAGGGCGTGCTGCGCGCGCGAAAAATGGTCTATCCATGCGTCCGGCCGCCGAGCGCGGGCGGGATGGACGGTGCGGAGCGTGACGGTGACGGGCGAGCCCTGGCGGATCGGCGTGTTGTTCTCGATGACGGGCGTGACGGCCAACGTCGAGCGCGCCCAGCTCAACGCGACGCTGCTGGCGATCGACGAGATCAACGCCGCCGGCGGCGTCATGGGCCGCGAACTCCAGCCGGTCGTCTATGACGGCGCTTCGGACCCCAAGCGCTTCCGGGCGCTCGCCGAGCAGCTGATCGCGGCCGACGGCGTCCGCCTGATCTTCGGCTGCTACATGTCGAGCGTCCGCAAGGCGGTGCTGCAGGCGGTGGAGCCCTTCCGCGGCCTGCTGTTCTATCCCACGCTCTACGAGGGTTTCGAGTACTCGCTGCAGACGATCTACACCGGCGCCGCGCCGAATCAGAACGCGTTCCAGCTCGCCAAGTACCTGCTGGCCCGCCAGGGCCCGCGCTATCTCTTCGTCGGCTCGAACTACGTCTACCCCTACGAGACCAACCGGATCATGAGCGATTTCGTGGTCCAGTCGCGCGGCAAGGTCCTCGACGAGATCTACATTCCCCTCGACGCCGCCGCGGACGACCTGAAGACCGTGATCAAGCGGATCCGGAAGCTCAGTCCCGACGTGATCTTCTCGACCATCGTCGGCCAGGCGACGCCGGCGTTCTACGAGGCCTACGCCGACGCCGGATTCAAGGCGTCCGACATGCCGATCGCGAGCCTCACCACCTCCGAGGCCGACGTCGCCGAGATGAGGCCGGGCGTCGCCGAAGGCCACATCTCGGCCGCGACCTTCTTCTCGACGCTCGGCTCGCCCGCGGCCCGCAAGTTTGTGGCGGCCTATCGCCAGCGCTTCGGCGCCGACGCGCCGATCCCCTCGGCGGCGGAGGCCGCCTACTTCCAGGTCCATCTCGCGGCCGCAGCCCTCGCGCGCGCCGGCGCGGACGACCCGCGGCGGGTGCTGGCCGAGATCATGGACGTCGAGATCGACGCGCCGCAGGGCCGCGTGCGCGTCGACCCGGAGAACCATCACACCTACCTCTGGCCGCGGGTGGCGCGGCTCGACGCCAAGGGCGCGTTCCAGATCGTCTGGAACCCCGGCGTGCGCGTGAAGCCCGATCCCTACTGCGTGACGCAACGGCTCGACGACTGGTCCGCGGACTTCGTCGAACCGTCGCCCGGCGCGCGCTGAGGCCGCGGGCGATGGCGATCCAGATCCTGCGCGACATCAAAGGCCTGCGCGTCCAGGCGATCCACCCCAACGATCCAGAGGGCAAGCAGCTCGTCGATCACCTCAAGCGCATCGGCTGCTTCGTGGAGACGACCTGGCCAATCCCCGAGGCCTACTCCGACAACGTCGACCTCGTGCTGCTGACGATCGAGCAGGAGGACCGCGACGGGCTGCTGAAGCTGATGAAGTCGCGCGCCGACTCGCCCCCGACCGTGATCGCGATCGTTGGCTACGAGAACCCCTCGACGCTCTCGCTGCTCCTGGAGAGCGGCGCGCTCGCAGTGATCGAGCGGCCGCTTAAGCCCTTCGGCCTGCTCACGCAAATCGCGCTCGCGCGCAGCCTCTGGCTCGAGCGCAAGGAGCAGGCCCGGCGGCTGCGCAAGCTCGAGCGCAAGCTCAACGGCATCCAGCAGATCCAGAAAGCCAAGACCATCCTGATGGCGAACCAGGGCATCTCCGAGGAGGAGGCGTTCCAGACCATCCGCCGCCAGGCCATGTCGAAGCGGGTGCCGATGGAGGAGATGGCGAGCGCGATCATCAACGCCAACGAGCTATTGAACTTCCGCGCGGATGGTGCTTAGCTCCCCGCGTTGCTTGAGCGCGATGCAGCGGCCGAGCGACTTCGCCGGATCACAAGGTGGTCGATCCGGCTTGGCGATGTAGCCCGACAGATCCTCCCGAGAGGATTTGGCGGGCTTTTTTGTTTTTCACGTCCGCGACAGCGCCGTCGTCGGTCGTTTTGGTGCTGATTTCATTTGGCGACGCAGGCGCGGACTGCGCCTTTGCTTCGCCGGACCAGACACTTCGACCCCGCGGGCTGCTCGACGCCGCGCCGGCGCACGCTGCGCCGGCGGCGACGGGGGGCGCGCGTTCCGCCCGCGGCGCTCATGCGAAGCGCCCGGAGGCCCCAAGGAGACTGAACATGATTCACGGTGACATCGGCTCGAGCAACGACACCGTCGGCGTGGCGGTGGTGAACTACAAGATGCCCCGCCTGCACACGAAGGCCGAGGTGCTGCAGAACGCCAAGAAGATCGCCGACATGGTGGTCGGCATGAAGGCCGGCCTGCCGGGCATGGACCTCGTGATCTTCCCCGAGTACTCGACCCACGGGATCATGTACGACTCGAAGGAGATGTGCGACACCGCCGCGGCGATCCCCGGCGAGGAGACCGAGATCTTCGCCGACGCCTGCCGCAGGGCGAAGTGCTGGGGCGTGTTCTCGCTCACCGGCGAGCGCCACGAGGAGCACCCAAACAAGGCGCCCTACAACACTCTGATCCTGATGAACGACCAGGGCGAGATCGTTCAGAAGTACCGCAAGATCATGCCGTGGGTGCCGATCGAGGGCTGGTACCCCGGCAACTGCACCTACGTCTCCGACGGTCCGAAGGGCCTGAAGATCAGCCTGATCATCTGCGACGACGGCAACTACCCCGAGATCTGGCGCGACTGCGCCATGCGCGGCGCCGAGCTGATCGTCCGCTGCCAGGGCTACATGTACCCGGCGAAGGACCAGCAGGTGGTGATGGCCAAGGCCATGGCCTGGGCGAACAACACCTATGTGGCGGTCGCCAACGCCACGGGCTTCGACGGCGTCTACTCCTACTTCGGCCACTCCGCGATCGTCGGCTTCGACGGCCGCACGCTCGGCGAGTGCGGTACCGAGGAGAACGGGATCAACTACGCCCAGCTCTCGGTTTCGCTGATCCGCGACTTCCGCAAGACCAGCCAGTCCAACAACCACCTCTTTAAGCTGGTCCACCGCGGCTACACCGGCATGATCAACTCCGGCGACGGCGACAAGGGCGCGGCCGAGTGCCCCTACGACTTCTACAAGCGCTGGATCGCCGATCCGGAGGGCACGCGCGAGATGGTCGAGTCCTTCACGCGCCCGACGGTCGGCGTCGACGAATGCCCGATCGAGGGGCTTCCGACCTCAAAGACCGTCCACCGCTGAGCGACGCCGTCCGGGGCGCGCCGGTCATCCCGACGCGCCTCGGGTCCACGCCCCGAGGAGGTTTTCGCGATGACGGTCGACTACAAGATCTTTGAACTGGGCGATGTGTCCCTGCAACGCGGCGCGACGATCCGTGGGGCGAAGCTCGCCTACAAGACCTACGGGACGCTGAGCCCCGCCAAGGACAACGTGATCGTCTACCCGACCTGGTATTCGGGGCAGCACTACGAGAACGAGTGGCTGATCGGCCCCGGCCGGGCGCTCGACCCGGAAAAATACTTCATCATCGTGCCGAACATGCTCGGCAACGGTCTGTCGTCGTCGCCGAGCAACACGCCGGAGCCCTACAACGGCCCGCGGTTCCCGCAGGTGACGGCCTACGACAACGTCATGGTCCAGCACAGGCTGGTGACGGAGCTGTTCGGGATCGAGCATGTCCGCTTGGTGACGGGCTGGTCGATGGGCGCGCTGCAGACCTTCCACTGGGGCGCGCTGTTCCCCGAGATGATGGACCTGATCGCGCCGTTCTGCGGGTCCGCCAAGTGCTCGCGGCACAATTTCGTGTTCCTCGAGGGCGTGAAGGCCGCGCTGACCGCGGACGCCGCCTTCGCCGAGGGCTGGTACGTCGACAAGCCGGCGCGGGGCCTTCGGGCGATGGCGCGGGTCTATGCCGGATGGGGCTTCTCTCAGGCGTTCTATCGCGAGAAGCTGGACATCGAAGCGCTGGGCTACTCCTCGCTCGAGGACTTCCTCGTGGCCTTCTGGGAGGGCTTCTTCCTGCCCAAGGACGCCAACAACCTGCTGACGATGCTGTGGACCTGGCAGAACGGCGACATCAGCGACAACCCGCTCTACGGCGGCGACCTGAAGGCCGCGCTCGGCGCGATCAAGGCCAAGGCCTTCGTGATGCCGGGGCAGACCGACCTTTACTTCCCCCCCGAGGACAGCGAGTTCGAGGTCGCGCACATGCCTAACGCCACCCTCGTGCCGGTGCCCTCGATCTGGGGCCACTTCGCCGGCGGCCCCGGCACCAACCCGACCGACGTCGACTTCATCGACGCCAAGCTCAAGGACCTGCTCGCCTCCTGACGCCGCGCGCCACCACAGGACCCGCCTCAATGCTGCACATCGACAGCGTCGTCGGAGACAGGGCCGAGCCCGGCCTCCACCGGCGCCTCCATCATCTCGAACACCGCGGGGCTGTGGAGACCGTGACCATCGCGAGCGCCGACATGGCGCGCCGCCGCCTGCGCCTCACCACGCCGAAGGGCGAGGAGCTGGCGATCGCGCTGCCCCGCGAGCAGAAGCTGTTCGACGGCGCCGTGCTGCTGATCGACGACGACCGCGCGATCGTGGTGCGGGCGGAGGTGGAGCGCTGGCTTCGCCTGCAGCCGGCCTCGATCGCCGACGCGGTCGAGCTCGGCTACCACGCCGGCAACCTGCACTGGCGCGTGCGCTTCGAGGGCGAGTGCCTGCTGGTCGCGCTCGAAGGGCCGGCGGAGGCCTACTTCGCGCGGCTCGACGCGCTGTTCGCCGGCCGTTCGATCAAGAGCACCGTGGTCACGCAGGACCTCGCGGCGTGATCGGCCCGTTGCTCGCGATGTGGCAGGCGGACGCCGCCTTTCCGAGCGGCGGCTTCGCGTTCTCGAACGGGCTCGAAGGCCTCGCGGCGTCCGAGCCTCTGGACGGCGAGGCGCTGGAGCGGGTGATCGCCGGCGTTCTTCGCCGCCGCTGGGCGACCGCCGACCGGGTCGCCATGCTGCAGGCGTTCGACCGCGCGGGCGATCTCGACGCGGTCGCCGAGATCGACGCCGAGGTGGAGGCGGCGACGCTCTCCGAGCCGTTCCGCGCCGGCTCCCGCCGCAATGGCGCGGGGCTTCTAGCGGCCCATGTCCGCATCGCGACGCCGGGCGCGGCGGACTGGCAGGCGCGGGTGCGCGCCGGCCGCGCGCAGGGCCATCTCGCGCCGACGCAAGGGGTGGTCTGGCGCGGCGCGGGCCTCGACGCCGAAGGCGCGACGCTCGCCTCCGGCTACATGGTTCTCTCCGGCTTCACCACCGCCGCCGTCCGTCTCGGCGTCGTCGGCGCGGTCGCGGCGCAGGCCGTCGTCCGCCGCCTGCTGCCGGTGCTCGCCGAGCTCGCCGCAGCGCCTGCGCCGGACAAGATCGCGAGCTTCGCGCCCCGCCTCGACATCGCCGCCGCCCGCCACGCCCGGGGCGAGCTTCGCCTCTTCTCGAACTGACCCTCCGCGAGCGCCCATGCTGCTGACCCCGACGGAACTCGAACGCCTGACGATCTTCACCGCGGCGGAGCTCGCCCGAAAACGCCGGGCGAAGGGGCTGAAGCTCAACTACCCGGAGGCGGTGGCGCTGATCACCGACGAGATCCTGGAAGGCGCCCGCGAGGACCGCACGGTCGCCGACCTCATCGGCTTCGGCGCGACCGTGCTGACCAGCGACGACGTGCTTTCGGGCGTGCCCGCCATGCTGCACATCCTGCAGGTCGAGTGCGTATTTCCCGACGGCACTAAGCTTGTCACGGTGCACGAGCCGATCCGTCCTGCGGAGGGATCCGACGCCGATCCGGTGCAGCCCGGCGGGACGCTCGCGCTCGAGGGCGAGATCGAGCTGAACGACGGGCGTCCGCGCGTGATGCTGGAGGCGACCAACAGCGGCGACCGGCCGGTGCAGATTGGCTCGCACTTCCACTTCTTCGAGGTGAACCGCGCGATGGACTTCGACCGCGCGGCGGCCTTCGGCATGCGGCTCGACATTCCTGCAGGGACCGCCGTGCGCTTCGAGCCGGGGCAGACCAAGGAGGTGACGCTGACGACCTTCGGCGGGAGCCGCTTCGTCGGCGGCCTCAATGGCCTCGGCGGCGACACCACCAGTCCGGAGGCGAAGGACGTCGCGCTCGCCAAGGCCCGCGCGGCCGGCTTCCGCGGCGCCTGAGGAGACAAGCCATGGTCACGATCGCCCGCAAGGACTACGCCGCGCTCTATGGACCGACCGTCGGCGACGGCGTCCGGCTCGGCGACACCTCGCTCATCGCCGTGGTGGAGAAGGATTACGCGACCTACGGCGACGAGTGCCTGCACGGCGGCGGCAAGACGCTGCGCGATGGCATGGGGCTCGCCGCCGGCATCGCCAACGCTGAGGGCGCGCTCGACTTCCTCCTGTGCAACGTGCTGGTGATCGACGCCGTGCTCGGAATCGTCAAAGGCGATCTCGGCATCAAGGACGGCAGGATCGTCGGCGTCGGCAAGGCCGGCAACCCCGCGGTCATGGACGGCGTCGACCCGCGGCTGATCGTCGGCGCCGGCACGACCGTGCGCGACTGCGAGGGCCTGATCGCCACCGCCGGCGGCATCGACGTGCATGTGCACTTCGACTCCGCGGGGCTCGTCGACCACGCGCTGGCGAGCGGCCTGACGACCATGCTCGGCGGCTCGCTCGGCCCCATCACGGTCGGCATCGACTCCGGCGGCCCGTTCAACACCGGCAAGATGATCCAGGCCTCCGAGGCCTGGCCGATGAACTTCGGCTTCCTCGGCCGCGGCAACAGCCACATTCCGGGCTGTCTCAGGGAGCAGCTCGAGACGGGATGCCTCGGGCTCAAGATCCACGAGGACTGGGGGGCGATGCCGGCGACGATCGACGCCTGCCTGCGCTCGGCCGACGAGTTCGACTACCAGGTGCAGCTGCACACCGACACGCTGAACGAGAGCGGCTTCCTGGAGGACACCCTGGCCGCGATCGGCGGCCGGACGATCCACATGTACCACACCGAGGGCGCTGGCGGCGGCCACGCCCCGGACATCATCCGCGTGGCGGGCGAAGGCTACTGCCTGCCGTCGTCGACGAACCCGACCAACCCCTACACGGTCAACACGTTCGACGAACACCTCGACATGACCATGACCTGCCACCACCTCAATCCGGCGATCCCGGAGGACGTGGCCTTCGCGGAAAGCCGTATCCGCGCGCAAACCATCGCGGCCGAGGACATCCTGCACGACATCGGCGCGATCTCGATGCTGGGCTCCGACAGCCAGGGCATGGGCCGCATCCACGAGGTCATCTGCCGGACCTGGCAGCTCGCCTCCAAGATGAAGGACCAGCGCGGCCTGCTGCCGGAGGAGAAGCCCGGCTTCGGCGACAACGAGCGCATCAAGCGCTACGTCGCCAAATATACGATCAACGCCGCGCGCACCTTTGGCATCGCCCAGCACATCGGCTCGCTGGAAGACGGCAAGATGGCCGACATCGTGATCTGGCGGCCGGCGTTCTTCGGCATAAAGCCGGAGCTCATCATCAAGGGCGGCTTCATCGCCTGGGGCGCCATGGGCGACAGCGCGGCCTCGCTGATGACCTGCGAGCCGATGATGCTGCGTCCGCAGTGGGGCGCCTACGGCAAGGCCGCGCCGGCGCTCTCCGCCTGCTTCGTGCACCCGCTCGCCATCGCCCGCGGCCTGCGGGAGGAGCTCGGCGTCTCCAAGATCCTGCTGCCGGCAAGCGGCACGCGGGGGCTGAAGAAGTCCGACATGCTGCACAACGACGCCCTGCCCCACATCCGCGTCGACCCGCAGACCTTCGACGTCTTCGTCGACGGCGAACTCGCGACCTGCGAGCCCGCGACCGAACTGCCGCTCGCGCGGCGCTACATGCTGAGGTGAAGGCGATGATCGACACCAAGGCAGTCCATCGGAGCACGACGTCTCCGCCCCCTCCCCCTTGCGGGGAGGGTAAGGGTGGGGGTGGTCCAGAACCCAGCGCCGCGCTCGGGCGTAACGCAGCGGCCACGTTCGAGCCTCATCCGGGGCCACCCCCACCCCCCGCCCCCCCCCGCAAGGGGGAGGGGGGCAGACCGGCGCCGGCTGCTTCCGCCGACAGCGGGACGACGCCGAAGACAACCGCCGCCCGCATCGGGATCGGCGGCCCGGTCGGCTCCGGCAAGACCGCGCTGATCGAGCGGCTGATCCCGGTGCTGCGCGCCCGCGACGTCAACCTTGCGGTCGTCACCAACGACCTCGTCACGAAGGAGGACGCCGAGCGGCTGCGGCGCTCCGGGCTGATCGAGCCGGAGCGCGTGCTCGCGGTCGAGGCCGGCGCCTGCCCGCACACCGTCATCCGCGAGGACCCGACGCTCAACATGGCGGCGGGCGACGAACTGGAGGCGAGCTTTCCCGGCCTTGAGCTGATCGTGTTCGAGTCCGGCGGCGACAACCTCGCCTCAACCTTCTCGCTCGACCTCGTGGACTGGTGGATCTTCGTGATCGACGTCGCCGGCGGCGACGACATCCCCCGCAAGAAGGGGCCGGGCGTGCTGAAGAGCGACCTGCTGGTCGTGAACAAGATCGACCTCGCGCCCCACGTGGGCGTCGATCTCGAGCGCATGCTGGCGGAGGCCCGCGCTGTCAGGGGCGATCATCCCGTCATCGCCACCAACGCCCGCGCCGGCGACGGGGTGGAAGACCTGGCCGACGCCATCTGCCGCGCCGTGCTGTTCCGCGAATGAAGCCGGCCGACTACGCCTCCGGCGAGGCCGCCGCCGGGCGCCATCGCCGCGCCGAGCTGGTCTTCGCCCGCGGCGGCGGTCGCTCGGCGCTGATCCGGCAGGTCAGCCCCTACCCCTTTCACACCACGCGGCCCTTCGCGCTCGACCGCGCGCGGCCCGATCTCGCGACGCTCTACCTGCAGTCGGCCTCGGGCGGCGTCTACCGCGGCGACGTGCTCGACCTCGCGCTCACGGTGAAGGACGGCGCCGCGGCGCATGTGACGAGCCAGGCCGCGACCGTGGTGCACGACACCGGCGCGGCGCGCGCGCGGCAGACGACCGAGATGACGGTCGGCGCCGGCGCCTTCGGGGCGCTGACGCTGGATCCGCTGATCCTGTTTCCCGGGGCCGAGCTTGCGGCGAAGACCACCCTGCGCCTCGGCGAGGGCGCGCTGGCGATCCTAGCGGACGGCGTCGCCTGGCATGATTTCGCGGGGCGGGATCGCCCGTTCCGGTCGCTGACCTCGGAAGTCACGGTCCATGGGCCCGACGGGCGCCGGCTCGTGCTCGACCGCTCGACGGTCGACGGCGCTGACCTCATCGGGCCGGCCTCGCTGCTCGGCGACGGCATGGGGGCCTACGGCTCGGCGATGCTGTTCGGTCCTGCGGACATGCTGCCTTCGGCGGAGGCGCTCGAACAGGCGCTGGAGTCCGTCGGCTGCCGGGCGGGCGCGAGCCCGCTGCCGAACGGCGCCGGCGTCGGCGTGCGGATGCTCGCGGCCAACGGCGGACGCATCGCAACGGGCGTCGAGACGCTCTTCAACGTCGGCGTGGCGGCGATGCTGGGCTTCGCCCCTGCGCGCCGGCGGAAGTAGAGCGGTTGACGCCGCGTCTCGGTCTGGCTTGACCGGACCACCCATGCCAGACGTTCTTGCATAGAGCGATGCATTTTGAGGTCTCAAGCCCCCCTCACCCGACGTGCTTCGCACGTCGACCTCTCCCCGCCGGGGAGAGGTGAAGAAAGGCGCGACCCCTTACCTCTCCCCAGCGGGGAGAGGTCGCCGCGAAGCGGCGGGTGAGAGGGCTAAGTGTTTCAAATCACTACCTGCTTATCCCGATCCGGCGCTGGACGGCCGTTGGTCAAGCCGGAGGATGACAGCGAGGGTTTGAACGCCGATCTGTTCACAGCCGCGCCAGCCGGAAATACAGCTCCGACAGCCGCGCAGGCAGGTCGTCGAGCCGTCGCGCGGGCATGGTGTTCGCCCGGCCGAACACGTCGGTCGCCGCCAGCGGCCCGAGCGTCACGCCGAACACGTCGACGCCGCGCCGCCTGAGGGAGAGCGCGGCGCGGCGGGCGTCCTCCACCAGGTCAAGCGGGTCCGTCACGTCGATGTCGGAGGGTTCGCCGTCGGTCAGCGCGATGACGAGCTTGCGGTGCGAGCGGACGTCCTCCAGCTCCGCGCCCACATGCCGGAGCGCGGCGCCGAGGCGCGTCGAAAGGCCGGGCTCGAGCCCCGCCAGCCGCGCCATGGCGGCGGCGTCCATGCGGCCGTCGAAGTTCTTCACCTCCGTCAGCCGCACCTCCTCCCGCCCGCAGGAGGCGAAGGCGCGCACCGCGAAGACGTCGCCGGCCGTCTCCATGGCGTGGCCGAGCGCCGCCACCGCGAGCTTCTCGATGCCGAGCACCGTGCCGCCGCCGACGCGGTCGCGGGTGGATTCCGAGACGTCCACCAGCACGACGGTCGCCACGTCGCGGGCGCGGCGGCCGGAGGCGCGGTGGATGCGGTCGTCGGGCAGGTCGCCGGTGCGCAGCGCGATCGCCGCGCCGACCGCGGCGTCGAGATCGAGGTCGAAGCCTTCCGGCTGACGCTTCAGCCGCGCTGCCTTCCCCACGCGCGCGCCCCGCACGAGCCTCGCGATCCTGTCGCGAAAACCGCCGAGGCGGTCGAGCCTGTCCTCCAGCGCGCGGGCGTCGCCGACAGCCGCCGCCACGAGGCGCACCGTGGTCCAGTCCGGCCGCTCGACGCCAGCCGCCCGGTCCCACTCGGGATAGGTCGCGATCGCGACGCCGCGGTCGTCGGCCGGCGCCTCGCGGGCGCGGCCCGCCTCGGGCTTCGGCGGCTCGTCGCCCTCGCGGCCCTCGTCGGCCTCCTGCGGCGTCAGCCGCGCCGCGTCGACCGCCTGCTCGATCTCGTCGGCCTGCTGGTCGGGCTCGTCGTCGAAGGTCCAGAGGCCCAGGTTGTCGTCGCGGTAGAGCGGTTCGGGCACGTAGATCTTGGGGTCGAACCGCAGCCGCATCTGGCCGAGGTCGTGGCCGAGCAGGCCGCCGATGGCGCGCGCCGCGGTCGGGTCGTCGAGCCGGCCGGCGGCCTCCGCGAACAGCCGCCTCCCCTTCTCCACGAAGCCGTCGTCGTCCTGGTAATCCGGGTCGAACAGCGCCCGCGCGAGCCGCGCCATCAGGAACGCGGCCGTCATGGCGTCGCCGGGCTGCGCCATGTGCCACGGCGACCAGAGCGCCTTGAGGCCGGGATGCCTCTTGAGCGCGAGCGCCTCCACGCGGGCGTCCTCGACGAGGCCGACCAGCGCGATCTGCAGCGGCTTCAGCTTTTCCGCCCGCTGGCGCCGGCTGAACGCCTGGTGCGCCAGGGCGTGGGCGAGCGCCGCCCGGTAGAGCGGCTCGGCGCGCGCGCCGGTGACGCCGCGGTAGACCGCGGGCAGGCGCACGAGATCGCCGACGATCGACGCGCGCTGCGGCGCGGCGGAGACGCCCGCGCCCTGCAGCGCGGCGAGCCGCGGGGCCTGGCCCCAGAGCGCGCGTCCGAACAGCTTCAGGCGGCGTTCGACGTCCTGGAAAGCGACGGCGCCCGCGGCCCGCTCCAGCAGGGCGCGGGCTTCCGGGTCCTGCAGCGTGAAGAACGCGCGGCGCTTCTCCCGGTCCACGCCGCAGGCCTTCAGGCCCGCCGCCACGAAACTCTCGAAGGCGGCGCCGTCACCGTGGCCAAGCAACGCGGACGAGCGCTCGCAGACGGGCGCGAGACAGTCCGGGGCTTCCCGCGCGAGACGCGCGAGGCCGGCCCACCACTTGGCGCGCTCATGCCATCCCGGGAGCTTGAGCGCTGCGGCGGGCAGCGCGTCGAGCGTCGCCCGCCCCGCCTGCGACCCGCCATGGCGCGCGACCTCAGCGGCGCTTGCAGCGTCACGCGCGAGCGCTGCGGCGTCCTGCCGGCCGGCCAGGGCGTCCGTCGCGCGGGCAAAAGCGCGGAGGCAGCGAGCGCCCGCGTTGGCGTGCAGCAGGGTAAGGACGCCGCCCGCCCAGAGCTCGACCTCGGCCTCCGACCAGACGGCGTCGAGCCGTCGCAGCGTCTGGGCGAGCGTCGGGCCCACGTCCTCGCGGCCGAGCAGCAGGCGCGCGACGTCCCGGCGCGCCAACGCCTGCGGGCTGGCGTCGAGCACGGCGTCCACGCTCACCGCGGGCGCGCGGCTGCGGGCAGCCCGGCCGCGATCGCGGCGCCGAGCGCGTCCCGAACATCCCGCTCGTCGGTGATCGGCAGCAGGATCGCGGAGCGCACCGCGGCCTCGAGCGAGGCGCCGCCGCGGGCGAGCACCGCGGCGTGGATCAGCATGCGGGTCGAGGCGCCCTCGGCCAGGCCGTGGCCCCGCAGGTTGCGGGAGCGCAAGCCGACATCGACCAGCGTCCCGGCGAGATCGACGGAAACGCCGGCCTCCCGCGCGACGATCTCGGCCTCGATCCCGGCCTCCGGGTAGTCGAACTCGATCGCCACGAAGCGCTGCTTGGTGGACTCCTTGAGGTCCTTCACCGCGCTCTGGTAACCGGGGTTGTAGGAGATCGTGAGCTGGAAATCGGGGTGCGCCTGAACCAGCTCGCCCTTCTTCTCCAACGGCAGCGCCCGGCGCGCGTCGGTCAGCGGGTGGATGACGACGGTCGTGTCCTGCCGCGCCTCCACGATCTCGTCGAGGTAGCAGATCGCGCCTTCGCGCACCGCCATGGTGAGCGGGCCGTCGTGCCAGACCGTGCCCTCGGGCGCGAGCAGGAAGCGGCCGGCGAGGTCCGCCGCGGTCAGGTCCTCATGCGCGGCGACGGTGACCAGCGGCCGCTTCAGGCGCCACGCCATGTGCTCGACGAAGCGGGTCTTGCCGCAGCCGGTCGGTCCCTTGAGCATGACGGGCAGGCGGCTGGCGTAGGCCGCGGCGAAGATTTCGATCTCGTCGCCGACCGGGCGATAGAACGGCTCGTCGTGGATCTCGTGGGCGGACAGGCGGCCCGACGCCGGCGTTGCAGCCATGGCGGTCTCCGGAATGTCTGGGAAAAGCGCGGGATGCGCGGCGGGTCGTCGAGACGCCTGCCGCCCGGCGCCTTTGCCGGAGACGCGCCGCGACCATCCTGTCGCGCCGCCTTGAGCCGATTAACGCCCGAAACCGCGCCGGCTTCAAGCCTTTGCGGCCTACAGCCCCGTAAGCCCCCGCGGATTGCCCGGCGCCGCCGGGCGAACCGCCGTCCCTCGCCCGCTCATCCAGGGCGGATAGACGAAGCGCTCGGTGTTGTAGGGCTCCGGCGCGATCATCGAGAGCGGCTTCCGGAAGTCCTGGATCTGGTAGAAAATGTGCGGCATCCCGAGCGACGGATCGTGCGTCACGACGGGGTACGGCACCACGGCCTGCCAGTCGGGGTGGTAGCGGATCGTGCCGTGGACGCTGCGGTAGATCATGCCCTTCAGCGCGAAGGCGACCTTGCGGTTCTGCTCGAAGTCGCCGGGCGGGCCCGAGCCGCCGGCCATGGCGGCGGCGACGGCGTAGTGGTGCATGTTGCTGTAGGACTGGCAGCCGATCGTCGCGGTCGAGCCTTCGCCGAAGCGGGCGTTGTAGCGCGCCTCGAAGCGCTTCCCCATATCGTCGCGTAGCAGGCCGATGACCGAGGAGACGATGACGCCGACCGCCGCCTCCTGGGCGATGTCGGTGAAGGTGCGATGCATCGCGCCGTATTGCAGGTAGACGATGCAGTCCATCGGCTTCTCGCTGAACTGGCGCTGAAAATGCGCGAGGTCGCCGGCGTAGAAGTGGGTGTTGGCGATGACGGCCGGGTTGGTGGCGCGCACCTCGTCCAGCACGTCGCGCCACTGGCTGGTCGGCGTCTGGACGATCTTCGGCCCGAAGCAGAGACGCCAGCCGAAGTCGGCGGCGGCGGCCGCCATCGCGTTGGCGATGACGATGCTGTAGGGCTTCGAGCCCGAGATGATCGCGAGCCTGTCCGAGTTCGGGGTCCACTGGCCGGAATCCCGGAGCCAGGAGATGAACTTGATGAAGCCCGGCCCGTACCAGTAGTCCGCCGGGTCCGCCATGAAGCAGCCGAAGTAGCGCTCGGGGTCGCTCATCACCGTGTCGTGGTGCTGCAGCAGCGTGTTGGCGTGGACGTAGATGATGCCGGCGTCCGCGATCGGCTCGTATTCCGAGTTCTGCGGCCCGATGTTGTAGCCGTTGACGATGGCGTGGACCTGATGCTTCTCGATCAGCCAGCGGGCCGCGCCGACGACCTCCTCCGCGGTCTGGCGGCAGGTGTCGGCGAAGATCGGCCGTATCGGCCGCCCCAGCAGCCCGCCGCGCGCGTTCAGCTCCTCGACCGCGAGGATCATGCCTTTGCGGAATTCCGCGCCGTCGGCGGCTGAAGGCCCCGTGAGCGGGATCATGCTGCCGATCGGCACGACGTCTTGGCTGGCGGCCACGCTCTGCGTTCCCTCGGGCCGCGCGCTCAGCGGCCGGACAATTTCGTGAGACTAGGTTCAAAAAGCAGGTTGTGCATCAGAACCCGCAGCCGCGGAGGGCTGACCGGCTTCACAAGCACCGGAAGACCCGCGGCGCGGATGCCTTCGAGCACTCGCGGCTCCGCGTCCGCGGTGACGATCATCGCGGGCGTCGCGGCGCCGATCGCCTGCCGCACGCCTTCGACCACGTCCACGCCCGTCCGCGTCTTCAGGTTGTAGTCCGCCACGATCAGCTGGGGCACGACGCCGCCTTCCACCAGGCGGATGGCTTCGCTTTCGTCGGCCGCCGCATGCACGTCGATCCCCCAGCGGCGCAGCAGCTGGGTCATGGTCTCGCGCAAAATGTCGTCGTCCTCGACCAGGATGACCGGCGTGCCGACGAACTCGCCCGCGACCGCCTCGCTGATCTCCACCTCCCGGCCGGCCTCGCTGTGCCAGATGTTCCCGAGCGGCACGGTGACCGAGAAGATCGAGCCCTTGCCGACCTCCGAGCGCAGGCGGACGGGGTGCTCGAGCAGCTCGGCCAGCCGCTTGACGATGTTGAGGCCGAGGCCGAGGCCGTTCTTCTGCATCCGCCGCTCTTCGGTCGCGCGGTAGAACTCGTCGAAGACCCGCTCGCGGTCCTGCGGCCGCACGCCCCGGCCGGTGTCGACGACCTCGATGCGGAGGTTCTTTCCCTCGCGGCGGCATCCGACCACGACGCCGCCGACCTCGGTGAAGCGGATCGCGTTGGCGACGAAATTGCTGAGGATCCGCTCCAGCAGCGCGCGGTCGGTCGCGATCGTGCCCCGCGGGGCGACGAACTTCAGCCGCAACGCCTTCTCCTCCGCCTGATGGCGGAACTGGATGTCGAGGCGCTCGAACAGCTGCGACAGCTGGAACGAGGTGATCCGCGGCTGGATGCGGCCGGCGTCGAGCTGCCCGATCTGCAGCAGCGCGCCGAGCAGATCCTCCATGATCGAGACGGCCACGCCCATGGCGTGCAGCATGTCGGAGCGATGCTCCTCGACCGGCTCGCGAATGCAGTTGTAGATCAGGATCTTGAGCGATGCGAGCGGCTGGCGGAGGTCGTGGTTCGCGGCCCGCAGGAAGCGCGACTTCGCCTCGTCGGTGGCCTCCGCCGCCTCCTTGGCGAGCTGCAGCGCCGTTTCGTTGCGCTTGATCGCGGTCACGTCGGTGAAGGTCACCGTCATCCCGCCGACGCGGGAGGCCGCATGGGTCACCTGCATCACCGCGCCGGTCGCGAACAGATAGTCGCGCTGCTTCTCGACGCCGAAGTCGGCGATCTCCTCGCGCTCCCACGCGTCCGGCTCGCACGGCAGGAAGCACTCGTGCGAGCGCGCCATGGCGGAAACGAAGGCGTCGTAGGTCATCCCGACCGACGCCGGGAGATCGCAGGTCTTGCGGAACCGGTCGTTGACGTAGAGCAGGCGGCGATCCTCGCCCCAGACCAGGATGCCGTTGGGCGCGACGTCGAGGCCGGCCCAGATGGCGGCCAGCCGATCGTCCGCGCCCGCGGCGCGGTCGGTATCAGCCACGTCCTGCGGTCGCCGCGGCGCCGAACCGGCTGATGGCGTAGTGCACCGCGGCGGAACGATCGCGGATGTTCAGCTTCCGCATGGCGTTGCCGAGATGGACGCGGACGGTCTGGCTGCTGAGCTCCAGCTCCTCGGCGATCCGCTTCACCGAATAGCCGCGCCCGAGCAGGCTGAGAACGCCCCGCTCGCGGGCGGTGAGGGCGTCGAGATCGCGCTCGGGATCGATCGCGGCCGCCACGGCCTTCGTCGCCTCGGCCGAGGCCGGAGCCCGCGGCGCCGCCGGCGGCTGTGCGGAGGCCGAGCGCTCGATGATCCGGCGGGGGAAACTGACCTCGCCCGCGAGCACCCGTTCGAGCGCGCGCTCGATCTCCGGGCCGCCGGACGATTTGGGAATGTAGCCGATCACGCCCTGTTCGACCGACCGCAGGACGTGGTCCACGTCCTCGTGGACCGACACGACCACTACGGGGACGTCGGGGAAACTCGCGCGCAGCCGCCTCAGTCCGTCGAAGGCGTCGAAGCCGGGCATCACGAGGTCGACCAGCATCAGATCGATGTCGTCGTGCTCGACCAGCATGGCGGCCGCCTCGTCGAACGTTTCGGCCTCGTAGGTCTCGAGCGCCTGATGCAGGCGCCGCATGACCTGCTTCAACGACTGTCGAACCACCCAGTGGTCGTCGGCGATGAGAACCTTCATGCCTTCACGCGATCGTTTCTCTCGGCGCTGCGTTGCGTCTAGCGCTGACGCTGCTTCGACGCGCGCGCCGCCCGGCCATCCAAACCTTCTGTCACGATTGCCGCACCTTTCCAAGAGGACAGCAAAGCCGCTCCACCGCTGCTTTGGGCCAACCGACGGCACAGGGCTTGGTCATCGCGAACGGCGACAAGCGCCGCGCGAGACCTCACGCGGCCGCGAAACTCAACGGACTCCGCGTCGCTCGGAGGCTCGTCGCCTTCTGCGCTCGACGCGAAGACGACAGCTTGACGGCTGGATCGACGCGGCGTTAGCCTCGACAAATATCTAGACAATACATCTAGATTAAACCGCGCACTGCGACGGCTATCCGTGGGAAGCGATCGATGAGCCCCCTCTCCCGGCCGCTGGGCTAACCGGCATGCTCCCGAAGCCCGCCGCTGGTGATCTCAGGACTCTTCCGGAGCGCCGGCGCTACGGACGAAAACAGCGCGAGTTTTTGCGGTCCCTCGTGACCGACGCCGTGATCGGCGAGCACCGCCGCGCCCCGCAGCCCGGCCAGCGCAGCGAAGCGCTCGAGCGGCTGATGGTCTATTTCCAGCGGGAGGCTGCGGCCGACGGCTACGCGGTGCTGGTGGTGAAGCCGTTCGAGGCCTACCGACTCGTTGAAAACGCAAGGGGCTTGGGCCTTGGACCCCGCGCCCTCGACGACCAGCTCTACGCGTCGCCGGAGGAGGCAGAGCACGGTCTGTTCCTCCGCCGCATCCACGACCTCTTCGAAACATGACGACGCCGGCGCGCGCAACCGCGCGCTCCGCCCTCGGCGCAAGTAAGCCGACAGATCAGGCGAGCCGCCTCCGCCGACCGCTTCGCCGGGGCTCACGGCCGAATCCGCTCAATTTCGCGACGCCGTGCACAGCAAGGGAGCGGCCTTTGAGCACGAAAACGGCGCCGGGCTGCGTCGCACGGAGAAATTTCCATGCCTCTAAAGAAAGACCTTGACGACCTTTCGCACCGCACCCTAGCATCTAGATGTAAAGTCTAGTTGCAAGTGCTTGAGCCTTGCCGGACCGCCTTTTCTTTCGCCTTTACGCCTTTCACCTAGGGGCCGCCCACATGCAGTTCACCCGCCGTAATTTACTGAAGACGACGGCAGCGGCCTCCGCCGCTCTTGCTGCGCCGCATCTTTGGTTGCCGACCGCCAGCGAGGCCTGGGGCGCGACCCTGAAGAAGGGGGAGCCGATCAAGGTCGGCCTGCTGTTCTCCCTCACCGGCTCGCTCGCGGTTCCGGAGGAAGATTCGACCCTCGTGATGCAGTACGCCATCGAGGAGATCAACAAGGCGGGCGGCGTCGCCGGCGTGCCGATCGAGCCCGTGATCGTCGACGCCAAGTCGGACTTCGCGGTCTACTCCGAGAAGGCCAAGGAGCTGATCCTGCGCGAGAAGGTCATCGCGCTGTTCGGCTGCTACACCTCGGCGAGCCGCAAGGCGATCCTGCCCACCGTCATGCAGCGCGACCACCTGCTGTACTACCCGACCTGCTACGAGGGCGCGGAGTGCACACAGAACACCATCTGCACCGGCCCGCTCGCCAACCAGCACTCGCAGGACCTGATCCCCTTCATGGTCCAGCAGTTCGGCAAGCGCGTGTTCTTCGTCGGCTCGAACTACGTGTGGCCGAAGGAGTCGAACAAGAACGCCAAGGTGTGGTTGCAGAAGGCCGGCGGCGAGCTGCTTGGCGAAGAGTACATCCCGCTCGGCAGCTCCGAGTTCGGGCCCGTGCTGAACAAGATCCGCGAAGCCAAGCCCGACTTCATCTTCTCGACGGTGGTCGGCGCGTCGGACATCGCGTTCCACAAGCAGTTCAAGCAGGAAGGCTTCAAGGCCGACAAGATGCCGATCGCCTCGCTCACCACCGGTGAGATCGAGACGCGCGCCATGGGCGCCGAATTCGGCGCTGGCCACTTCCTGTCGGCCCCCTACTTCCAGTCCCTCGACAACCCCACCAACAACAAGTTCGTCGAGAGCTTCCTGAAGTCGAAGTACGGCAAGAACGGCACGACCCACTACAACATGGAGGAGACCTACACCTCCGCCTACGTGTTCAAGGCCGGCTTCGAGAAGGCCGCGGCCGCGGTGGGCTTCGAGAACGTCACGCCGCGCGCGATCCGCGATCATTCGGGCGGCGTCCGCGTCGAGGACAACGTCTCGCCGGAAGGCCTGATCTGGATCGACGAGAACAACTTCAACTGCTGGCTGAAGCCGAAGATCGGCCAGTGCCAGGCCGACGGCACCTTTAAGATCGTGAAGGCCGCCGACAGCCACGTCGCGCCGGACCCGTACTCGATCTACCCCGACGCCGGCGTCTGCACCAAGGACGGCCTCAAGTCGCCCGACGGCAAGATCCGCAAGAGCGTCATCTGACCTGACGTCTCCGCCCCGCGGCGCCCACGCGCCGCGGGGCACGTTTATTGCAACGCAACATCAGCGCCGCGCTCGCCGACGGCGCGACTTGCGCTGGAAGGGCCCAAAGCGGGCGAAATGGGTAAGGCGCCATGGATCTTGGATCGCTACTGAACGCGCTCATTCTGGGCGTCAGCATCGCCAGCATCTGGCTGATCGCGGCGCTCGGGCTCACGATCATCTACGGCACGGCCGGGGTGATCAACATGGCGCACGGCGAGTTCATCATGCTCGGCGCCTACAGCTCCTATATGCTGCAGTTCTATCTCGGGCTGCCCTATCTGCTGTGCCTGCCGGCGTCCTTCGTGATCGTCGCGCTGGTCGGCCTCGCGCTGGAACGCGGGCTGATCCGCTACCTCTACAACCGCCCGCTCGACACATTGCTCGCGACCTACGGCGTCTCGCTCGTGCTGATGCAGGGCGTCCGCCTGATCTTCGGCAGCGACCCGAAGTACCTCGCCGTGCCGGAGATGTTCCAGAGCAACGTGATGCTCGGCTCCGCCTCGATCTCGGCGTTCCGCATCGTCGTCCTCGCCATCACCGCCTTCCTCGTGTTCGCGCTCTGGCTGCTGTTCTACAAGACGCGGTTCGGCGTGCAGGTCCGCGCGGTGATGCAGAACAAGGAGATGGCGGCCTCCTTCGGCATCAACTCCGGCCGCATCTACATGATGACCTTCGCGCTCGGCGCGGGCCTCGCGGGCGTCGCCGGCGCGCTGTTCGGCGTGCTCGCCATCGTGCTGCCGACCATGGGCGCGAGCTATGTGGTGCAGGCATTCCTCATGGTCGTGGTCGGCGGCGGCTCCCTCGCCGGCAGCGTGGTGGCGAGCGGCGTCACGGGCGAGATGCAGTCCGTCTTCGCCTTCTTCACCAACGACACCTTCGCCCGCTTCATCATCTTCGTGCTGATCGTGGTGTTCCTGCGGTTCCGCCCGCAAGGCCTCTTCGCCCAGGCCGGCGCGCGCCGATGAGCGCGCTCTCCATCAGCAACGCCACCGCGGGATCGCTCTGAGACCATGGGAAATCTCTATCACAACAAGACGGCGCAGTGGCTGGTCTACGCCGTGTTCTTCGCCGGCTTCGCCATCATCCCGATGACGGTCGACGACAGCTTCCTGCTGAACCAGCTCGCGACCTACGGCGTCTACGGGATGCTGGCGCTGTCGATCAGCCTGTGCTGGGGCTTCGGCGGCATCCTGAACCTCGGCCAGGGCATCGCCTTCGGCCTCGGCGCCTACGGCATGGCGATGACCATGCAGATGCAGACCCAGGACGAATCCAATCCGATCCCGCCGTTCATGCTGAACAACAGCCTGGACCACCTGCCGATGCTCTGGCAGCCGTTCCAGAACACCTACGTCGGCATGATCCTCGCGGTCGCGGCGCCCACGCTGTTCTGCGCGGTGTTCGGCGGCATCATGTTCCGGGCGCGCGTCTCGGGACCGTTCTTCGCGATCATGACGCTCGCGATGCTCTCCGCCTTCTACACCATCATCATCGACCGCCAGCCCTACACCGGCGGCGTCAACGGCCTGACGCCGCCCTCCTCCCTGCAGTTCGCGGGGTTCGAGGTCGATCCCTACAGCCCGACCGCCTATTGGGTGGTGTTCGGCTTCCTGCTCGGCGCCACCGTGATCGCCAAACTGATCACACAGAGCTCGTTTGGGCTCGTGACCCAGGCGATCCGCGACGACAGCGAGCGCGTCCGCTTCCTCGGCTACAGCGTCGCGGGCTACGAAACGGTGATCTACACCGTCTCCGGGCTCATCGCCGCGATCGCCGGCTGCTGCTGGGTCATGCTGGTGCAGTACGTCTCGCCGGCCCAGCTCGACGTCGGCTTCAGCCTCTCGATGGTGATCTGGGCGGCGATCGGCGGGCGCTACTCGCTGCTGGGATCGATCCTCGGCGCCTTCATCATCCAGGGCGCGCAGAGCTACCTCGGCGACACCTTCCTCGCCACTTGGCTCCTGATCCTCGGCGGCTTCTTCATCATCGTCGTCCGGTTCCTGCCGAACGGTCTCGCGAGCCTGGTCGAATCCGGCCTCGGCCTGTTCGCGGCCAAGCGTGGACCGGCCTCGGCCGAGCCGAACGGCGACGCCAAACCCATTCCCGCGGAGTAAAGGCGGCGATGCCAGGCCTTCTCGAAATCCACAATCTGTCGAAGAGTTTCGACGCCACCAAAGTCATCAACGACTTCAGCATGGAGGTCACCGAGGGGACGCTCTGCTGCCTGGTGGGTCCCAACGGCGCCGGCAAGACCACGACGATGGACCTCATCACGGGCCGCATCAAACCGACCTCGGGCAGGATCGTCTTCGCGAACGAAGACATCACGGCGAAGCACGAGCACATCATCGCCCGCGCCGGCATCGGCCGGAAGTTTCAGGTGCCGGCGGTGCTGCGCGACATGACGGTGCGCCAGAACCTCGAGGTCGCCTACAGCCGGCAGACCAACCCGTTCTGGAACCTGTTCAAGTTCCGCGTCACGGGCCTCAAGCAGAAGCTCGACGAGATCGCGACCCTCGCCGGCCTCACCGACCGCCTGAACGACCGCGCCGGCATCCTCTCCCACGGCGAGACACAGTGGCTTGAGATCGGCATGGTCTTGATGCAGGAGCCGCGGCTGCTGCTGATGGACGAGCCGATCGCCGGCATGACCGAGGGCGAGATCGAGAAGACCGTCCGTATCTTCAAGGATCTCCGCAAGACCGCGACCCTCGTCGTCGTCGAGCACGACATGGGCTTCGTGCGCGAGATCGCGGACGAAGTCGTGGTGATGCACATGGGATCGCTCCTCGCCCAGGGCACGATCCAGCAGATCGAGGGGAACGCGCGCGTGCGCGAGGTCTACCTCGGCGAGCAGGAGGCGGCATGACCACGCTGCTCAACTTCGAGAACGTCACGTCGTATTACGGCGCCACCCGCATCCTGAAGGACTTCTCGTTCGAGCTGGAGCAGGGGCAGTGCCTCTGCGTGCTCGGCCGCAACGGCGTCGGCAAGACGACGCTGATGCGGACCATCATGGGGCTGACCGATCGCTCCACCGGGGCGATCCGCATCAACGGCGCGGAGCTTTCGGGCAAGCCGACCAACGTCCGCGCCACCTACGGCTTGGGCTACGTGCCCCAGGGCCGCGGCATTCTCTCGGACTTCACGGTGCGGGAGAACATCCTGCTCGGCACCTTCGCCCGCGCCGACAAGGCCTCCGAAATTCCCGACATCTGCCTGAGGATCTTCCCCTATCTCAAGGAGAACCTCGACAAGCGCGCCGGCCTGCTGTCGGGCGGGCAGAAGCAGCAGCTCGCGATCGCCCGCGCGCTCGCGGTCGGCCCGCAGATCCTGCTGCTCGACGAGCCGACCGAGGGCATCCAGCCAAACATCGTCAACGAGATCGGCGAGATCCTGAAGATGTTGAACAAGGAGCTGGGCATCAGCCTGATTTTGACCGAACAGCACATCAAGGTCGCCCGCAAGCTCGGCGACGCCTTCCTGATGGTCGACAACGGCCGCGTCGTCGCGCGCGGCCCCATCGCAGAGATGACCGACGAACTGGTCAACCGCCATATGACCATCTAGACGTTTACGCGAATAAACATCTAGACGTATCGTCCAAATTGATTGCGCCTACGCTGGAATTGGTTTAGTTTCGGCAAGTCATCATCGGCGGGACGATGTCTTACTCCCGCCCGGTATAGTGTCCTTCCGCAGCTCTTTATTGCGGCGGGTCCAGCTTTTTCATGACTACGCCTTGGGAGGACTGCAATGATTCCGATCCCGAAGAAGGGCACGCCCGAACGCGAAGCCCTGATCAAGGAGCACAAGGAATGCGTCGACTCCATGAAGGGCGTCGCCGGCTTCTCGGTGCTGAAGTGCGAGACGCCCGGCGACACCACGGTGGTCACCGGCGGCGTCCATGAGGATCCGGTCCTGAGGCGCGTCCTGCTGCGCATGCGCGGCGAGTCGCCCAAGGGCAAGCTGATCGTGATCTGCACCAAGATCGACGCCGAATGGCGCATCGGTCGCCTGTCCGGCATCCGCGGCGTGCCGCCGGAGTTCGTGAACGACAAGGTCTACACGGACGAGCAGGAGATCCAGCACGACATCTTCCTGATGCGGCTCGACGAACTGCCGGAGACCGCCGGCATGCCCGAGCATTTCGAGGAAGGCTGGAAGCACCGCGACGACAACTGGCCGGTGACCTGATCCTTCGTCGCTTCGGTCTTTGAAGCTTTAGACCCGTCCAGCTCGCTTCACGCATGAACGCCCTTCGCGCGGCCCTGTCAGGGGCCGCGGATGCCGACGGCTTGCCTGACGCCAGCACTCACCTTGGAGACTGACCCCATGTGCGCCATGCGGTTGACTGGATACGCTGACAAATTCAGCGTCCACCCCGGCGACAAGATCAAGTTCTACGTCAATTGCGACGGACCCGCCGAATTCAAGGCCGAGATCGTCCAGATGATCCACGGCGACACCAACCCGCGTGGTCCGGGCTTCATCGAGAAGCCCGTCGCAAGCGACGTGACCGGAACCTACAAGGGCCGCAAGCAGATCATCCACGGCGGATCCTATGGATACGTCGAAGACGCGAAGCAGTTCCACGTCGAAAGCTTCACCCTGCAGTGCTGGATCTGGCCGACCACGCCGAAGACGCATCCGCGCTACTGGAAGCATGGCGCCCAGGGCCTCGTCACCAAATGGACCGACGGCAAGGGCTATGGCCTGTTCATCAATGAGGACGGCTTCGTCGAACTGCGGATCAACGAGCACAAGATCACCACGGGCGCGCCGATCCGCGACCACGCGTGGCATTTCGTGGCGGCGAGCTTCGACGCCGCGACCGGCGACGTCACGCTCTACCACGAGCCCCAGATTGTCTACGCGCTCGATCCGGTGATCGAGCCCGTCAAGACCATCGTGGACGCCACGATCGTCCACACCGCCGCTCCCGTCGCGCTTGCGGCCTATGTCGAGAAGATCGACGACGATCCGCTCGCCGCGTCGTCGCTGCCGAAGGGCGTGTGGTTCACCGGCAAGTACAACGGCAAGATCGACAGCCCGCGCATCTGCAACAAGGCGCTGAGCCGGTTCGAGATCGAGCAGATGAAGGGCGGCGCGCAGCCGGGCCTCACCGAGCGCCGCAACTCCGGCCCGACCGGCGCGCTTTCCGGCGTCATCGTCGCCGCGTGGGACTTCTGGGACGGGATCAGCACGATCGTCGCCAAGGACAACGGCCCCTACCGTTTCGACGCCCAACTGGTGAACTGCCCGACCCGCGCCCTGACGGGCTACAACTGGGCCGGCGAGAACTTCGACTGGAAGCACGCCAAGAAGGAATACGGCGGGATCCACTTCCACGACGACGACGTCGACAACGCCCGCTGGGACGTGGACGTCGAATGGCTGGCGCCGGACGACGTCAAGAGCCGGTTCTACGCGCTCAAAATCACGACCGCGGAAGGCGACGAGGACTATGTCCCGTTCTGGATCGTCCCCGAGATCGGCAAGGAGCAATCCAAGATCGCCGTGATGGTCCCGACCATCAGCTACATGGCCTACGCCAACGAGCACGTGGCCTGCAACGCCGGCGGCGCGGAGCTGTTCGTCTACCGCGTGCCGATCATGCAGCACCAGAACATGTTTCTGGCCGAGCACCGCGAGTACGGCGGCTCGATCTACGACACCCACACCGACGGCTCCGGCATCTGCCTGTCGTCGCGGCTGCGCCCGATCCTGTCGATCCGGCCGAAGTACGACCACTTCCTGGCGCAGGCGCCCTGGCAGTATCCCGCCGACCTTCACCTGATCTACTGGCTGGAGCAGATGGGCTACGAGTACGATGTGATCACCGACGAAGACGTCACCTACGACGGCCTCGCTCGGCTCGAAAACTATAACGTCGTCATCACGGGCTCGCATCCCGAGCACAATTCCGGCACGCAGCTCGACGCCCTGCACAACTACACGCAGCGCGGCGGCCGGCTGATGTATATGGGCGCGGACGCCTGGTACTGGGTGCATTCGTTCCACCCGGCCTACGATCATCTCGGACGCGGCGTCGTCACCGAGATGCGCCGCTGCGAGAGCGGCATCCGCACCTGGCGCGCGGAGCCTGGCGAATACTACCACCAGGGCACCGGCGAACTGGGCGGCATGTGGCGCTTCCGCGGCCGTTCGCTCTATTCGGTCGCCGGCGTCGGCATGACGAACGAAGGCTTCGACATCTCGACCTACTACAGCCGCACGCCGGACAGCCTTGACCCGCGCGTCGCCTGGGCGTTTGAGGGCATCTCCTACGACGAGCCGATCGGCAATTTCGGCCTCGTGGGCGGCGGCTGCGCGGGCCTCGAGCTCGACATCGTCGACGTCACGCTGGGCTCGCCGCCCCACACGCTCGCGGTCGCGACCTCGGCCGGTCGGCACACGGAAGCCTATCTGCTGGTCATGGAGGACTTCGGCTTCAACCAGCAGGGCCTCGACGGCACGGTCCACCCGCGCGTGCGCGGCGACATCGCGTTCCACGAGACGCCGAACGGCGGCGGATGCTTCGCCTTCTCATCAATCGCCTTCTGCGGCTCGCTGCCCTGGAACGAGGGCAAGAACAACGTCTCGACCCTGGTCGGCAACGTGCTGAACCGCTTCATGGCGGACGGCCCCCTGCCGCCCCCGCCGGCCGGCGCGATCAAGCACCGCGGCCGCGCCGACTACGAGTCCCCCGCTCTGGCGTCGCGCGCTTAAACGCGCGGGGCCAGCCGCCGGCGCCCGCACTCTTCCCCTGCGGGCGCCGGCTCTTCCATCGATCAATGAGGGATCGGACCATGTCGCACAGACCCGACCTCGGCTATCACGACGAGGGGCGCGACCTGGCGTCGTCCGCCTTCTACGCGGAGGCCCTCGGCGACGCGCCCCGCGTGCTCCCGCCGGCGGCGTTCCGGTCGCTGCCCTTCACCCTGCTCGAAGACGAGGCGGTGTGGACGCGGGACTGGATCTGCGTCGGCGCGCATGAGGCGATCCCGCACGTCGGCGACCTGCTGCCCTTCACGATCGGAACCCATGGCGTCCACGTGCAGCGCACGGAGGGCGGCCTCGCCGCGCGCTTCAACAAGGCGCAGCACGGCGGCTGCCGCATGGTGCCGCTGCAGTGCCAGACCGGCGCCAAAACCAAGTGCTCCTTCACCTCCTGCGGCTACAGCCGCGACCGGTCCGCGATCCCCGCGCGCGATCTCGGCGAGGGCGCGCCGGAGATGCACCAGTATCTCGGGCTGCGACCGGAGCGGCTGCTGACCGCGCACGTCCGCAGCTGGGGGCCGCTGATCTTCGTCAACCTGGACGTCGCGCCCGCTGCGCCCGAGGCCAGCCTCGCCACGCTGAACCAGCTCGGCGGCTTCTTCGGCAACCACAAGAGCGCCCGGTTCGACGGGATCTGGCTCGAACATCCCGCCAACTGGAAGCTCGTCGGGCAGCATCTCGCCGGCGGCGAGCCGCTGTTCGACGACAGCGACCGCTGGCTCCTCGGCGTGACCACCTTAGCCGACGGCCGCGAAGCGCGCACGGCCTGGCTGTTTCCGAACCTCGTGCTGCTCGCGACCGCCGACGAGACCTGCGTCGTCGTCCTCCAGCCGACCGCGATCGGACAGACGCTGTGCCGCGTCTCGGTCTATGGCGAGGGCGCTGCGACGAGCGCAGCCTTCTGGCGCGCCGAGATCGACCGACGCGCCGGCGGGGCCGCCCAGGAGCATCTCGCGCTGTCGCGCTGGGGCACGCAGTTCCGGCCCGAGACCATCGGCGCGCCGCCCCCCCGCCAGTCCGAACCTCACGGCCTCTGGATGCAGCGCGCGCTCGCGGAGCGGGTGGCCCGGGCGCCGCGCGAGGACCTTCCCCAGCCCCTGTTCCAGAATCCGAGAGGCTGATCCCATGCTCTCCCTTCAGATCCCCGTCGACGACGCCACGGTGATCGGCGCCGCGGTCTCCGCGTACAAGCGCGGCGACTTCGACGACGCCTTCGCGCAGTTCTCGAGCCTCGCCGACGCCGGCGACGCGGAGGCCAAGACCTGGCTCGGCGCGATGTACGCGCACGGCGAGGGCGTGTCCGCCTCGCTCCCGAAGGCCTTCGCCCTCTATCTTGAAGGCGCCGAGGCGGGCAATCCGCTCGCGCAGACCAACGTCGGCGCGATGCTGGCGATGGGACAGGGCGTTGCGACCGACGTCCCCGCCGGCGCCGCCTGGCTGCGGCGCGCCGCCGAACAGGGCGACGTGTTCGCCCAGTACAATCTCGCGACCCTCTGCTCGAAGGGCGAGGGCGTCGGGCTCGATCCCGTCGAGGCGGCGCGCTGGTATCGCGCGGCGGCGGAGGCCGGCCATTACCCGTCGCAGGCGCGTCTTGGGTTTTTGTACGCCAACGGAATAGGCGTCGAGAAGAACCGGGCGCAGGCCTATGTCTGGCTGTCGCTGGCGGCCCAGCATGGCGTCGGCTCCGCGCTCAACGCGCTGGAGGCGATCGCCGGGCAGATGTCCGCCGACGAGAAGCGCGAGGGCGCCGCGGGCGTCGAGCGCTGGCGCTCGCGCACGGCCGAGACCTCCCGGCACGCCCGCCTCAATCCGATGCCCGGCTGACCGCGATGGTGTTCAGCCCCCAGCAGGTCAAGTTCGAATTCCTGAGCTACATCAAGGAATTCGGCGGAAATCCAACGGAGTGGCGCGTCGGCTGCGCCGAGGATGCTAGGGCGGCGCTGTTCGACGAGAACGCGGTGGATCAGGACCGCGACATCTGGCTCTGGAAGCCGACCTTGTCGGCTGCGGCCGCGCGCATCGTGTTTCGATACCTGACCGAACAGCTGCACGTGCCCTCCGCGGACAGCACAACCAGCGGTTCAAGCATCTTTCTGTTCAAGCGGAGCGACCTGCCGCTTGTTTGATCATTTCATCTAGTCAGACTGCCTTTTGCTGCGGCGCCCGCGCGTAGTTTTAATCCGATCATCGCGAGCAACGTGCGGCGTCTTGCCTCGCGTGTGCATGTCTTTCCAATCCCTTAACCGCCAATCCGAAGTGCTGCATTCTCGCAACACGTGCTTCTCTTCTTCGCCAGCGCAGCATTTTTGGCCTAGCGACCGCATCTAGATGAAGCTTAGATGACTTATCAGAATTGTCTGACGGGGACCTTCGGGAATGTCTTACGCTATGAAACTTGCCTGCGCCGCGCTCGTCGGGGCCGCGGCTCTGCCGCTGAGCGACGCCGCCATGGCCGCGGATCTCGCCGCCCCCGAAGCCTTCGTCGTCGAGACGATGTCTCCGATCGACGTCTCGTTCGGCGTGAAGTTCGCCACCGAGTACAACCTGCGCAGCGTCAGCCAGAGCAAGGGCGACCCGGCGGTCCAGGGCTACGTCGAAGTCTCGGCGTTCGATTGGGTCTACGCCGGCTTCTGGGCGTCGAACGTCAACTTCGGCGGCGCTGACCCCACGGCCGAGCTCGACTACTACGGCGGCGTGCGTCACACCTTCGACGCGCTGACCCTCGACGCCGGCTTCCTCTACATCGACTACGTCGGCCAGATCAACGGCACGCGTTCGCTCGACTTCTGGAAGATCTACGGCATCGCGAAGTACGCGGTGACCGCCGACTTCTCGGTCGGCGCAAACGTCTATTGGACGAGCGACTTCGTCAACATCGGCGACGACAGCACCCACAGCTCGCTGTTCGCCAAGTACTCGATCCCGTCGTCGCTGATGCCGATCCCGGACGTGGGCGCCTACGTCTCGGCCGAAGTCGGCAAGTTCTGGATCAAGTCGCCCATCATTCCGGACTACACCTTCTGGAACGCCGGCGTGGGCTTCACCTACAAGGCGATGACCCTCGACCTTCGCTACACCGACAGCAACCTGTCGCGTCGCGAGTGCGCCACCTTCATCGGCCAGTTCAACTCGTGCGGCGATCGCTACATGGCGAGCCTGTCGTTCGACACGTCCTTCAGCAAGCTGAAGTAACCGACCCCACTCCGGCTTTCAGCCGCGGCGTCGCGCCCCTGAACAGGCGCGACGCCTTTTCCTGTTTGAACGACGCCCGCGTCAGGCGGCGTCGTCTTCTCCGGCGGAGATAACGGTGCCGATCTTCAAAGCAGCAGCGGTCCAGTTCGAACCCACGATGTTCGAAAAGGAGCGCAACATCGCGCGCCTGCTCACGCTCGTGCGCGAAGCGGCGGACAACGGCGCGAAGCTGATCGTGACGCCCGAGATGGGGACGACCGGGTACTGCTGGTTCGACCGGGACGAAGTCGCCTCCCAGGTCGAGACCATCCCGGGACCGACGACCGATCGCTTCGCCGCGCTCGCCCGGGAGACCGGGACCTACATCGTCATCGGAATGCCGGAGGTCGACCCGACGACCAACCTCTACTTCAACGCCGCCGCGCTGATCGGTCCCGAGGGCCTCGTCGGCAAGCACCGGAAGAGCCACCCCTACATCTCCGAGCCGAAATGGGCGGCGCCGGGCGATCTCGGCCATCAGGTGTTCGAGACGCCGATCGGCCGCATCACGCTGCTCATCTGCATGGACATCCACTTCGTGGAGACGGCGCGGCTCGTCGCGCTCGACGGCGCCGACGTCATCTGCCACGTCTCGAACTGGCTGTCGGAGCGCACGCCGGCGCCGTACTGGATCAGCCGCGCGTTCGAGAACTCCTGCTACCTCATTGAGAGCAACCGCTGGGGCCTCGAGCGCACGGTGCAGTTCTCCGGCGGCAGCTGCGTGATCGAACCCGACGGCGCGATCGCGGCGGTGATCGACGGCGGCGACGGCGTGATCTACGCGGACGTCGACACCGACCGGGCGCGGGCGCGCACCGTGCTGGGCGAGCCGACCTTCGCCCAGCGCCGCCCCGAGCTCTACGCCGAACTCGCGACCGGCCAGTCCGGCTGGAACCCGCTCGACTTCCACGGCCTCTATGGCCACCAGCCGCTCCCGGCGGGCCGCGTGTCCAAGGTCGCCGCGGCGCAGTTCAGCCCGACCTCCGACGTCGACGCCAACCTCGCCCGCATCGCGGAGCTCGCCGCGGACGCCGCCGCGCGCGGCGCCAGCCTGGTCGTGTTTCCCGAGCTGTCGCTCACAGGCCTCGACGATCCGGCGAGCCGGGCGGAGCCGCTCTCGGGCGTCGCCGTGACGCGCCTCTACGCGATCGCGGCCCGGCTCGGCGTCCACATCGTGGCGGGCCTTGCCGAAGCCGACGGCGACGCCGTCTACAACGCCGCCGTCCTGGTCGGCCCCGAGGGCGTCGCAGGCGACTACCGCAAGACGCATCTCAGCGACCACGACCGGCCCTGGGCCACGGCGGGCGACCGCTGGCGCGTGTTCGACCTGCCGCTGGGGCGCATCGGCCTCCTGATCGGCCATGACGCGCTGTTCCCGGAAGCCGGCCGCGTGCTCGCGCTGAAGGGCTGCGACCTGATCGCCTGCCCCGCCGCCCAGGGCGGCGTGTTCTCCTACGGGCACGCGGGCACGACGGTGCGGCAGAACTATCCGATCCCGACCGGCGCGGACCCCGTGCACTGGCACCATTTCCGCGCGCGGGCGGGCGAGAACAACGTGGTGCTCGCCTTCGCCAACGTGGTCGACGCCGAGCGCGGCTATGCCGGCAAGAGCGGCGTGTTCGGGCCCGAGACCTTCACCTTTCCCCGGACCGAGTCCGTGGTGTTCGAGGGCGAAGGCGTCGCGGTCTCGACGCTCGACACGACGAACCTCGCGACCCCCTACCCCACCAATCCGATCCGCCGGAAGGACCTCGTGACGATGCGCCAGCCGCACCACTACGTCCCGCTGGCGGTCGCGCGGGACAACGTCCGGAGCTGAGACGCCGTCGCTGACCCTTCGAGGAGAAGCGTGCGTCAGATGTAGGACGAGGCGAGCTCAGGCGGCTCGGCCAGCGCGTGGCCGATGAACTCCAGCGCGCGGCGGATCTCGTCGCGGGTCGACGGGCCGCCTATGCACACGCGCACGGCCTCGCTCGGCGGGCCGCCGGCGGCGAAGGCGTCGCTCGCGACCACGCCGATGCCGGTGTCGCGCAGGTGCCCGACGAAGGACGAGCGGTTCCAGGGAGCCGGCAGCGGGATCCAGAGGTTGAAGCTCAACGGGTCCGCCACGAAGGATCCCGCCGGCAGGATCTCGGTCGCAAGCTTCTGGCGCGCCGCGGTTTCGGCCCGGATGAACCGCAGGATGGCGTCGGCCGTGCCGTCCTCGATCCAGGCGGTGGCGAGCGCGACGGTGAGTGGCGAGGCCATGACGTTCGCGGCCCGGAGCGCCGCCACGAAGGGCCACGAGGCTTTCGCGCTCGGCGCCACCACATAAGCCGCACGCAGTCCCGCGCCGATGCATTTGGCGAGGCCTGCGACGTGCCAGGTGAGGTCGGGCGCGATCGCCGCGAAGGGCGAGATCTTGCGCGTCGGGATGAAGCCGTAGGCGTCGTCTTCGACGATCGGCAGATCGTGGAGCCTCGCCACGTCCGCGAGGGCCGCGCGCCGTTCTTCCGAGATCGTCAGGGTCGTGGGGTTCTGCAGTGTCGGGTTGAGGTAGAGCGCCTTGGGCTCCAGCCGCTCGCAGGCCTCGTCGAGGGCGGCCGGCGTCACGCCGTCCGCGTCCATCGCCAGACCGACGAGCCGGACGCCGAGCTGCGCCGCGATCGCCCGCACGCCGGGGTAGGTCACGGCCTCGCACAGCACCACGTCGCCGGGTTTGGCGAGGATGCCGAGAATGCCGAGCAGGGCCGCGTGCGCGCCCGGGGTCACGAACAACCGGTCCTGCGACGGCACCAGCGCGCGGCGGCCAAGCCAGGCCGAGGCCGCGTCCTTGTCCGCCGGCGACCCGCCGAAGTTCTGGTAGCGCAGCCGGCTCACGAGGTCCCGGCCGACCTGCGCGAGCCCGCCCCGCATCATCTCGAGCAGCTCGGGCTCCGTCGGCTCGGGCGGCAGGTTCATGGTGAGATCGGCGGAGAGCCTCGCGGAGGCGCGCAGCGCCGCGGTCTTGGGCGCGCCGAGAACGAAGGTGCCCTGCCCCACGCGGCTGTCGATCAGGCCGCGCTTGCGGGCCTCCGCGTAGCCGCGCGCGACGGTGGTGAAATCCATGTCGAGGCGCTTCGCGAGCGTCCGTTGGGGCGGCAGGCGATCGCCCATAGCAAGCCGGCCGGACTTTACATCGGCCGCGATCACGTCGGCGATCGCGAGGTAGCGGGGCTTGTCGCTGAGCGTCAGGTCGGGGGTCCAGGGCATCGACGGTCGCGGCTTTCACAGAAGCGTCGCAGGCAATATTGACTGGATTGAAGCGGCCGTCCAGCGCCCAATCAATGCATTCAATTTCATGCCCAGCAGATGCGCATCAGGCGCCCTCATCCTGCGCAATTCCAAGAGAATCCGTTTGCCGAAATGAGCATAAGCGCCAAAATTGAATGTATTATTGAATGCATATTGCGTCATTCAATGACCGCATTCCTAAAACGGCGATTGGCACGCGGATTGCTCTTTTGTTTGCGACCTGCGGCCCGCGCCGCGGAGGCCACACGAGGAGAGAGCGATGCCCGAAGTGACGAAGCCCGCCAATCAGAAGGGCGACTTCCTGGTCGATTACGAAACCAAGGTGTTCGAGGACGTGAAGGCCGCGCCCGGCGAAAAGGCGCTCGTCACGTTCCACACCGTCGCCTTCGAAGGCTCGATTGGCCTCGTGAACCTGCTGCAGGCCTCGCGCCTGATCGCCAAGGGCTTCGAGACCTCCGTCCTGCTCTATGGCCCCGGCGTCACGCTCGGCGTGCAGCGCGGCTTCCCGAAGCTCGGCGACGAGGCCTTCCCGGGCCACCTCAACTTCAACAACCGGATCGAGAAGATCCTCGCCGACGGCGGCAAGGTCTACGCCTGCCGGTTCGCGCTCCAGGCGCTCTACGGCCACGGCGAAGGCGCGCTGATCCCCGGCGTCACGCCGATCAGCCCGCTCGACGTGCTCGACATCGTGCTCCTGCACCGCAAGGAGAACGCCTTCATCCTCGACACCTGGACGCTGTGAGCTCGGCCTTGAACGCGAAGAGCCCCCTCACCCGCCATCGCTGACGCGATGTCGACCTCTCCCCGCCGGGGAGAGGTGAAGAGAGGGCGCCGCCGCCTCTTACCTCTCCCCAGTGGGGAGAGGTCGGCCCGAAGGGCCGGGTGAGGGCCCCTGACGTCAGGAGGATGAGCATGACCGAGAAACGCACGGTCCGCGCCGCGGCCGTCCAGATCGCGCCCGACCTCGAGGACGGCGCGGGCACGCTCGACCGCGTGCTGAACGCGCTCGACGGCGCGGCGGGCAAGGGCGCGGAGTTCGTGGTGTTCCCCGAGACCTTCCTGCCCTGGTACCCCTACTTCTCCTTCGTGCATCCACCGGTCACGACCGGCGCAGAGCACCTGAGGCTCTACGAGCACGCCGTCGCCGTGCCCGGGCCCGTCACCGACGCGGTGTCGGCGGCGGCCCGGCGGCGAGGCCTCGTGGTCGTGCTCGGGGTGAACGAGCGCGACCACGGCTCGCTCTACAACGCCCAGCTGATCTTCGACGCCGACGGGACGCTGAAGCTCAAGCGCCGCAAGATCACGCCGACCTACCACGAGCGCATGATCTGGGGCCAAGGCGACGGCTCGGGCCTGCGCGCGGTCGACACCAAGGTCGGCCGCGTCGGCGCGCTGGCCTGCTGGGAGCATTACAACCCGCTCGCCCGCTACGCCCTCATGGCGGACCATGAGGAAATCCACGCCGCCCAGTTCCCGGGCTCCATGGTCGGGCCGATCTTCGCCGACCAGATGGAGGTGACGATCCGTCACCACGCGCTGGAGAGCGGCTGCTTCGTCGTCAACGCCACGGGCTGGCTGACCGACGCGCAGCGCGCCCGGATCTCGCCCGACGAAAAGCTCCGCAAGGCCCTCACCGGCGGCTGCATGACGGCGATCGTCTCGCCGGAGGGCGCGCATCTCGCCCCGCCGCTCACCGAGGGCGAGGGGATCCTGATCGCCGATCTCGACATGGCGCTGGTGACGAAGCGCAAGCGGATGATGGACTCAATCGGCCATTACGCCCGGCCCGAGCTCCTCAGCCTCGTCCTCGACGACCGTCCGCAGGCGCCGCTGCGCCGGTCCGACACTCATTCTTCCTGGAGCGCATCCGATGACGCCGATGCCGACCAAGCCGAAGCCGACGCTGCGGACCGAGGAGCTGATCAACGAGTTGCAGTCCTTCGGGGTCCGGCTCGTCGACCCTAGCGCCGGCGCCGCCAGCCGGCGCGGCGGCGCCGGGCCCTCCGACCACAAGGCGATCACCATCGACGGCATGACGGTGATGGCGCCGGTGCACACCGCGCCAGCGTTCGACAGCCCCTATCTCGTGGAGAAGCCCGACGCCTTCGGCCGCAGCCGCATCACCCGGGACGGCGCGGTCGTGGCGGAGGCCTCGTTCCCGCTCGGCCCGAAGTTCTACGAGCTGACGACGGCCGAGGGCGTGCCCTACCGGCACATCGCCACGTTGCACGGCCGCGACGTGCTGGCGACCACGGTGCTGCAGACCTGCATCCGCTACCAGAGCCGCACCAAGACCTGCCAGTTCTGCGCCATCGGCCAGTCGCTCGCCGCCGGCCGCACCATCGCGCACAAGACGCCCGCCCAGCTCGGCGAGGTGGCGGAGGCGGCCGTCCGGCTCGACGGCGTCCGGCACATGGTCATGACGACCGGCACGCCGAAAGGCGCGGACCGCGGCGCCGTCGTGCTGGCGGACAGCTGCGTCGGCGTGAAGGCGCGGGTGAACCTGCCGATCCAGGTCCAGTGCGAGCCGCCGGACGACGACGCTTGGTTCGAGCGCCTGCGGACCGCGGGCGCGGACGCGCTCGGCATGCATCTCGAGGCGGTGTCGGAGCCGGTGCGCCAGCGCATCATGCCCGGCAAGGCGACGGTGTCCGTCGAACGCTACTTCGAGGCCTTCGCGGCGGCGGCGCCCGTGTTCGGCCGCGGCCAGGTCTCGACCTACATCCTCGCCGGCCTCGGCGACACAGCCGAGGAGATCCTCGCCGTCTGCGAGCGGCTGACGGCGCTCGGCGTCTATCCCTTCGTGGTGCCGTTCACGCCGATCTCCGGCACGCCGCTCGAAAGCCATCCGACGCCGCCGGCAGCCTTCATGGCCTCCATCCTGGGCCCCCTCGCCCGCATGCTGATCGCAAGCGGCCTGCGCTCCGTCGACGTCAAGGCCGGCTGCGCGAAGTGCGGGGCGTGCTCGTCGCTTGCGGCCTACGAACGCGGAGAGAGCGCATGTTCTTCGAAGCGGTGACCCCCTTCGTCCCGACCGGCTACCAGATCAAATGGGCGGTCGGTGAGTGGGAGCGGCGCGGCGCGGCGGCCCTGCGCCGAAAGGTGTTCTGCGAGGAGCAGAAGATCTTCGCGGGCGACGACCGCGACGCGCTCGACGAGGTAGCGATCCCGCTGGTCGCGGCGTCGTCGCTTGCGGTCGCCTACGACGCCGTGGTCGGCACGGTCCGCATCCACGAGAAGGCGCCCGGCGTGTGGTGGGGCTCGCGGCTCGCGGTCGACGCCGGGCACCGGCGCGTCGGCGCTCTGGGCGCGGCGCTCATCCGACTCGCGGTGTCCTCGGCCCATGCGCGCGGCTGCACGCGGTTCTTCGCTCATGTGCAGGAGCAGAACGGCCCGCTGTTCGAGCGGCTGCGCTGGCGCCCGCTGGAGACCGTCGTGCTTCATGGCCGCCCGCATCTCAGGATGGAGGCGGACCTCGCCTTCTATCCGCCCTTCGCGACGCCGGAGGCCGGGTTCCTGACGCTCGTCCGGAGAGCGGCATGAGCCTCGCCCTGGACAGCACGGTCGATCTCGAGGCGCTGGCGGCGGCTTTGAGGTCCGGCCGCGGGATGGAGGCCAAGGCCGACATCGCGGCGGCCGTCGCGCGCCTCGGCGTCTCGGGCGCGTCGGTGGTGGCGGTTGGCGACGACTGCGCGGCGATCCCCGAGGGCGACGGCTATCTGCTGTTCGCCATCGAGGGCTTCATGAACGCCTTCGTGGAGAGGGATCCCTGGTTCGCCGGCTGGTGCGGCGTGATGGTGAACCTGTCCGACATCGCCGCCATGGGCGGGCGGCCGATCGCGGTGGTCGACGCCGTCTGGGCGAACGGCGAGGCCGGAGCCGCGCCGGTGCTGGACGGCCTGCGCGACGCCTCCGCCCGCTTCGGCGCGCCCATCGTCGGCGGCCACAGCAATCTCGCCTGCGACCGCGGCCAGCTCTCGGTCGCCGTGCTGGGCCGGGCCCGGCGCCTGCTCACGAGCTTCGACGCGGCGCCCGGCGACCGCCTGATCGCCGCCATCGACCTGCGCGGGCGCTACCGCGAGCCCTTCGACAACTGGGAGGCCGCGACCGACGCGCCGTCGATGCGCTTGCGTGGCGACCTGGAGCTCTTGCCGGAGATCGCGGAGGCGGGCCTCAGCCGCGCGGCGAAGGACATCAGCCAGGCCGGCGTGGTCGGCACCGCCGCCATGCTCGCCGAATGCTCCGAGGTCGGCGTTCGGATCGATCTCGACGCCGTGCCCCGGCCGGACGGCGTTTCGCTGGAACGCTGGCTGCGGAGCTTTCCGAGCTTCGGCTACCTGATCGCCGCGCCGCAGAACCACGTCGACGCGATCCTTGGCCGGTTTCATGCGCGCGGGATCGCCGCCGCCGATATCGGCGGGATCACCCGGGGCGGCCGCGTCGAGATCGCGTCCCACGGACGCGTCGCGACCGTCTGGGACCTCGCCTCGCGTCCGCTCATCGGCTGCGCCGCAGGACCGGCGTCATGACGGCGCCTCTCCGCATCGCCTTGCTCTGTCATTCGGTCAATCCCCGCGGGAGCGTCGTTCACGCCATAGAGCTCGCGAGCGCCCTGCGCGACCTCGGCCACACGCCCGTGGTTCACGCGCCCGACCCCGCGGCGCGCGGGTTCTTCCGCCCGACCGCGTTCGAGACCGTCTGCGTCGAGGCCGCCCCGGTCGAGGGCGACACCCACGACATGGTGGTCAGGCGGGTCGAGGACTACCGCCGGCATTTCGCGAAGCCGGAGAACCGCCGCTTCGACGTTTTCCACGCTCAGGACGGGATCTCCGGCAACGCGCTCGCGACGCTCAAGGACGACGGGCTCGTCCGCGCCTTCGTGCGGACGGTGCATCATCTCGACACCTTCGCGGACGCCCGCGTCGCCGCGCTGCAGACGCGCTCCGTGACGACCTCCGACGCCCAGATCGTCGTCAGCGACCTCTGGCGCGCCGCGCTCCGCGCCCGCTACGGGCTGGAGCCGACGCTCGCCGGCAACGGGGTCGACGCCCGCCGGTTCCGGCCCGATCCGGACGGCCGCGAGGCGACGCTTCGCCTCCGCCTCGGGCTCGGCTCCGGTCCGATCATTCTCTCGGTCGGCGGCGTCGAGGAGCGCAAAAACGCGCGGCGGCTGCTGGAGGCCTTCCGGCAGGTCCGCCGGTTCCACGAGCGGGCGCAACTGGTCATCGCCGGCGGCGCCTCGGTGCTCGACCACGGCGATTACCGCGCGGCCTTCGAGCGCGACGCCGCCGCGAGCGGACTTCCGCCGAGCGCGCTGATCCGCACCGGGCCGCTGCCCGACGCCGACATGCCCGCGCTCTACCGCATCGCCGACGTGCTCGCCTTCCCCTCGGTGCGGGAAGGCTTCGGCCTCGTGGCGCTCGAGGCGATGGCGAGCGGAACGCCGGTCGCCGCCTCCCGCATCGCGCCCTTCACGGAGTACCTCGGCGACGGAGACGTCGCCTGGTGCGACCCGCTGAACCCGGGATCGATCGCGAACGCGCTGATGCTGGCGCTGGCGGAACCCGTCCGCTCGCGGCTCGCGGAGCGCGGCCAGGCGGTCGCGCTTCGCCGCGACTGGCTCTCCGTCGCCCGCACCCATCTCGACGTCTACAGCCGCTTGACGGAGGCCGCCCATGCCTGAAATGCGCTTCATCATCCGCTGGCCCGACGGCGCGGAAGAGAGCTGCTACTCGCCCTCGCTCGTCATCTCCGAACACATGACCGCGGGCGAGAGCTATCCCGTCTCCGACTTCGCCGAGCGCTGCCGCACGGCGCTGAACATCGCGAGCGAACGGGTCCGCGCGAAATATGGCTTCGCCTGCTCCAGCGCGCTCGACCAGCTCGGACGGATCGAGCGGGCCTCCGCGCGCTTCGCGCCGGACGCCCCCGTCACCGTCGTCTCCTTCGAAACCTGATCCTCCGGGAGGACAGCATGAGCATGTCCGAAACTCCGCATTTCAGCGTCGTCGTCGTCGGTGGCGGCCAGGCGGGCCTCTCCATCAGCTACTGGCTGCAGCGGCGCCAGATCGACCATCTCGTGTTCGAGAAGCGCTCCGCCGCCCACACCTGGTCGACGCAGCGCTGGGACAGCTTCAGCCTGGTCACGCCCAACTGGCAGTGCGACCTGCCGGGCCACCCCTACGACGGCCCCGACCCGGACGGCTTCATGAAGAAGGACGAGATCGTCGCCTATGTCCGCGGCTTCGTGGAGAAGGTGAAGCCCCCGATCCGCGAGGGCGTCGGGGTGACGCGCGTGACGCGGCGGCCGGAGGGCGGCTTCGCGATCGCGACCTCCGAGGGCGACTTCACCGCCGACGAGATCGTCGTGGCGTCCGGCGGCTACCACACGCCGATCATCCCGCGCATGGCGGAGAAGCTGCCGAAGTCGATAGCGCAGATCCACTCCGAGCAGTACCGCAACGCCGACCAGCTGCCCGCCGGCGAGGTCCTGGTGGTGGGCTCCGGACAGTCCGGCGCCCAGATCGCCGAAGACCTCCACCTCGCCGGCCGCAAGGTGCATCTCGCCGTCGGCGAAGCGCCGCGATGCGCCCGGTTCTACCGCGGCCGCGACGTCGTCACCTGGCTCGCGGACATGGGCTACTACGAGATGACGGTCGACAAGCATCCCCTGCGTGAGGGCGTGCGCGACAACACCAACCACTACGTCACCGGCCGCGACGGCGGCCGCGACATCGACCTCAGGCGCTTCGCGACCGAGGGGATGGAGCTCTACGGCGTGCTGGAGGACTACGACGACGGGATCCTGCGCTTCCGCCAGAACCTCGCCTCAAGCCTCGATTTCGCAGACCGCACCTACAACGGCATCAACGCCGCGATCGACAAGCACATCGCCGAGACCGGCGTCGAGGCGCCGCCGCCGTCGGTCTACGCGCCGGTGTGGACGCCGCCTGCCGAGCGCGGAACGCTCGACCTTGCGGGCTCCGGGATTACGTCGATCGTCTGGTGCATCGGCTTTACGCCGGACTTCCGCTGGCTCGACGCGCCCGTGTTCAACGGCGCCGGTCGTCCGGTCCATCGGCGGGGCGAAACCGAGGTCGAGGGCGTCTCCTTCATCGGCCTGCCCTGGCTGAACACCTGGGGCTCCGGGCGCTTCGGCGCGGTCGGCCGCGACGCGGAGTTCGTGGTGTCCAGGATCGCGGATCGGCTGTCGCGCAAACGCGCGCCGCTCAGCGTCGCCGTCTGACCATGAACGTCGCGGTCGACCGCTCGGCGCTCGAGGGCGCCACCGTCTTTGCGGGTCCTGTCCGAACGACGCGGGTGACGCTCGGCATGCCGGAGCTATGCCTCGGCGGCGTCTCTGAGACCTGGTTGCTGAAAACCTGCGGCGACCTGCACTGGCGGCTCATCGCCGAATTCTGCGGCGTCGCGGCCGCGGACTTCCGGGACGTGACCGGAGAGAAGATCTACGCCGCGTTCTGCGCCATGCAGTCCGAGGCTCTCGCTCTCGACGCCTTCGTTGAGCATGACGAGCTGACGATCCGCTCGGAGATTACGCGGGTCTCCCGCACTCGCTTCGCCAGCACCCATTGGCTTCAGCGCCGCGGCGCGCCGGCGGGGAAGGTCGCGCTGCTGTCGACCTTCGTGAAACGCGCGGAGGGGGACGGCAACCGGTCAATCGCTAAGGTCGGCCTGCCCGGACTGCCGGCGTTCGGAAGCTTCCAGCCCGCTCCGGCGATCGCCGGCCTGCCGGCGCTGCTACGACCGGGGCGTTGGACCGCGCATCTCGGGTTCAAGCGAGGCGAGGGCCTCGACGCTTCACGTTTCGATATCCGGCCCTGCCCGAGCCAGGACTTTAACGGCGCGGAGCTGCTGTACTTTTCGGCCTATCAGGGCTTCGCCGACCGCGCGGAGTGGGAGCTGACCGACCTGCCGGCCCGCGGCGTCGCTGTCCGCGAGCGCGAAATCGTGTTCCACGGCAACCTCGAGCCCGGCGAAGGCCTCGTGGTCCGCCTGCGCGGGACCATGCCGGTCTTGGGCGAGATACGTCATTGGATGTCGCTGGAGGCCGCCGCGGATGGGCGGCCCCTCGCGGACATCTTTACGACGAAAGCGATCAGTTCCCGGGGCCGGTGATCCCCCCGCCGGGCTGGCTTTCCGACGACGGATCGCTGCCCGGAAAGCTCTCCTTCAACGTCTCGTCGAGCCGGCTCTCCTTGTCGGCCTCGGAGCCTTCGACGTCAGTCCCAGCGCCCTCGACGTCGCGGCGCGCCTGCTCCCAGTGCTCCTCCTCGCGCCCGATCGGCTGGCCGGCCTCGATCCAGATCTGGTAGGCGCGTTCCCGAATTTCCTGTGTGCGGTCCATTGCGAATTCTCCTTTCGAAGGAGACGCCGCGGAGACCGTGAAAGTTCCGCCGGGACATCGTCAGATCGCCTCCGGCTGCGGCGCCCCCTGGTCCACGATCTGGCCGGCGCGGCGCGGCCGGGTGAGCGGCGTCGGGATCGGCGCGTTGCCGCGGATCAGGCTGGAGCCGGAGTGGATGTCGCCCGCGACCTGGAGCGCGAACCGCTCCGCGTCCCGCCGCCGCACGTCGTCGGCGATCTCGGACGCCTCCTCCTCCGGCACGCCGAGGGCGACCAGCGCCGCCTCGCCGAACGCCATGGCGGATTCGAAGGTCTCGCGGATGTGATAGTCGACCCCGGCCCGCACGAGATCCATCGCGTGACCGCGGTCGAACGCGCGCACGAACAGCTTGGCGAGCGGAAACTCGGACTGCACCAGCTCGACGATCTTTTCCGCCGCCTCCTGCTTGTCGACGCACACCAGCACCGCCCGCGCCTGGCCCGCGCCGGAGGCCCGCAGCGTGTCCAACCGCGTGCCGTCGCCGTAGTAGACCTTGAAGCCGAAGGTCGCGGCCGCCTCGATCATCTCGACGTCGTTCTCGATGATGGAGACTTCGAAGCCGCGGGCGAGCAGCGACTGGCTCGCCACCTGCGCGAACCGGCCGAAGCCGATCACCAGCACCTCGCCGCTGAGGCCGTCCGCCTTGTCCACCCCGTCGAGCGACGGCGCGCTGCGGGGCATGAGGCGTTTGAGCGCCAGCGCGGTGAGCGGCGTCAGCGCCATCGAAAGGATGACGACCGACGTGAAGATAGCGTTGGTCGGCGCGTCCATGATCCCGACCGCGGAGGCCGCGGAGTAGAGCACGAAGGCGAACTCGCCGCCCTGAGCGAACAGCGCCACGCGGTCGATCGCCTCCCGCGAGGACGAGCCCAGCAACCGCGCGACCCCGAAAATCGCGGCCGCCTTGACGGCGATGAACAGCGCGGTGAAGGCGAGGATCGTTGGCCAGTGAACGGAGATCGCGGCCAGGTCGAGCGACATGCCGACCGCCAGGAAGAACAGGCCGAGCAGGATGCCGCGGAACGGCTCGATGTCGGCTTCGAGCTGGTGGCGGAAGGTCGATTCCGACAGAAGCACCCCGGCGAGGAAGGCGCCCATGGCCATCGACAGGCCGCCGAGCTCCATGAGCAACGCCGCGCCGAGCACCACCAGCAGCGCCGCCGCCGTCATCACTTCGCGGGCCTGGGAGCGGGCCAGGATCCGGAACATCGGGTTCAGCAGGTAGCGGCCGGCGAGCACGAGGCCGGCCACCGCCGCGATCGCGATCGCGATCTCGCGCCAGCGGTCGGCGGCGTTCTCGCCGCTGTCGGCCGGGGCGATGAAGGCCACGATCGCAAGCAGCGGCACGATCGCGAGATCCTCGAGCAGGAGGATCGACACCGCCTTCTGGCCTTGCGCCGTCGACGTCTCGCCGCGCTCGTCCAGCATCTGCATGACGACGGCGGTCGAGGACAGCACGAAGCCCATGCCGGCGACGAAGGCGACCGCCAGGTCAAGTCCCGCCGCGGAGCCAGCCAGCGTCAGCAGCGCGCCGGAGGCGACGACCTGCGCCACGCCGAGGCCGAAGATCTCGCGCCGCAGCGCCCACAGCCGCGAGGGCTGCATCTCGAGGCCGATGACGAACAGCAGCATTATGACGCCGAACTCGGCGACGTGAAGGATCGCGCCGGGATCCGAGAATAGCCCCAGCCCGAATGGGCCGATGACGAGGCCGGCTGCGAAGTAGCCGAGCACCGAGCCCAGCCCCAGCCGTCGGAAGATCGGCACGGCGACGACGCCCGCGCCGAGCAGCGCCACGACCTGCACCAGTTCGCTCTGGCCTTCAGCCGCCATCGTTCAAAGCCCCCGCTTCGCATATCCTGAGCGAAGAGGCTTAGCCGGCCCGTCGCCGCCGCGCATGCCAATGCGCGGCCTGCGGCGTCACGAGGCGCTGCGAACGGGCGATCGCGGAGACAGGCGTGGCCGATCGGCCACGGTTTCAGCGCGCGGCGGCCGCGAAAATCGCGCGGGCGGCGCGGCTGGCGTCGGCGGCCGAGCGGAACACCTTACCTTCGAGCGCCAAGGCTTCGGAGACCGCCGCGAAAAAGCGGTAGCCGCCGCGATCCTGGCGCACGACGAGACCGGCCTGCCGGCCGCGCACTTCGATGACGAACGCTGCGCTCATGGCGCGCTCCTTTTCACGTCTCTCAAGAAAGAACCCCGGCGCCGTCGCGGCGGCCGGACCACATCGACCCTGGCGTCAGGGGCGACATCGTCCCGCAGCCGCGCGGAGCCGGGGTTTGAGGTGGTCGAGAGAGGACGTCGGGAACGCAGGCATGACGGACCTTCGGGGCTGTCGGAACCACGGGCGTTCGTCACGCCGTGGCGCTTTAGCGATTGGTGACGCGGCGCAAGCTGCTCGTTCAAAAGCCGCGGCGTTCAGTCGGGGACGACCGAACACAAAGTGACGATGCGTCAGACCGATCGCCCGGTCAACATAAATATATTCATTACATAGATTTTATATTTTTCGTTATGAAGGGCTGGACCGAGCCCGCGCGCCGCAAGCGCCACGATCTCGGTAGGCGTCGCGAGCGGGCATCGCCTCGGGGCCGATGACGGTCAACCCGGTGGACAAGCCCGCTTTCTAGGCGGAGGCCGGCGACCGCCGCCGCACCCAGTAGACCGCGATCGCGTAGTGGCCGATCGACAGGAGAAAGCGACGGCATGCGGTTCGACCGCAGCTTCCTCGCCATCGCGGCGGCGGTCGAAGGCCTCGGCGTGGCGCTGGAATCGACGCGTCTCGCGGAACGCGAACTGAAGGCCGGTCGGCTGGTCGCGCCGCTCGCCGGCCGCGCCCTCGACGTTCGCTATGTCGGACACCATCTTGTGTTTCCGCAGGCGAGCCGGCAGCCGCGGCCGGTCCGTCTGTTCGCGCACTGGCTCCTGGCCGAACTCGAGGTTGCGACCGTGCAGGATTTCGCCGACCCGCGCGATGGGTGACGCCTCTTGGGCCGCCGTCTAGCGCACGAAATGATGGATGTCCGCGGCCGCGCAGGATATGCGGGGGCTCCCCGCGGGCTTGCGGGGCGGCGCGTCGCATACGACTTGCCGTGATCGATCTCCGAACTCTCCACAGCTGGCAGCCTCACCGCCGCAGCAGAAAGCGACGCGCCATGGCGCCGGACGACAGCCGAACGGCCTCCCTGGACGCGAACCAGCTGCGCGGGAAACTGCGCGCCTACCACGAGCCGAGCACCGCTCGCAGCGTCTATGAAATCGGCCTGACGGTCGCGTTGTTCGCGGGAACCTGGGCGGCCATGGCGGTCGCGTTGAACCAGGGCCTGGTGTGGCTCTACCTGCTGCTGATTGCGCCCGCCGCCGGCTTCCTCGTGCGGCTGTTCATGATCCAGCACGACTGCGGCCACGGCTCGTTCTTCCCGCGCCGCTCCGCCAACGACTGGGTCGGCCGCGTGATCGGCGTGTTCACCCTCACCGACTACGACTACTGGCGGCGCAGCCACGCCGTGCACCACGCGACCTCCGGCAACCTGGACCACCGCGGCGTCGGCGACATCGACACGCTGACGGTCGCCGAATACCGGGCGCGCTCGCCCTGGGGCCGGCTGCGGTACCGCCTCTACCGCAACCCGCTGGTGATGTTCGGCTTCGGCCCTTCGTACGTCTTCATCCTGCAGGGCCGCCTGCCCGTCGGCTTCATGCGCAAGGGACGGACGCTCTGGCTCAGCACCATGGCGACCAACGCCGTCATCGCGCTGATCGCGGGCCTGATGATCTGGGCCGTCGGGGCCAGCTCGTTCTTCCTCATCCAGCTGCCGGTGGTCGCGCTCGCCGCCTCCGCCGGCGTGTGGCTGTTCTTCGTCCAGCACCAGTTCGAGGAGACGCACTGGCGCGAAGGCGACGAATGGAACGCCTCGGAAGCCGCGCTGCACGGCAGCTCGCACTATGATCTTCCCGCGCCGTTCCAATGGCTGACGGCGAACATCGGCATCCACCACGTCCATCACGTGTCGAGCCGCATCCCCTACTACCGCCTGCCGGAAGTGCTCCGCGACTTCCCCGAGCTGCGCGCCGTGGGACGGCTGACGTTCACTGAGAGCCTGAAGTGCGTGCCGCTCGCGCTGTGGGACGAGACCGCCCGCAAGCTGATCTCCTTCAAGGAGGCGCGCCTGGCGGGGCTTTCCCCCAGCCCGGCCTGATTGTTAGAAATCTCGACGGCGGGGGGATTCACGCGAATATCCCCCGGAGTGGGCCGCACTGGAGCCATGAAGGGGCGCATGCGCGTCGAGCGAACCGACATCGCGGGCCTGCTCATCATCGCTCCGCCCCAGTTCCGGGACGACCGGGGCGTGCTCTCGGAAACGTGGAGCAAGCGTCGGCTCACCGACGCGGGCCTCGAGCTTCCGGAGTTCGTCCAGGACAACCGCTCGCTGTCGACGCGCCGCTGGACCCTCCGCGGGATGCACTACCAGGCGCCGCCGCACGGCCAGGGCAAGCTCGTGCGCTGCGGGCGGGGACGGTTCTTCGACGTCGCGGTGGACGTCCGGACGAGCAGCGCGACCTACGGGCGGTCGTTCGGCCTCGAGCTCAGCGCGGACAACGGGCTGCAGCTCTACATCCCCGAGGGCTTCCTCCACGGACTGCTGACGCTCGAGGACGATACTGAGGCGCTCTACAAGTGCACCGCGGACTACGCTCCGGACGCGCAGGGCGCCGTCCGCTGGGACAGCTGCGGCGTGGACTGGCCAGCGCCGGCCGGGGTCGCGCCGCTCACCTCGGCCCGCGACGCCGAGGCGCAGCCCCTCGCCGCCTTCGTCTCGCCGTTCGCATGAGGAGCGGCCCATGCGCCTGATCGTGACCGGCGGCGCGGGGTTCATCGGATCGGCCGTCGTGCGCCTCGCCATCCGCGAGGGCCATGACGTCCTCAACATCGACGCGCTGAGCTACGCCTCGTCGCTCGCGAACGTCGCCGAGGTTTCGGGTTCGGCCCGGCATCGCTTCGCGCACGCCGATATCCGGGACGCCGAGGCGATGCGCGCGCTGTTCCACGACTACCGGCCGGACGGCGTGATCCATCTCGCCGCCGAGACCCACGTCGACCGCTCGATCGACGCGCCTCGCGTCTTCGTCGAGACCAACGTCGTCGGCACGCTGAACCTGCTCGAGGCGGCGCGCGTCTTCTGGCTCGACGCGGGCTCGCCCGCGCGCTTCCGCTTTCTGCATGTCTCGACGGACGAGGTGTTCGGCGCGCTCGACGCCGACGGCAAGTTCACCGAAGCCTTGCCCTATGCGCCGAACAGCCCCTACGCGGCCTCGAAGGCGGCGTCGGATCATCTGGCGCGGGCGTGGCATGCGACCTACGGCCTGCCGGTCGTCCTCACGAACTGCTCGAACAACTACGGCCCGTTCCAGTTCCCCGAGAAGCTGATCCCGCTGACGATCCTCGCGGCGCTCGGCGGGCGGCCCCTCCCGGTCTATGGCGACGGCCGCAACGTGCGCGACTGGCTCTACGTGGAGGATCATGCGGCTGCGCTGCTGCTCGCGCTCTCATGCGGAGTCGTCGGGCGAAGCTACAACGTCGGCGGCGACGCCGAAGCGACGAACATCGACATCGTCCGCGCGCTTTGCGCGATCCTCGACGCGAAACGGCCGAAGGACAGCCCCTACGACCGCCAGATCGCGTTCGTCGCCGACCGGCCCGGCCACGATTTCCGCTACGCGATCGACGCGACCCGCATCCGCGACGAGCTGGGCTGGGCGCCGCGCACGACGCTGCAGGTCGGCCTCGAAACGACGGTGCAATGGTTTCTCGACAACGAAGCCTGGTGGCGCGGCCGGATCGACGAACGCGCCGCGCGGCTCGGCCTCGGCGTGACGCCGCCATGAGTCCGCGATGACGCTCCTCGTCTTCGGCTCCACGGGACAGGTCGCGCGCGAGCTGGCGCTGGTGGCGCCCACGGCGCGCTTCGTCGGCCGGGCCGAGGCCGACCTGACCGATCCGGCGGCCTGCGCCCGGCTGATTTGCGACGCCCGGCCCGACGCGGTGATCAACGCCGCCGCCTGGACCGCCGTCGACCTCGCCGAAGAGCAGGAGGCCGCCGCGCGCGTCGTCAACGGCGAGGCGCCCGGCCGGATGGCGGAGGCCTGCGCGGAGCTTGGCGCTGCCTTCGTCCACATCTCCAGCGACTACGTCTTCAGCGGCGCCGGCGAGGCCCCCTGGCGCGAGGACGACGCCACCGCGCCGATCAACGCCTACGGACGCAGCAAGCGGCTCGGAGAGGAGCAGGTCCTGCGGCATGGCGGGCGTTGCGCGATCCTGCGCACCTCCTGGGTGTTCTCGCGCTTCGGCGCCAACTTCGTCCGCACCATGCTGCGGGCCGGCGAAGGCCGATCGTCGCTGCGCGTGGTGAACGACCAAATCGGCGGCCCGACGCCCGCCTCGGCTGTGGCGCGCGCCTGCCTCGATTTGGCGACCGGGCGGCGGGAATCCGGAGCACGCCCCGGCCTTTATCACCTCGCGGGAGCGCCCGACGTCAGCTGGGCGGGCTTCGCCTCGGCGATCTTCGCGGCGGCCGCGATGGAGTGCGAAGTGGTCGGCGCTCCCTCATCGGACTGTCCGCGGCCGGCGCGGCGCCCGTCCAACTCCCGCCTCGACTGCGGCCGGATTAAGCGTCATCTGGGCGTACAACGACCCGACTGGCGATCCGCGCTTGGCCCGATCGTCGGCCATCTTCGAACGGACGACGCGTGAGCACGAGAAAAGGCATCATCCTCGCGGGCGGATCGGGCACGCGCCTCTATCCGATAACCCACGGCGTGTCGAAACAGCTGATGCCCGTGTTCGACAAGCCGATGATCTACTACCCGCTGTCGGTGCTGATGCTGGCCGGCATCCGGGACATCGCGATCATCACCACGCCCGGCGACGCCGACCAGTTCCGGAAGGCGCTCGGCGACGGGCGTCAGTGGGGCGTCGAGCTGTCGTTCTTCACGCAAGACAGTCCGGACGGGCTCGCCCAGGCCTATCTGATCTGCGAGGATTTTCTCGCGGGCGCGCCGTCCTGCATGATCCTCGGCGACAACATCTTCTTCGGGCACGGCCTGCCCGAGATCCTCCAGGCCGCAAGCGCCGACCAGGGGGGTGGAACGGTCTTCGCCTACCGTGTCACCGAGCCCGAACGCTACGGGGTCGTGGCGTTCGACGCCGCGGGGACCGCGACCGCCATCATCGAGAAGCCGCAGGCGCCGCCGTCGAGCTACGCCGTCACGGGCCTCTATTTCCTCGACGGAACCGCGTCGCGGAAGGCGAAGGACATCAGGCCCTCCGGCCGGGGCGAACTGGAGATCACGTCGCTGCTCGAGCTTTACCTGCAGGAGGGCTCGCTGAGCGTGGAAAAGCTCGGCCGGGGGTTCGCCTGGCTCGACACCGGCACGCACGAAAGCCTGCTCGACGCCGGAAACTTCGTGCGGACGCTCCAGCAGAGGCAGGGGGTGCAGACCGGGTGCCCGGAGGAGATCGCGTTCCGCAAGGGCTGGATCACGGGCGAGGCCCTGTCCTCGATCGCCGCCGGACTGTCGAAATCGGACTACGGCCGATATCTCAAGCAGCTCTGCATGGAAGAAGGCTTCTAAAGCCTCGCCGTCGGCGTCACATGTGGTGCAGCGCCATCGGTCGGCCGTCGACGTCCACGACGCGCATGCGGTAGCCGAAGACGGCGTCCAGCGTCTCGGGCGTCATGATCTCCGCAGGCGCGCCCATCGCCACCAGCCGGCCGTCGCGCAGGGCGACGATGCGGTCGGCGTAGGCCGCGGCCTGGTTCACGTCGTGGAGCACCGCGACGATTGTGCGGCCGGCGTCGGCCAGCGCCCGCAGACGCCGCATCAGGTCGCGGGCGTAGCGCATGTCGAGATTGTTGAGAGGCTCGTCCAGCAGCAGGGTGTCGGTCGCCTGCGCCACCGTCATGGCGATCAGCGCGCGCTGGCGCTGGCCGCCGGACAGCGTCTCGACGAAGCGCTCCTTGAGCGGCGTCAGGTCGAACTGGTCGAGCGTCGCCGCCACCACCGCGTCGTCCTCGGGCGTCAGCCGTCCGCGGCTGTGCGGGAAACGGCCAAAGCCCACCAGTTCGCGGACGCGCAGCCGTCTCGCGACGCCGGGATCCTGGCGCAGCACGGCGAGCGTCTTGGCGAGCGTCCGACCCGGGGTCGCGTCCACCGGCAGGCCGTCGACCGAGATGCGCCCGGTCTGGAGCGGCTGCAGCCGGGCGATCAGCGACAGCAGCGACGACTTGCCCGCGCCGTTCGGCCCGATCAGCGCCGTCAGCCCGCCTTTCGGCAGCGTCAGGCTGACGTCGTGCAAAATCCGCGCGCCGCCGCGCGTCAGTGAGACGTTCTCGATCCGGATCATCGCCGGGCCTCCGAGATCAGGAAGGCGAGGAAGACGACGCCGCCGAGGAATTCGGCCACGATGCCCAGCGCGCCCTCCCCGCCGAGGCCGTGCTGCAGCAGAGCCTGTCCGCCGACCAGAACGACGACGCCCACCAGGACCGCCGCGGGCAGCAGCACCGCGTGGCGGCGGGTGTCGACCAGGCGCTCGGCGACCGCCACAACGAACAGCCCGAGGAACACGACCGGCCCCACCAGCGCGGTCGAGACGGCGACGAGAAGGGCGGTCAGCGCGAGCAGCCCGACCGCCGAGCGCCGCCAGTCGAGGCCGAGCCCGGTGGCGGGGTCGGCCCCGAGCGCCAGGACGTCGAGCGCGCGGCGCGCCCGCCAGATCGCAGCGACGGAGACGACCGTGACGACGCCTGCGATGGCGAGCAGGTCGCTGCGGACCACGTTGAAGCTCGCGAACGTCGCGCCCTGGATGGCGGCGAAGGCGGTCGGATCGACCAGGCGGATCAGCAGCGCCGAGAGACTGCGGAACAGCACGCCGAGCACGACGCCGCTGAGCAGCATCAGCGTGACGTCCATGCGCGCGCGGAGCAGCGGCAGGAACAGCGCGAGCGCCATGCCGAGCATCAGCGCCGATTCCCCCGCGAACTTGAGGCGCGGGTCGAGCGCCGCGAAGCCATGGGCGCCGAGGCCGAACACCAGCGCGGTCTGGCCGAAGGCGTAGAGCGCGTCGAGCCCCATGATCGCGGGGGTCAGGATGCGGTTCGCCGTCACGGTCTGGAACGTCACGGTCGAGGCGGCCACCGCGACCGCGACGAGAACGAGCGCCAGCAGCCGCACGCCCCGAAGCTCGAGCGCGAAGGCGAGATCGCCGCGCAGGTTGAGGCCGAGGAACGCCGCCGTCGCGACGAGCGCGAGCACGCTAAGGAGGGCGAGCGCCAGCCGTTCGCGCTTAAGCACGGGGCGGCCGCGGACCGAAGAGCAGCCACAGGAACGCCGCCGCTCCCACGACGCCGAGCACCGTGCCGACCGGCGCTTCGTAGGGATGGCGCAGCAGCCGTCCGAGCACGTCGCAGCCGAGCGTCAGGCTTGCGCCCGCAAGCGCCGCCCACGGCGTCGCGCGCCGAAGGTGATCGCCGACGAGACGGGTGACGAGGTTCGGCGCGACCAGGCCGACGAACGGGATCATGCCGACCGTGGTGACCGTAATCGCGGAGACCACCGAGACGATGACGAGGCCGAGCCGCATCATCGCCGCGTAGTCAAGCCCGAGGCCGACGCTCGCGTCACGGCCGAGCGACAGCACGGTCAGCCGGTCCGCCGCCCACCAGGCGAGGCCCGTCGCGGCGGCGGCCAGCCACAGCAACTCGTACCGCCCGCGCAGCACGCCGGAGAAGTCGCCGTTGATCCAGACCTCCACGTACTGCAGGAGGTCGGTGCGCCAGGCGAGGAAGGTCAGCGCGGAGCCGAGCACGGCGCCGTAGGCGAGGCCGAACAGCGGCACGAGCAGTGGCTGGGTCGGCGGCAGCCGCTGGGCGACCTCGACGAACAGCGAGGAGGCCGCCAGCGCCGCCGCGCTCGCCGCGGCCATCTTCAGCGGCAGCGAGGCCGCGGGCCAGAGCAACGTGACCGCGAGAACGCCGAGCGCCGCGCTTTGGCCGCCGCCGGCGGTCATCGGCTCGACGAAACGGTTGCGCGCGAGCGTCTGCATCACGAGCCCTGCGACGGCGAGGCCCGCGCCGGCGAGGATGGCGGCCAGGGTCCGGGGCAGCCGGCTCGCCGCGAGCAGCGTCCAGGCCGCCGGATCCTGCGTCAGGCGCGCGAGGCTTAGATGCCCGGCGCCGACGAACAGGCTGGCGACGGCGAGCGCCAGCAGCAGCGCGACGCCTGCGAGACCCGCCGGCGACGCGTGGGGGACAGCCCTCATTTTGCCGCGTCGAACGCGGCGGTCATGGCCTTCAACGTGCGGGTCAAAGCCTGCACCCCGCCGCCCGCGACATAGAAATCGGCCGGCGGGAGGTAGATCACCTGCCCTTTCTTCCAAGCCGTCGTGCCGGCGACGAGCTCGTTGTCCAGCGTCGCCTGGGCGCTTGCGCCCGGGGCGCCGATTGCGGCCCCGCGGTCGACGACGATCAACCAGTCCGGGTTCGCCTGCGCGATCAGCTCGAACGACGCGGCCTCGCCATGGACGCCCGCCTTGACCTCCTTGATGGCGGGCGGGAGGCCCAGCGCCTCGTGCACCCAGCCGAAGCGCGTGCCCGGCCCGAACACCGAAATCTTCGGCCCGGTCGTCATCAGGATGAGCCCGGTCCCCTTGCCCTGCGCCGCCGCGCGGGCGGCCTGCTCGGCGGTCTCCAGCTCGACCTTCGCCGCCGCGGCCTCCGTCTCACGGCCGAACAGCGTTCCGTAGGCCGCAAGCCTCGCCTTGGCCTCCCCCACGAGATCTGCGCCGGTCATGCTCATGTCGATGGTCGGCGCCAACTTGCGCGTCGCCTCGGCCCGCGGAGACGAGCGCCCGCCGACGATGACGAGGTCCGGCTTCAACGCGCTGAGCGCCTCGAGATCCGGTTCGAACAGGGTGCCGACATGCGCCGCCTTGGCGGCGATCGGCTCGAGCGCGGGCGCGTAGAGCTTCTCCGGCACGCCGGCGGGGACGACGCCGAGCCTGTCCAGCGTGTCGAGCGCCGACAGATCGTAGACCGCGACGCGCTTTGGCGGCGTCGCGACGTCGACCGGACCGGACGCGGTCATGATCTCGACGGCGGAGGCGGGGCCGACGGCGCAGGCGAGAGCGGCGATCAGCGGGAGAACGTGCGCGCCCTTAAGGAAGCCGGACATACCGCGCGTGCGGCGGACGTCGCCGCGCCGGGCGGTCGCCTTCGTTGCGCGCCCCATCGCCTGTTCCGCCATTCGTTCGTCTCCCGTCAACGCAAGCGCCGCGCACGCGACGCTGACCGAAGAACGAGTCAGCTCGGCAAAACCCGTAAAGAAGGCGGTCAGACGCGGTCCGCGCCGCCGGTGGCGCGCTGCGGCGCGCTCAGCGAGGCCGGCAACGGAATGAACTCGTGCTCATCGCCGGGCACCGCGTCGAAACGGCCTTTCGCCCACTCCTCCTTGGCGAGCTCGATCCGCTCGAGTCGCGAGGAGACGAAGTTCCACCAGATGTAGCGCGGCCCCTCCATCGGCTCGCCGCCGAACAGCATGAACCGCGCGTCGGAGCGGGCATGGATCGTGATCGGGTCGCCAGGTCGCAGAACGAGGAGCTGGCCCGGCGCGAACGCGTCGCCTGCGATCTCGATCTCGCCGGCGATGGTGTAGATCGCGCGCTCCTCGTAGGTCGCGTCGATCGGCAGGCGTCGTCCTGACGCGAGGCGGACGTCGGCGTAGAGCGTCGGCGACGCGACGGCGAGCGGCGAGGTCTCGCCGAAGGCGGCGCCCGTGATGAGCCGCGCCTCGACGCCCTCCACGTCGATCACCGGCAGCGCCGCCGCGCCGTGGTGCATGAAGGCGGGGTCCGCCTCCTCGATCGCGGTGGGAAGCGCCATCCAGGACTGGATGCCGAAGAGTTTCTGGCCCGTCCGCTTGCGGGTTTCGCTGGTGCGCTCGGAATGCACGATGCCGCGCCCGGCCCGCATCCAGTTCACCGCGCCGGGCTGAATGGCGATCTCGGTGCCGAGGCTGTCGCGGTGGAGGATCTCGCCTTCGAACAGATAGGTCAGGGTCGCGAGGTTGATGTGCGGGTGCGGCCGGACGTCGATGCCCTGATCGGTCAGAAACTCCGCCGGGCCCATCTGGTCGAAGAAGATGAAGGGTCCCACCATCTGGCGCTTGGTCGACGGCAGCGCGCGGCGCACCACCATCTCGCCGAGATCGACCGCCCGCGGCACGATCAAGGTCTCGATCGCGTCGGTGGACGGGCGGTCGCCGATCACGGGATCGGGACAGGGGCTCCAGGTCATGGCGTCGTTCCTCCGCCGCAATCCGCGCTGAAAGAGCGCCTCGCCGGGCGGCGATTGAAGCCCGGTTTCGGCGCGTCGGCAATCGCGCGGCGGGCCGCCGCGCCCCTACCGCCTCAACCCATGCGGTCGTCCAGCAGCGCCCGGTACTCCTCCGCGCTGGGCTGGCGCGGCGCGGTCGCGTGGCTGTGGTCGGCCAGCGCCCGCTCGACCACCCACGGCAGCACGTCCTCGGTGACGCCGAGGGTTCCAAGTCCTGCCGGCACGCCGAGCCGCCGGTTGAGCGCGTCGAGCTCGTCCGCAAGGTCCGTCTCGGGGGCGAGGCCCATCGCCGCCTTCAGGCGCTCGATCTTGTCGCCAACGTGGCCGGCGCTGAACCGCAGCACCGGCGGCATCAGGATGGCGTTCAGGGTGCCGTGGTGGAGCGACGCCGTCTTGAGGCCGCCGAGCGCATGGCTGAGGGCATGGACCGCGCCGAGGCCTTTCTGGAAGGTCAGACCGCCCTCGAGCGCGCCCATCATAAGCTCAGAGCGCGCCTCGATGTCGCCGCCGTCGGCGCAGGATCGCTCGATGTGCCGCCAGATGCGCCCGGCGCCGTCGAGAGCGATCGCCTCGGCCGGCGGATTGAAGCGGGGCGAGAGCAAGGTCTCGATGCAGTGCGACAGCCCGTCCAGCGCGGTCGCGGCGGTCAGCCACGCCGGCAGGCCGAGCGTCAGCTCGGGGTCGCAGATCGCGAGTTTCGGGATGAGGTGCGGGCTGATGAAGCCGAGCTTCCGGCCGTCGTCGAGGCTGATCAAGGCCGCGCGGCCGACCTCCGAGCCGGTGCCCGCCGTGGTCGGAACGGCGATCAGCGGCGCGACCGCGGCGATCTTCGGGATGCCACCCAGGATAGCGGCGTAGGTCTCCAGCGGACCGTCGTGGGTCGCCAGCAGGGCGACCGCCTTCGCGAGGTCGATCGGCGACCCGCCGCCGGCCGCCACCAATCCGTCGCAGCCGCCGGCCTTGTAGACTTCCAGCGCGGCGAGCGCCGCGGATTCGGTCGGGTTGGTCGGGACGTCGAGAAACACCGGCGATCCCGCCGGGCAGAGCGCCGTGATGCGGTCGACGATCCCCGCCGCCTTCAGGCCTCGATCCGAAACGATCAAGGGGCGGGAAATCTTGAGGCCCTGGAGCGCTTCGCCAAGCCGCGCGACGGCGCCAATCTCGAAGTCGATCGTCGTGAGATAGGTGATCGGAGGCATTGTTCATTCCCCGGGCTTTTGATCGCAGCCCAAGGCAATCGCCCAGGTCGGAGCAATTGACAACCGTCGAAGACGCACCGGACGTTGACCCTGTCGTCGTCCCACGGGCCAATCCGTTCGAGCCGTGGCGACATGCGCATCCCGGGATCTCAAGAACGCCGGTTCCGACCTCGGATCAACCGAGGCCGGCCCGCGACGTTCGCTTCAGACTTTGGCGAGCAGGTCCGTCACGGTCACCTTTTCCGGCAGGACCTTGCGCTCGACCAGCCAATCGGCGGCCTTCTGCAACTGAGCGACGAAGGCCTCGTCGGTGACGGGATAGATCTCGTAGCGCCGCTTTCGCTCGAGGAAGAGGTCGCGGACGGCGTCGGAGTAGCGCGGCGGCGACCCTTGCGCGATCGTCTCGGCCTCCTGCGGGTTCGCGCTCGCCCACTCCGCCTCGCGGGCGAAGCCGGCGTTCACCAGCCGCACGATGTCGGCGTTCTCGGTCGCGAAGGTGCGCGAGGTCAGCCAGGTCGTGAAGTCGATCTGGAAGTCGAGGTCGCGCTCCTCAACGAAGATGTCGTGCGCCTTGTACTCGGCGCGGGCGATGTCGACGCTGGGGCTCCACATCGACCAGGCGTCGACTTTTCCGGAGGCGAGCGCGGGCGCCGCGTCCGGCGGGTTGAGGTAGACGACGTTCACCTTGGAGCGGTCGACGCCGTATTTCTCCAGCGCCGCGACCAGCAGGAACTCGCCCAGCCCCGAGCGGTTCACCGCCACCGACCTGCCGACGAGGTCCTGGACCTTTTCGATCCCCGAGCCCTGGCGGGCGATGATCGAGGTCGTGCGCGGGCGGTAGACCAGGAACTGAGTGAAGACGAGCGGCGAGCCGGCGCTGATCGCGGCGAAGGCCGGCGTCGTCGAACCGCCGAAGCTGAAGTCGGCGCTGCCGCCCGTCACCGCCTGCAGGGTCGGCGCGTGGTTCGGGAACGGACCGACCCACTCGACCTTGAGGCCCTGATCGTTCAGCGCCTTCTCGAACGCGCCGCGCTCCTTGGCGATGAGGGTGAGGCCGCCGGACGGACCGAAGGTCAGCCGGACCTTGTCGGTGTTGCGGGCGGACGCAGGGGCCGCGCCCCCGAGCGAGAAGCCGCCGGACAGCGCGCCGGCGGCGAGCGTCGACCCCGCGAGGAACGTGCGGCGCGAAGGGGTGCGGAAGAACGACATGGGTTGGGCCTTAAGCGGGCGTTTGAGAGAGGGAGAAAGACGAACTCCGTCGGCGATCCGCCGGCAGGACGCCGAATTGGGCCAGCAGGTCCGCGCGTGCGGCCTGGATCGAGACGTCGTCCGAGAGCCGGATTTCGTGGGCGATCGCGCCATCGCGCATGAGCAGGATGCGGTCGGCGAGCGCGAGCGCCTCGTCGACGTCGTGGGTGACGAGCAGCACGCCCGGCCGGTGGCGGGCGATCAGCTCCTTCACGAGCTGATGCATCCGAAGACGCGTCAGCGCGTCGAGCGCTGCGAAGGGCTCGTCGAGCAGCAGCAGTTCGGGCTCCTGCACCAGCGCGCGGGCGAGCGCGACGCGCTGGGCCTGGCCGCCGGAGAGGTTGCGCGGCCAGTCGTCCAGCCGGTCGCCAAGGCCGACCTCCGCGAGCGCCTCCGCGGCGCGCGTCCGGGCGCCGTCTTTCGGCTGGCCAAGCGAGACGTTCCGCCAGAGGCTGTCCCAGGGCAGCAGGCGGTGCTCCTGGAACACGACCGCCGGGCGTCCCGGCGCGTCGACAGACCCGCCGTCGATCGGGTCGAGGCCGGCGAGCGCGCGCAGCAGGGTGGTCTTTCCGCAGCCGCTTTCGCCGAGCAGGGCGACGAACTCGCCGCGCTGGATGGTCAGGTCGAGGCCGTCGATGACGGTGCGCTCGCCGTACCGCCGGACGAGGCGGCGGACGGCGACCGCGGGAGTGGCGGCGACCGGGCTCATCGGGCGCCCTTCGCATAGTTCGGGTGCCAAGCTAGCAGCCGGCGCTCCAGCAGGCGGGCGATCGTATCCGAGCCGGCGCCGATCAGCGCGTAGATCAGAATGGTCAGCACGATCACGTCGGTGCGGAGGAACTCGCGGGCGTCCATGGCGAGGAAACCGAGGCCCGCCTGGGCGCCGACGGTCTCCGCCACGACAAGCGCGAGCCAGGCGACCGCCAGCGCATAGCGCACCCCCGTGAGGATCGAGGGCAGCGCGCCCGGCAGGATGATGCGCCGGATCGTGGTCCAGCCCGACAGGCCCTGCACCCGGGCAAGCTCCAGCAGCTTCGGGTCGACCTGCCTTATGCCGAGGATCGTGTTGATGTAGATCGGGAAGACGACGCCGAGCGACACGAGGAAGATTTTCTGCCCTTCGCCGACGCCGAACCAGATGATCGTGAGCGGCAGGGCGGCCAGGAACGGCACGGCGCGGATCATCTGGACGCTGCGGTCGATGGCGGCTTCCGCGAGACGTGAGAAGCCGACCGTGACGCCGAGCGAGAAGCCGATCAGGCCGCCTATGGCGAAGCCCGTCGCCGCCCGGAGGAGGCTGACGCCGAGGTCGTAGAACAGGCCTCCTGTGGAGGCGAGCGTGATCGCCGTCTGCACCACCTTGCTCGGGGCCGGCAGCACATGCGGCGCGACGTAGCCGCCGCGGCACAGCGCTTCCCAGACGATGAGCACGACGACCGGCGCGGCCCAGGACAGCGCGAGCAGCCCACGCTGGCTCGCGCCGCCGCCGGCGGCCTTCGCGCGTGAGGCCGGCCGGGCGGACGACGCCCGCAGGCCCGGCTTGGGCTCAAGCGCGTAGCCGCCCTCGACGCGAGGATCCGCAACGCTCATCGGACGTCCCTCAGGCCGGGCGCGACCGTCGCCGCAGACCGGCCAAGCCGCGGAAAGATCTCTTCGGCGAAACGCCGCATCTCGGCGCGGAAGGGCTGGAACTGCAGCATGAAGACCTCGACGCCGGCGGCGTGGAACGCCGCGATGCGTTCGGCGACCTGGTCGTAGCTGCCGACGAGGCCGGCCGCGGTGCCCCCGTTGGTGCCGACGGAGGGGTTCTTCGCGATCGTCTGGAACATCACCACCTTCGGGTCGGTGTTGGCCTTTTGGATCGCCCGGTCGGCCTTGTCGCGCTCGGCGAGCGTCGCGAGCCTGCGGTGTTCGGCCTGGGCCTCGGCCTCGGTCTCGCGGGCGATGACGAAAGCCGCGAGGCCGAAGCGCAGCGGGCTTCCCGCGCGCGGCCGGGCCCTGAGGTCGGCGATCAGCCCCTCGACCGCGGCGAGCGGCTGTCCGTTGATGAACCAGACGTCGCTGTGCTCGGCCGCAAGCTCCCGCGCGGGCTCGGACTCGCCCCCGAGATAGATCCGGGGCCGCTCGCGGAATTTGCCCGCCGGCGCCAGCACGTAGCCGTCGATGGCGAAGTGCTCGCCCCGGTGGGTGACCGTCTCGCCGCGCAGCAGCCGCTTCACGATCGAGAGCCACTCGCGGCCGTAGGCGTAGCGCAGGTCGTGGTCGAGGAAGGGGATGCCGGCTCTGTCGAATTCGGCGCGGTTCCAGGCGTTGATCAGGTTAAGGGCGAAGCGCCCGCGGCTGATCTCCTCGATCTGCAGCGCCATCTTGGCGAGCACGACCGGGTGGTAGAGCGCCGGCTTGATCGCCGAGATGATTTCGATGCGCTGCGTCAGCGCCGCGAGGCCAGCGGACGCCGTCCAGGCCTCGAGCTGGTCGTGATCCGGCACGTGGGGGTTTGCGGTGTGCTGCGCAACGAGCACGGAGTCGTAACCAAGCGCTTCGGCCTCGATGACCGTGGCGCGGTTGTGCTCCCATGAAGCGTCGTAGGGCTCCAGCGGGTCATGGGCCGCAGCGCGCGGCCCGTGCACAGGCGCCCACACGCCAAACTCGATCTGCGACATCTCCAAACCCTTCGCCGTCGTCCCGGGCATTCCTCCAAAACTTCATCGAACAAGTCAATACAATCGATAAAATAGATATACTGAAAGCCGCGTTTGTAGGAAGCCTGCGTTGCGGCCGGCTCTTCCGATAGCGCCATCGACGCTATGTTCCAGGCGTGCGCCGCAGGGTGCCGACGCTACGCGCCCATTCGCGAAACGGAGCTGCCCTGCATGTCCAAAGCCGACTCACCAAACGAGAGGGTGATGGCGCGTCATCCCGTGAGCCCCGACGGCCGCTATTTCGTCGTGAAAGGCCGATTGTGGAGGCTCAGCAACCCCGCCCTGTCGGACGAGGAGCGGCAGCGGCTCGTGTCCGAGCTGATGTCGGCCCGCAGCGCCGTACGGACGGCGCGCGGCGACCCGACGGCGCTCAAGGCCGCGCGGGACCGGGTTCAAGCCGCGAAGGTCGCGCTGGGGGAGCGCGGAGCTGTTTGGTGGACGGATGGGGCGCCTGACCTGAACCGGAAGCTCGCCCGAAACACCGCCTACGCCGCGTGGTTTGAGGCGCAGGACGAGCGGGGCTAAGGGACGTCGACGCGAGCGCCGCGCGTCACCGCGCGTTTTGGACCGCAGGCCGCGGCTCGTCCTGATCGGGATCTCGACCCTGGCTGCGGTCGAGCCTGCGCATGATCGGCGTGACGGTTAGCCCGTGCATGAGGATCGAAAGCAGGATCACCAGGCCGACGACGGCCCAGAGTCGTTCGCCTCCCTCGGCGGGCATGTGGTTGAGGCCGTAAGCCATATAATAGATCGACCCCACGCCGCGTATTCCGAAGAATGCCAGCGTCAGCCGCTCCCGCCAGTCGGCGTCGTGGCCGATCAATCCGATCAGCCCTGCGATCGGCCGGACCACGACCAGAATGACAAGGGCCGCGGCGACGTCGACCCACTGGAGCGGCGCCAACAGGCCGCTGACGAGCGCGCCGCCGAACAGCAGCAGCAGCGCCATCATCATGAGGCGCTCGATCTGCTCCGCGACCTCGTGCATCCCGACCTGAAACTCGTGGTCGCGGTGCGCGTGCCGGAAGGTGAGCGCGGTCACGAAGACCGCGAGGAAGCCGTAGCAATGGATGATCTCGGTCAGGCCGTAGGACACCAAAGCGGCCGACAGCGCGATCAGTCCGTCGCCGGTCTTGGCGAGCTTGGACTCCGCGGGCACATGGAACGTCAGCCACCCGAACGCCCGGCCGATGACGTAGCCGGCCGCGACCCCGGCGCCGATCTCCCAGATCACATTGACGGCGATCCATTCGGTCAGCCACGGCGCGCCCGTCACGGCCGACGCGGCGAGCGCGATTGCGAGATGGACGAACGGGAACGCGAAGCCGTCGTTCAGTCCGGCCTCCGCCGTCAGCCCGAACCGGACGTCGTCCTCGTCCTCCGACTTCGGCGGTCCGACCTGGACGTCCGCCGCGAGCACGGGATCGGTCGGGGCGAGCGCCGCGCCGAGCAGCAGCGCCACAGTCCATGACATGCCGATCCACCACCCGCCGATCGCCGTGATGGCCACGATGCTGAGCGGCATCGTCACCACGATCAGGCGCAGGGCGACGGACCAGCGCCGAACGCCGAACACTCGGTCGATCTTCAATCCCGCGCCCATCAAGGCGATGACGACCACGAGTTCCGAAAGGCGCTCTGTCAGCTCGGGGTAGCGGGTCGGGAGCGGCTCGAGCGTGATCTGAGGAAGCGCGAACAGAGCCGCGCCAAGCGCGATGCAGATGATCGGCAACGACAGCGGAAGCCTCCGCAGCGCCGTAGGCAGCCACACGACCAGAGCGATGAGGAGCCCTGCCCCGGTGAGCGCGAGGATGTAGGGGTCGGGAAGCCAAGTCTGCGGGATGTCCATGGCCTTGAACGGTCCACGCCGCCGGATCGATCCGGCGGCGGCGCGCAGCGCTGATATGCCCTCGGCCCACGTGGGCGGACGCGCGGACTTCGCCCGCTACTCCGCGGAGAAGTCGAACGCATGGACATGCTCCCAGGGTCCGCCGAGATAGCGCCAGAGGTCGAGGCCCGGAGCGAGGAAATCGTGGGGCGCGAAGCCGCTTCGCAGGCGCGCCAGCAGATCTTGGGCGACGGCGGGCGCGACCTTGTTCTGGACCGTCACATGGAGCCCGCCGAAGTTGAGGTCCTGGGACGTCAGGCGCGGCCGCCACTCCGTGGCGAGGGCGCGTCTGATCTCAAGCGTGTCGGGGGACGTGAGGCGAAAGGCGACGCCGCGGCCAAGCGACGCCACGGAGTCCACCGTCACCGAGGGCGGAGGGCGTCCGTCCATGATCGCGCGGAGGCGTTCGATGATCTCCAGGACCTCTTCGCCGGGGAGATGGTGGAACAGGGTGACGTGCGCCGAAAGGTAATTGCGCTCCGGAGGAAAGTGCTCCTGGCGCAGCGCGTCGAACCTGAGCTGCCGCGCCTGATCGAGGCGGAGCGTCAGAATGAGCGGCGGCGTGTTCCGAGGCTTGGCCGACGCGTCGCTCAACCCCAGTATCCTGATGCGCAGGAGTGAGCGCGGTCCAACGTTCCGCCGTGCGCTGCGTTCGGGCGGTGCCGCCCGCCGCACAAGACCTGCCGGGGCCTGCTCATGACGCTTCCCTGCGCTCGTCGTCGAACGCCGTGCGGGCGCGTTCGATCGCCGGCCGGTTCTCTTTCGCCCAGCGAGCAAGCGCGACGGCGTGCGTCTGCAGCGAACGGCCGAGATCGGTGAGCTCGTAATCGACCCGCGGCGGAATGCTCGGTGTCATGGTCCGCGTCACGAGCCCGTCGCGCTCGAGACCGCGCAGCGTCAGGGTCAGCATCCGCTGGGACACGCCTCCGATCAGTCGTTTGAGCTCGTTGAAGCGCTTGGAGCCGTCGGCGAGGAACATCACCACCAGCACGGTCCACTTGTCGCCGACCCGCGCCAGCACCGAGTTCACCATCCGGCAGTCGTGGGATTCCGCGCCCGTGTAGCCGGGGATGGGATCATCGGCGTGCCTGCGTTCCAATCATGTGCCTCCTTGCGATCAGGCTCTAAGAGTAACTTATAGAGCCTCGGTTACAAACCGATACCAAGGACCGCGATGAAACTCCTCCATGTCGACGCCAGCGAGGGGACGGCGGTTCGCGCAAGTCGGGCGGCCTCACGTTTGCGTCGGTATACGCCTCGGTAAAGGACGACCGGCCGCCCCGCCCGCACGGGTCGGCGGCCGACAGCACATGTAGAGTGGACGTCATGAAGAAGATCGGGTTCCTTTCGTTCGGCCATTGGTCGCCCTCCGCCCAGTCGCAGACCCGCTCGGCGGGCGACACCCTGCTCCAGTCGATCGACCTCGCCGTGGCGGCCGAGGAGCTTGGCGCGGATGGCGCCTATTTCCGGGTGCATCACTTCGCGCGCCAATTGGCCTCGCCGTTTCCGTTGCTCGCGGCCGTCGGCGCGAAGACGAGCCGCATCGAGATCGGCACCGGCGTCATCGACATGCGCTATGAGAACCCGCTCTACATGGCCGAGGACGCGGGCTCGGCCGACCTCATCGCCGGCGGGCGGTTGCAGCTTGGCATCAGCCGCGGCTCGCCCGAGCAGGTGATCGAGGGCTGGCGACACTTCGGCTATGCGCCGGCCGAGGGCGAGAGCGACGCCGACATGGGTCGGCGTCACGCCGAGGTCTTCCTGAACGTGCTGCGGGGCGAGGGCTTCGCCCAGCCCAGCCCGCGCCCGATGTTCCCGAACCCGCCCGGGCTGCTGCGCATCGAACCGCACTCCGCAGGCTTGCGCGACCGCATCTGGTGGGGATCGGCGTCCAACGACACCGCCCTCTGGGCCGCACACCACGGGATGAACCTGCAAAGCTCGACCTTGAAGAAGGACGAGAGCGGGGAGCCGTTCCACGTGCAGCAGGCCAAGCAGATCCGGCTCTATCGCGACGCCTGGAAAGACGCGGGCCACGCACGGACCCCGCGCGTCTCGGTCTCGCGTTCGATCTTCGCCCTCGTGAACGAACAGGACCGCGCTTACTTCGGTCGCAGCGACGGCGACGACCAGATCGGGGTGATCGACGACATGCGGGCGATCTTCGGCAGGTCCTACGCGGCCGAACCCGACAAGCTGGCGGCGGCGTTGAAGGCGGACGAGGCGATCCAGGAGGCCGACACGCTGCTGCTCACCGTCCCGAACCAGCTGGGCGTCGCGTACAACGCCCATGTGATCGAGGCCATTCTGCAGCACGTCGCTCCCGCCTTGGGATGGCGCTGAATCGGTCGGTCCCGGGCCGACGGTTCAGCCCCGCGCCCGCCCCGTGAGGCGTCGCGAGCCCCGATCTAGCGCATGCGGCGGAGATCGATTAGACCTCATAAACCACATAGACTGATGAGGGCTGATCATGAATTCCCGCGGCGACATCCGCGACGTGATCGCGTTCCTCGCGGTCGCCCGCGAGCGAAGCTTCACGAAGGCTGCCGCCAAGCTCGGCGTGTCCCAGTCCGCGCTGAGCCACACCATCCGCGGCCTTGAGGCCCGCATGGAGCTTCGTCTTCTCACGCGCACGACCCGGAGCGTCGCCCCCACCGAAGCCGGGGAGCGGCTGCTGCGTTCGGTCGGCCCGCGGATCGAGGAGATCGACGCCGAGCTCGCCGCGATGGTCGAGATGCGCGACAAGCCCGCAGGCGCGATCCGGATCACGGCGGGGGAACACGCGGTCTCGACCGTGCTCTGGCCCGCCTTGAAGCGGCTGCTGCCGGACTATCCCGACATCGAGGTCGAGGTCGTCACCGACCATGGATTGGTGGACATCGTGGCCGAGCGCTACGACGCGGGGATCAGGCTCGGCGAGGCCGTCGCCAAGGACATGATCGCGGTGCGGATCGGCCCGGACATGCGCATGGCGGTGGTGGGCTCGCCGTGTTACTTCGCCGCGCACGGCAAGCCGAAGGTCCCGCAGGACCTGACCGCCCACCGCTGCGTGAACCTCCGGCTACCGACGCTCGGCAACCTCTACCAATGGGAGTTCGAGAAGGCCGGACGGGAGGTGAAGGTCCGCGTCGAGGGCCAGCTGACGTTCAACACCATGACGCAGCGCCTGGACGCCGCGCTGTGCGGGCTCGGCCTGTCTTACCTGCCCGACGACCAGATCGAGCCCCATGTCGGCGAAGGACGCCTGGTCCGCGTGCTCGCCGACTGGTGCGCGCCGTTTCCGGGCTATCACCTCTATTATCCCAGCCGCCGCCACGCCTCGCCCGCCTTCACGGTTCTGGCCGAAGCCCTGCGTCACCGCGGATGACGCGGTGACGCTCCCGTCGTGACTCAGCCCACTTCCGGCAGCCGTTCGAGCACCTTGTCGAGCGTGATCGGGTAGTCGCGCACGCGGACGCCCGTGGCGTTGTGGATCGCGTTGGCGATCGCCGCGCCGACGCCGCAGATCCCCAGTTCGCCGACGCCTTTGGCCTTCATGGGCGACGACACCGGGTCGGTCTCGTCGAGGAAGATGACCTCCTGATGAGGGATGTCGGCATGGACTGGGACCTCGTAGCCCGCAAGGTCGTGGTTCACGAAGAAGCCCGAGCGCGTGTCGACCGCGAGCTCCTCCATTAGGGCCGCCCCGGCGCCCATCGTCATCGCGCCGATGACCTGGCTGCGGGCGGACTTCGGGTTGAGAATGCGGCCCGCCGCGCAGACCGCCAGCATCCGCCGGATGCGGGACTCGCCCGTCGCACTGTCGACGCCCACTTCGACGAAGTGCGCGCCGAAGGTCGACTGCTGGAAGCGCTTGTCGAGATCGCCGAACTCGATCGCGTCCTCGACGACGATGTCGCGCGCCTGCGCCGCCTGGCCAAGCGGCGCGGACTTGCCGCCCGCCCGGATCTCGCCGTCCGTAAACTCCGCCGCCGCCGGGTCGAACCCGACCTGCCGCGCCACCGCCTCGCGGAGCTTGACGCAGGCGGCGTAGACGCCCGCCGTCGAACAGTTTGCGCCCCATTGCCCGCCCGAGCCCGCCGACGCCGGGAAGCGCGAGTCGCCGAGGTTCACCGTCACATGGTCAAGCGGAACGCCCATCATCTCGGCCACGGTTTGCGCGATGATCGTGTAGCTGCCGGTGCCGATGTCGGTCATGTCGGTCTCGACGGTGACGCGGCCGTTCGCGGCGAGCCGCACGCGGGCGCCGGACTTCATCACCACGTTGTCCCGGAACGCGGTCGCGACCCCCATGCCGATCAACCAACGCCCATCCCGCGTCTGGCCCGGCCCCTTGCGCGCCGACCAGCCGAACTTGTCGGCGCCGGTGCGGAAGCAGTCGGTGAGGCGGCGCTGCGAGAACGGTCGCTTGGGATCCTCGGGATCGACCTGGGTGTCGTTCAAGACGCGGAACTCGATCGGGTCCATCCCGAGCTTCTCCGCCATCTCGTCCATGGCGATCTCGAGCGCCATCAGTCCCGGCGCCTCGCCGGGCGCCCGCATGGCGTTGCCCTCGGGAAGGTCCAGCGTCGCGAGTCGGGTCGCGGTGAAGCGATGCGCCCCGGCGTAAAGCAGGCGCGTCTGGTTGATCGCCTCCTCGGGCTTTCCGTCCGGCAGATTGCCGGACCAGGTCTCGTGACCGATCGCCGTGATCTTGCCGTCCCGGCCCGCGCCGATCTGGATGCGCTGCAGCGTGGCCGGCCGGTGCGTCGTGTTGTTGAAGATCATCGGGCGGGGCAGCGCCACCTTGACGGGCCGGCCTGCAGCCTTGGCGCCGAGCGCCGCAAGGATCGCATCGGCGCGCACGAACAGCTTTCCGCCGAAGCCGCCGCCGATGAAGGGGGAAACGACGCGGACGCTGTCCTTCGGCACGCCGAGCGTCTTGGCGATGTCGGCGACGCCCCAGTCGACCATCTGGTTCGAGGTCCAGACGGTCAGCTTGTCGTCGGTCCACACGGCCGTCGTGGCGTGCGGCTCGAGCATGGCGTGGGCGTGATCCGGGGTCGTGTAGCTCTCGTCGAACTTTACGGGCGCCGCCGCGAACGCCGCGGCGAAGTCTCCCGTCGCCGTGTCCGGCTTCTCGGTCTTCGGCCTGACGGCGCTCTCCTTGGCGCCCTTCAGGTCGAACACGCCCTTCTCCGGCGCATAGTCGACGCGGACCAGATTGGCCGCGGCTCGCGCCTGCTCGAAAGTCTCGGCCACCACCAGCGCGATGGCCTGGTGATAGTGCTGGATCTCGGGGCCGCCGAGCAACTTCGCGGTGTTGAACTTGCCAAGCCCGAGCGTTCCGGCGGTCTGGGCCGTCACGACGGCGATGACGCCGGGCGAGCGCTTGGCGGCGGCGAGGTCCATCGAGCGGATGCGGCCCTTGGCGATGCCGGCGCCGACCACATAGCCGACGGCGCCCTTCACGCCGAGGTCATGCCGCTCGTAGGCGTAGGGCGCGCGGCCGGTCACCTTCAGCGGACCGTCGATGCGGTCGAACGGCTTGCCCACGACCTTCATCTGGTCGATCGGGTTGGTCGTGGCGGGGGTGTCGAACTTCATGGGATCAGCCCCTCGCTTCGGTCAGGACGGCGTCGAGCGTGCGCTGGGCGAGCGTGAGCTTGAACGCGTTGTCGTGGGTCGGCCTGGCGTCGGCGAACAGGCCGTCGCTCACAGCCTTCGCGCCCCGGCCCATCTCCTTCTCCGCCGCCTCGACCCGCCAGGGCTTGTGCGCCACGCCGCCGACGGCGACGCGGCCGGAACCGTCCGGCTGGACGACGGCGGCGACCGAGACCAAAGCGAAAGCGTAGGACGCCCGATCGCGGACCTTGCGGTAGATCTGCGTGCCGCCAGCCGGCTTCGGCAGCGTCACGGCGGTGATCAGTTCGCCCTTCTCGAGCGTTGTCTCGACATGCGGCGTGTCGCCCGGCAAGCGGTGGAACTCGGCGATCGGGATGGCGCGCGTCGCGCCGTCGGCCCGGACCGTTTCCACCACCGCGTCGAGCGCCCGCATAGCGACGGCCATGTCGCTCGGGTTGGTGGCGATGCAGGCGTCGCTAACGCCGACGACGGCGAGCTGGCGGCTGAAGCCGCCGATCGCAGAGCAGCCGCTCCCGGGCGACCGCTTGTTGCAGGGCTGGTTGGTGTCGTAAAAATACGGGCAACGGGTGCGCTGGAGCAGGTTGCCCGCGGTCGTGGCGCGGTTGCGCAGCTGGCCGGACGCCCCGGCGAGCAGCGCGCGCGACAGCAGTCCGTAGTCGCGGCGCACCCGGGCGTCGGCGGCGAGGTCGGTGTTGCGGACCAGCGCGCCGATGCGCAGCCCTCCCTCCCCGGTCGGCTCGATCGTGTCGAGCTTCAATCCATTGACGTCGATTAGGTGCTGCGGCGTCTCGATCTCGAGCTTCATCAGATCGAGAAGGTTGGTGCCGCCGGCGATGAACTTGGCGCCCTCGGTCCGCTCGGCCGCGGCCGCGGCTTCGGCGGGCGAGCCCGCGCGCTCGTAGCTGAAGGCTTTCATGCGCGCCTCCCGGCGACTTCGGTCATGGCGTCGACGATGTTGGAGTAAGCCCCGCAACGGCAGATGTTGCCGCTCATCCTCTCGCGGATTTCATCGGCGGTCGGCTCGAAGGCGGCGGTGAGATCCGCCGAGACGTGGCTCGGGATCCCCGCCTTGATCTCCTCCAGCACCGACACCGCGGAGCAGATCTGTCCCGGCGTGCAGTAGCCGCACTGGTAGCCGTCGTGCTTCACGAAGGCGGCCTGCATCGGATGCAGGTTGTCGGGAGAGCCAAAACCCTCGATCGTCGTGATCTCGCTGCCCTCGTGCATCACCGCGAGCGACAGGCAGGAATTCATCCTCCGGCCGTCGACGATCACCGTGCAGGCGCCGCACTGGCCGTGGTCGCAGCCCTTCTTGGTGCCGGTCATCTCGAGCCGCTCGCGGAGAACGTCGAGCAGGGTTGTGCGGGTGTCGACGTCGAGCCGCTTCGCCTGTCCGTTCACGGTCATCGCGACCGCCGCCATGGTCGGGGCCCGGCTCGCCGCCGTCGCCGTCTGCGCGCCGGCCGCGACGGGCGCCGAAGCGGCCGCAGCCGTTGCGGCGGCCGCGATCATCACGTCGCGTCGGGACAATTCCAGCTCTTTGGGCGGTGCCATGAAATGCTCCGTGCTCCGTGAACGGGCGCGTCCCGTCGGCTTGTCAGGCCCAGAGCAAACTAGAGTTCATCTAAACAAGGATAAGGCTTTGAAGCCGCATGCCCTTATGAGCAGAAATCATCAATACGTGGTTCCGAACGCTGTAACGCTCATGTGATGGCGCGGTTCGGAACCAGTTGGCTACCGATTGAACCCAGACCCACGGCCCCAGCGGCCTCGCCGCCTCGCTCGGCTTCGTCGACACGCGCTACGCCGACGACATGACCCTCTCCGCCTCCGGCGAGGCCGCCGCCAAGGTCAGCGCGCTGCTGAAATTCGTGAACGAGATCGTCGCGGCCGAAGGCTCCGTGGTCCATCCCGACAAGACGCGGGTGATGCGCCGCGGCGGGCGCCAGGAGGTGACGGGCCTCGTCGTCAACGAGCGCGTGGCCATGCCGCGCGACGTGCTGCGACGGTTCCGGGCGCTGTTGATCATTCGCCACGTCCTGCGCCGTCGCAGGCGGCGGCGCTGAGCCCGCGCGTCAGGTCGCCGGGGGAACATCGAGCAGCGTCGCGACCAGTTCGCGGAGGTCGGCGATGTCGCTCCCGATGCGGCCGTCGCGGCGGCTCGACGACGCGTAGAAGATCCCGTCGAGCTGAAGGCTGATGGTCCGGGCCGTCTTGACGACGTCGACCTCCCTGAACTGCCCCGCGGAGATTCCGCGGGCGACGCAGTCCTCGAGCAGGCCTTGCTCGAAGGCGTAGAAGTCCGCGATCAGCGTTCCGGCGCCCGTCCTGTCCTCGCTGGACGCGGAGTGGTCGGACATCAGCTGCGTCATCCGAGCGACCGTGGGCGCGATCGACACATGCAGATCGAGCCACGAGAAGATCTCCGAACGAGGGTCGGCGGCCGTCGCGCGCCCGGCCGCGTAACCGCCGCGCAGCTGCTCGATCGCGTATCCGAGGGCGCGCCGGAACAGGTCCTCCTTGCTCTCGAAATAGTGGTAGATCAGCGCAGGGTTGATGCCGCACGCAGCGGCGATGTCGCGCATCGTGACGTTTGAATAATGCCGCTCCGCGAACAGCCTGAGCGCTTCGTCGAGGATCAGTTCGGTCCGCAGCGCCGGCGCAAGCCGCCGCCGAGTCTTGGACGAAGAACCGCCTGACGGGCTGGGCGCCCCGCGCGCAATCGGTGCCTTCGTCACAGGCGCCTCCCACGGGACTCAGCCCTTTCGGTCCGACAAAGGCGCCTAGCTTTTGCGCTGCACATCGACGGTCTCATGGGTCATATTAAACACGTGTTTAATAGCGTCGTCGAGCGCGGCGCGTTGGTTGGGGACGCGATGGAGATCGGATCCAGCGCGTTCTGCGCGGAGCGTATCGCTGTAGGGAACGGCCTCCGCGTCCGAGGCGCGTGTCCACACCCGACGCGCGCCCATGCGACGACGCGCTGCGCCCTTGAGAAGGACTGACCCATGGCCGACAAGCGCTTCCACCTCGGTTGGTTCATGAACTTCACGCCGGACGAGTGGCGCGAGCCCTTCGGGCAGGGCGGGCGGCCGTGGGACGGCCAGTTCTATGTCGAAATGGCGCGGTCGCTGGAGCGCGCGTGCTTCGACTACATCATGATCGAGGACAAGCTGATGGTGCCGCAGACCTATGGCGGCTCCGCCAAGGCCTCGCTGAACCACGGCATGATGGTGCCGAAGCACGATCCTGCCCCACTCGCGGTGGCGATGGGCATGGCGACGCGGCGCCTCGGCGTGATCGCCACCATGTCGACGATGGCCTATCCGCCGTTCCTCATGGCGCGCCTCTGCTCCACCATCGACAGCCTGACCAACGGCCGGTTCGGCTGGAACGTGGTCACCTCCGCCGAAGACCTGATGGCGAAGAACTTCGGCATGGATCGTCTGCCGCCGCGCGACCAGCGCTACGAGATGGCGGACGAGTACATGGAGGTGATGGGCAAGCTGTTCGAAAGCTGGGATCCGGACGCCGTCGTGCTCGATCGCGACGCCGGGATCTACGCCGACGAAACCAAGGTCCGTCCCATCGATTTCGAGGGCAAGTACTACAAGGTCCGCGGCCCGCTCAACACGGTGCCGTCGCCCCAGGGCCGCCCGATCTACGTGCAGGCTGGCGCCTCGCCGAAGGGCCGCGACTTCGCCGCGACCCATGCGGACTCGATCGTCTCGGTCGCGAGCGGCGTCGAGGAGATGCGGAAGTTCCGCGAGGATATCCGCGCCCGCGCCGAAAGGTTCGGACGCGACCCGGACTCGATCAAGGTGATGTTCTGCGTAACCCCGACGCTTGGCGAGACCGACGCCGAAGCTCGGGCGAAGCACGAGCGCATGCTGAACTCGCCGCATTTCATCGTCGACACGTTGGCCTCGCTGTCCGCCATCACCGAGATCGACTTCGCGCAATACGATCTCGACAAGCCGCTGCCGGAAAAGCTCGTCACCAACGGCGAGTCCGGCACGCTCGACAAGTTCCAGCAGTGGGGCGGCGGCAAGACGCTGAAGGAGCTGGTGGTCGCCGGAGGCGGCGGGCTGGTGTCGTCCGTGGAGTTGGTCGGGACGCCCGACACGGTCGCCGACCGCATGGGCGAGGTGATGGCCGACGTCGGCGGCGACGGCTTCCTGATCACGACGCCGGTGCTGCGCGTCAGCCGCCGCTTCATCACCGAGGTGACCGACGGACTCGTGCCGGCGCTCCAGAAGCGCGGGCTCGCGCGCACGGCCTACGCGCATGAGAAGCTGCGCGACAACCTGCTCGACTTTTGAGGACCGAGAGGGGAGCCGCGATGGACGACGCAGCGGATCTCGCCTGCGCGGCCCCCATCGCCAGGGAGCGCTATCGCGACGCGATGGCGACGGTCGCGGCGGCGGTCAACGTCGTGACGACCGATGGTCCGGCCGGCCGCGCCGGCTTCACGGCGACCGCCGTCTGCAGCGTGACCGACGCCCCGCCGACGCTGCTGGTCTGCGTCAAGCGCGACAGCTCCGTCGGCGAGGCGTTCCAGGCGAACGGCGCGCTCTGCGTCAACACGTTGGCGCCGGAGCACGTCGCCTTGTCGAACCTCTTCGGCGGACGCACCTCCGCCGAGGAGCGGTTCGCGGCCGCTACCTGGTCGACAGGCGCGAGCGGCGCGCCGACGCTCGAGGGCGCCCTCGCCTCGTTCGACTGCCTGATTTCGCGCGTCGTCGAGGTCGGCACCCACGCGGTGCTGTTCTGCGAGGTCGTCGGCGTCAGGCTTGGAGACTCGAGCGAGGGGCTGATCTATGTCGGCCGTCGCTACGACGCGGTCGCGGCCGTCCGCGACCGCTGACTGGCCTCACTGGGTCGTGTCGAAGCCTCGCGGCACGATGCGGCCGCCGGCGTCCGATCAGGCGCAAAGCCGGCTTACCTCCTGCCCGGTTGGGAGGTCTCGGGTTGCCCGAGGCGCCCTATCGTGATGTGATCCCTTGGCAACTGGATGGTCGGCGCCTCGACCATCCACAACGAGAGGATAGCGATGATGCGCGAATTGACGGCAGAAGAACTCAATCTCGTTGGCGGAGGCGTCAGCGACGACGCCATTTATGGAGCCGCCATCGGATTCGCCGTGGCGGGCGTCGGCGCGCTGTTGGCGGTGCCGTCGATGGGAACCAGCACGGCGCTCGTCGTGTGGGGCTCGTCCATTGCTTCGTCGGCGATCGCCTACGAAGTCGCGACCCAGTAAGGCTCCCTCCCAGGTCTCGATCTGAAGGGCTCGCTCTCTCGGAGCGGGCCTTTCTGTTGGGCGGTTTCGCAGGCGGCTGTCCGGCGGCGGAGGTCCGTCGTCATGCCGATCTGCGGACTTGCAGGTGATATCCGGACCTAGGACCGCGGCCCGCCGCCTGTGATCGTTGATCCCACCGCGCACGCTTGATCCGCGGGTTCGGGCTCCCAGCCGAAGGTGCTCCGGCCGCCATAGGCATGCGACAGGCTCCGTTCGTCCCGCAGCACGTCGTCGACCGACGGGCCTTCCACGACGGCCTCGAGCCGCCGCGATTCCCGATCGAGCCGCGCCAACGCTTCGAGCCGCTCGTCTCGACCGAGCCTGGCGTTGGAGACGGCCGCCTTCAGGACGCGGATGGTCTCGTCGTAGACGCGGGTCGGCACTGGGAACGGATGGCGATCCTTTCCGCCGTGCGCGAAGGAAAAGCGCGCGGGATCGCTGAACCGGCAAGGCGCGCCGTGCACCACCTCCGCCACCAGCGCGAGCGCCCGGACCGTGCGCGCTCCGACGCCGGGCGTCGCCAGCACGTCGGCGAAATCCTCGGGGCCTCTCTCCGCCGCAGCGGCGATCGCGCCCTGGAGGCGGCGAGCGATCACGTCCCCGGCGCGCACCTCGTGGCGCTCCGGCAAGGCCAGATGCGGCAACGTCAACTGGTCGGTCGCCGTGACGGGCGTCTCCGCGCGAGGCTCGAGCGCCAAGGCTTCGGCTGCGATCCTGTCGGGGGACGTCGTCCTCAGCAGATCGAGCTGCGCGTCGCGCGAGGCGGCGGCGCGGCGGTCGGCGAGGTTGACGATCGCGCCTCCGGTTTCGCCGTCGATCGCGGAATGCGGGTCGTCGATGAAGCTCGTCAGGCCCTCCGATAGCCAGTGGTACCGGCGGGCCTGTCGCAGATCTCCGTTCATGCCCTGCTGCACGACCGTCCACCGGCCGTCGTCCGTCACGATGAAGCTGTGCAGGTAGAGATCGAAGCCGTCCTGGACGGCCGCGCTGTCGACCTTGGCGATCAGCCGACTGGTCGCGGCGAGCGCCGTCGCGTCGAAACCGACGCGCGCGCCGACGGCGATGAGTTCGCCCGGCGTGAGCCGCGACTGCTTTCCCCGGCCGCCGCAGACGTGGAGGCCCAGCTCGCCGGCGAGCGGGGTCAATCCGCGCTTCAAGGCGCCCACGACGCTCGTGGTGACGCCGGATGAATGCCAGTCCATGCCCATGACCGAGCCGAAGGACTGAAACCAGAAGGGGTGAGACAGCCGCCGCAGAAACTCGTCGCGGCCGTAGTGGTGGACGATCGCTTCGGTGATGACGACGCCGAGCTGCGTCATGCGCTGGCCGAGCCACGCCGGGACGCGGCCGCCGTGCAAGGGGAGGTCCGCGCTGCCGGCCCGTCGCGTCATGCGTGCGAATCCCCTATGTCCTGACGCATGACTTTACCAACTTCCAAGCCCGCGAACGCGTCATTCATTTGCGCGCCGGGCTTTGCCGACAGCGCTGGCCCGCCCCCTGAGACGTGGCGCTCCCCGAGGTATGGCTTTTGGCCATGTTGGTCTCGCCCCGCACTCTGGTCCGGGCAGGATGCGACCTTTCGGGCGTATTGAGCTTGGTGAGCGAAGGCGTTGGGCGTCAAGTGGCCCAAGGCCGAGTGGGGTCGTTCGGTGTTGTAGTCGATCCTCCAGGCTTCGATCCGGTCACGGGCGTCGGGTAGCGACAGGAACCAGCTTGCGTTGAGGCATTCGGCCCGGATGCAGGCGTTGAACGCCTCGATGAAGGCGGCGATGAAGGCGAACGGCTATCCCTTGAAGGCTAATCCCGCGCTCATCAGCCATCCGCTGGTGATCGTGCTTATCGTGCGCTGACGGTGCTCGTCGGCCAAGCCGACAGCGGGCAAGCAGCTGCAAATAAAAAGAATCTTGGAGCGGGCGAAGGGAATCGAACCCTCGTATGCAGCTTGGGAAGCTGCCGTTCTACCATTGAACTACGCCCGCGTCGGGCGGACCATAAGCTGACGGCGCGCGGGCGACAAGCCGGTTTCCCAAGGCTCCGCCCTGGACGCGACGTCGTGATCGGGGTGCGTCGGCGCGGCCGTCGACGCCGTTCCGCGCAGGGAGTAAACGATCCGCATGCGGCGCATTGGACGCCGCTGAAGCGAAGGCGGCCATGGCCGGAACCGGGCTCACCCGTGACCAAAGCCGAAAGCGGCCGAGCGCGGCCGGGGTCATGACCGCGCTCGGCCTCGCGGCGATGGTCGCGGCCGGCGTCGCGCTCTGGGCGGCGGAGAGCGGCGCGGTGTTCCTGGCGAACGCCTTCGCCGCCGTCATGACCTGTTTCTGAACGGAGTTCGCGCATGTCCCCCCGTATGGCGTTTTTTGCGGGCGCGGTGGTCTTCGCGCTCGGCGCGGCCGGCCTCGGCGTCACGCTGGTGCACCTCACCTCGGGCGGCGGCGCCACCGCGACGCAAAGCTCGAGCGTCGGCGGCCCCTTCGCGCTGGTCGACCAGGACGGGGCGCCGGTGACGGAGGCCGCGTTCAAGGGTCAGCCCTACGTCGTGTTCTTCGGCTTCACCCACTGCCCTGACGTGTGCCCGACCGCGCTGTCCGACATCACGCAGGCCTTCGAAGCGCTGGGCGGCGACAAGGACAAGATCCGCGCCGCCTTCGTCACCGTCGACCCCGCGCGCGACACCCCCGCGGAGATGAAGGCCTATCTAGCGAGCTTCTCGCCACGGATCGTCGGCCTTACCGGGTCGCAGGAGCAGGTCGACGCCACGGTGAAGGCGTTCAAGGCCTACGCCAAGAAGGCGCCCCTCGCCGGCGGGGACTACACGATGGACCACACGGCGATCGTCTACCTGATGGACCGCAACGGCGCCTTCGTGCAGCCGCTGAACCTCAAGCGCGCCCCCGACGAGGTGGCGGCCGAGCTCAAACGCTACCTCTGAGCCCCGGAGGCGCGGCGGGAGGACAGGCCGTGCGCCGTCTTCTCCCAATGCGTGGCGCTGTCGAACACGATCTGCCCGAGCGCGCGCCACGCCGCGACGCCGACGAGCAGCCAGTAGAACGGCATCGTCAGCAGGTCCACGGCGAGCGACGAGGGCCCGCGGCGGTCCACGCCGATCCAGCCGCAGGCGAGCCCCACGGCGTAGCCGGCGAGGAGGTTTGTGACGTGGAAGGTGGCGAGCGTCTGCTCCGCCAATGAGGCGGACGGCGCGAGCAGAGCGCCCGTGCAGAGGGCGACCAGGAGGCCTACGACCACCGCGGGATAGGCCAGCGCCGTCGCCGCCACGCCGCCGACCACCAGATGGGCGGCGACGAACCTGCGGACCCCAAGCCGCCGCACGAGGTCGCCCGACCGCCGGCCGTGCACGACGGCGGTCACCATGTAGCCCTTCATCCAGCGCGTGCGCTGGCGGATCCAAAGTCCGGGCGTGGCCGGGGCCTCCTCCCAGGTGACGGAATCGACCGCGCGCGTCGACCAGCCGCGGCGGGCGAGCCTGAGGCCGAGATCGGCGTCTTCGGTGACGTTTCCCGCGTCCCACCCGCCGACGGTGCGCAGCGCCGCGGTCCGGAAGTGGTTCGATGTTCCGCCGAGCGGGATCGGAAGATCGAGGGCCGCGAGCGCGGGGACGACAACGTCGAACAGCGCGGCGTACTCGATGCGGAACTGCCGGGCGAGCCACCCGTCTCCATGGTTGTCGATGGCGAGGCGCGCCTGAACGCAGGCGACCGTCTCGGGACTTGTGCCGAAGGCGTCGAGCGCGCGGCGCAGCTGGTCCGGCTCGGGGCGATCCTCCGCGTCGAACACGGTCAGAAACCTTCCGCGTGCCGCCATCAGCCCGGCGTTCAACGCGCGCGGCTTGGTGCGCGGCCCGCCGGGCGGCAGTTTGAGCACCTCGATCCCCGCCCGCGGCGGACGCGCATCGAGCGCGCCGAGCGTCTCCCGGTCGTCCGCTTCGACCAGGAGCTTGATGTCGAGCTTGGCCGGCGGATAGTCGAGCCGTTCGAGCGCGTCGAGAAGGTCTGGCACGATCGCCGCCTCGCGGGCGAGCGCCACCAGCACGGTGTAGATCGGCAGGCTTTGCTCGGACCGAAGCAGCAGCGGCCGCTCCGGTCGCGCGGGGGTGAGGGCGATCGCCAAGCGGAACGCGTTCATGACGAAGAACAGTCCGCCGACCGCGGACGCGCAGGCCGCGAACACCATGGGGCTGACGAAGGCCGCCACGACGACGGCGACTGCGACGACGAAAAGCAGGGTCCGTGCGCGCGCGTCGATCTTCGGCATGCCGTGCGCCACCGTGAGCTCCGGCGCGACGAGCGCCGGGCCGGTCGACGCCGCCTCCGCCAGAGCGCGCCCCGCGCAGGCGATCGTGAGATCGGCGAAATCCGCGGGGCCCAGAAGGGCGACGCGGCCGCCCTCGGTTGCGTGCAAGGCCGAAAGGCGCGCAAGGCCCGCGACCGAGAGGCCGCGCGCCGCCACCACCATGACCTGTCGCGCGTCGGCATCGCTGAGTGCGAGCGTTCCCGTTCGCATCGCATTAGCGAAGGTCTCCGCGTCGATCGGCGCCGGCGGCGCAAGCTCAGTGTCGTAAAGCGCGACGCCGAGGCCGCGCGCGAGCCGCCCGACCAGATCGCGCTCTGGAAGGGCCCCGGACGCCAGCAGCGCATCGAAGGGCTCGCACCCCGCGTGGTCGGCGTCCGCCAGCGCTGTAAGAAGAGCGCCGGGAGCGACCCCGCCGGCCGCAAGCGCGACGAACTCCGGCGGAAGCGGGCGGCCGACGCGGGCGGCCTCCAGCGTATGGGACCGCCGGAACGAACCGGAGTGCGACGCCTCGAGGCTGACGCGCGACCGCGCGCCGCCATCGGCCCGAGACTCCTCCGCTCCCCGCACGATGCCCCCCGGCGTTTACGCGCTCTGCAGGAGAAAAGTGTAGATTCGCGCGGAGCGAGGAGTCGAGTCTTATGCAACTTCCAGGCGCACGAGCGCGCGCAATCGCCCTAGCTCTGTTCGCCGTCGGCGCATGGACGCCCGTCGCGGCCCAGACCCCTGCGCCCTCGCCTGCTCCGAACGTCGCCATTCCACGATTTTCCGATCCCAGAACGCGGATCGAAAAGCCCGATCTGCCCGCGGGCCGCGTTCTGAAATGGGCGACGGGCGACGACTACCCGCCGTTCCACTACGCCGACGGCGACGGCCAGCCCGCGGGCTTCGCGGTCGATCTCGCGCGCGCCGTCTGCGCCGAACTTCAGGTCGCGTGCACGCTGCAGGCCTGGCGCTGGGACGCGCTGCTCGACACGATCGACAAGCGCCAGGCCGACGCCATCGTCGCCATGCTGCGGCCGACGCCGGAGATCCGCACGCGCTTCGGCGTATCGGAACGTTTTCACCAGACGCCGGCCCGCTTCGTGGCGCGCAACGACAAGGCGATCCCGGGGGCGACGCCGGAAGCGCTCGCCGGGCGCACGGTCGCCGTGGTCGAGGGTTCGGCGCACGAGGCCTTCCTCAAGACCTTTTTCCCGCAGGCGATCGCGAAGCCGTTCCAGAGCGCCGACGAGGCGCGGGCTGCGGTGAAGGACGGCCAAGCGGACGCGGGCTTCGGAGACGGCGTGGCGCTGGCCTTCTGGCTGAACGGCACGGCGTCGGGCGGTTGCTGCCGCTTCGTCGGAGGTCCCTTCGCGGAAAGCCGGTATTTCGGCGAGGGCGTCGGCGTTCTCCTACGACCGACCGACGACAAGCTCCGGCAGGCGATCGACTACGCGCTGCAGCGGCTCGACGAGAACGGAACCTATGCCGAGATCTACCTCAGGCATTTCCCTGTCAGCCTGTGGTGAGGGACGGCGTCGATTGACGCGCAGGCGGCCGGTTTCTAGTTTCCGCCCTCTTTTACCCCTAAGCCCTGCAGGCATCATGACCGTCCTCGACGCATCCGCCCTCGCCGCTCTCGCCCGCACCTCGAACGCCTGGCCGTTCGAGGAGGCGAAGAAGCTCGTCGAGCGGCTGAAGAAGCATCCGAAGGACGAGCCCGTTCTGTTCGAGACCGGCTACGGCCCGTCCGGCCTGCCGCACATCGGCACCTTCGGCGAGGTGGCGCGCACCACCATGGTGCGGCACGCCTTCCGCACGCTGACCGAAGACAAGATCCCGACCCGGCTGCTGTGCTTCTCCGACGACATGGACGGCATGCGGAAGGTGCCGGACAACGTGCCGGACCCGGCCGCCCTGCAGCCCTATCTGCAGATGCCGCTGACCTCCGTGCCGAACCCGTTCGGCGGCGACTATCCGAGTTTCGGCGCGCACAACAACGCCATGCTGCGGCGCTTCCTCGACGCCTTCGGCTTCGACTACGAGTTCGCCTCGGCGACCGACTACTACACGTCGGGCAAGCTCGACGCGGTGCTGCTGCGGGCGGCGGAAAAGTACGACGCCATCATGGCCGTGATGCTGCCGACGCTGGGCGAGGAGCGGCGGGCGACCTATTCGCCCTTCCTGCCGATCTCGCCCGTCAGCGGCCGCATTCTCTATGTGCCGCTGAAGGACGTGGACGCGAAGGCGGGAACGATCACCTTCACCGACGAGGACGGCGTGGACAAGACCGTGCCGGTCACCGGCGGTCATGTGAAGCTGCAGTGGAAGCCGGATTTCGGCGCGCGCTGGGCGGCGCTCGACGCCGATTTCGAGATGTTCGGCAAGGACCACCAGACCAACGCGCCGATCTACGACCGGATCTGCGAGATCCTCGGCGGCGTCGCGCCCCAGCATTACGTCTACGAGCTGTTCCTCGACGAGAACGGCCAGAAGATCTCGAAGTCGAAGGGCAACGGCCTGACGATCGACGAGTGGCTGACCTACGCCAGCCCGGAAAGCCTCGCGCTCTACATGTACCACAAGCCGCGCGAGGCGAAGCGGCTACACTTCGACGTCATCCCGCGCGCGGTCGACGAGTACTTCCAGTTCCTCGGGGGCTTCGGCCGTCAGGAGCCCAAGCAGCAGCTCGGCAACCCGGTCTGGCACATCCATTCGGGCGAGCCACCCGCGGCCGACATGCCGGTGTCCTTCGCGCTGCTGCTGAACCTGGTGTCGGCCTCGAACGCGGAGAACCGCGCCGTGCTGTGGGGCTACATCGCCCGCTACGCCCCCGGCGTGACGGCGGAAACCCATCCGAAGCTCGATGAGCTGGTGGGCTACGCGCTGCGCTACTACGAGGACCACGTGAAGCCGACCAAGCGGTTCGCGGCGCCGGACGAGGTGGAGCGGCAGGCGCTGGAAGACCTCGACGCGGCGCTCGGCGCCCTCCCCGCCGGCGCGCCGGCCGAGGATGTGCAGACGGCGCTCTACGACGTGGCGCGCGCCGTCCCGCGCTACCAAGACTTCAACGCCAAGGGCGCCACGCCGGAACGCCCCGGCGTCAGCCAGGAGTGGTTCTCGGCGCTCTACAAGACGCTGATCGGCCAGGAGAAGGGTCCGCGCTTCGGCTCCTTCATCGCACTTTACGGCGTCGACGAGACCCGGGCGCTGATCCGGCGCGCGCTCGACGGCGAACTCGCCCAGGCGGCGTAAAAGGAAACAAACGATGTCCTATGGATCGTCCGGCGCCTCGCGCTTTTTCGGAGGGTCGCCGATCGGCGTGATCCTGCGGCTGCTGCTGCTGTGCGTGATCGTCGGGCTGGTGCTGGACCAGCTCGACCTCGACGTATTCCGCCTGCTCGACTACGCGATCGACGTCGTCCGCGACCTGATCGCCAACAGCGCCGACCTGCTGCGGACGCTGCTGCGCTACCTCATCATCGGCGCGATGGTGGTGATCCCGATCTGGCTCATCCTGCGCGTTCTCAAGATCGGCTCCGGCCGGCCTTGAGCTTGCGGGAGCGGGCCGGATAACGGAACAGCGCGAGCGGTCAGCCCGGTCCGGCCGCCGCCACGGCGCGCGCGTCGACGCCGACCAGCGGCGCGAGCGAGCCGGCGCCTGCCGCCTCGATCGCCGTGGTCAGCGCCGACAGCGTGCGCCGAACCAGGCCAGGACCCTCATAGATCAGAGCGCTGTAGAGCTCGACCAGCGTCGCGCCCGCCCGGATCTTCGCAAGGGCGTCCGCCCCCGACGCCACCCCGCCGACGCCGACCAGCGGGATGCGCCCGCCGGTGCGCAGGTACGTTTCGGCGAGCGCCCAGGTCGCACGGCGGAACAGCGGCGCGCCGGACAGCCCTCCGGTTTCCCCGGCCGCCGCCGAGCGCAGCGTCGCGGGACGCGCGAGCGTGGTGTTCGAAACGACCAGTCCGTCGAGCCCGCGGTCGAGCGCGACCTGCGCCACGTCGTCGAGGCCGTAGAGGTCGAGGTCGGGCGCGATCTTCAGCAGCACGGGCCGGCGCCGGCCGGTTCGGGCCGCAGCCGCGTCGCGGGCGTCGAGAACGCGCGCCACGAGGTCGTCGAGCGCCGCCTTCGCCTGCAGGTCGCGCAGGCCCGGCGTGTTGGGCGAGGAGACGTTGATTACGAAGAAGGAGGCGACCTCGGCGAAGGTCTCGAGGCCGGCGACGTAGTCCGCGGTGCGGTCGGCGGAGTCCTTGTTGGCGCCGACGTTCACGCCGACGACCCCAGGGCGACCCGCCCGCCGCGCCAGCCGGTCCAGCGCCGCCGCCGCGCCGTCGTTGTTGAAGCCCATGCGGTTGACGATCGCGCGATCCTCGCTGAGCCGGAACAAGCGCGGCTTCGGATTGCCGGTCTGGGGCTTCGGCGTCACCGAGCCAATCTCCACGAAGCCGAAACCCAGCGCCAGCATCGCGTCCGGGACCTTGGCGTCCTTGTCGAGGCCGGCCGCGAGGCCGACCGGGTTCGGGAAACTCAGGCCGAACGCCTGGACGCCAAGCCGGGGATCGTTCGCAGGCGCGCGCCGCGCAGGCATCCGCTCAAGCGCGGCGAGCGTCGCCGTGTGGGCGGTCTCGGCGTCCAGCGCATGCAGCGCGACCCGCGCGAGCGGCCAGAGCGGGCCGATCACGTCGGGGTCTCCCCGAAGGACGGCTGCGGAAAGGCGTGACGACCGTCGGCGCCCAACGGCAGCGGGACCACCCAGCGCACCGCGTCGAGCCCAAGCGGCGCGTAGAGATGCGGAAACAGCGCCCCGCCGCGGGACGGCTCCCACCTGAGAGCCTGTCCGAGCGCGCACGCGTCAACCGCGATCAGCAGCAGGTCATCCTGTCCGGCGAAGTGCTTCGCGGCGGTCTCCCGCGCCTGGGCGGCGGTCGAGAAATGGATGTAGCCGTCCGCGACGTCGACCGGCGCGCCGTCGAAACGGCCGGCCGCCTCCGTCTCGCGCCACAGCGCGGCGGGCGCGATCTTGTAGATCAAATCAGGCGTCATGAGCGATCGACCCTTGGACGGCGCCGACACGGAACGCACCCCGACGTGCGGCGTTGAGGCACGACGACCCCTTGTGGTGGATTAAAGCCGCGAGGACGTGCTCGCAAGGCCGGCCGCCCGCAGAATGTCGCTGGACACGCGGCGTGAAAGGTACTAATTCCTATCGAAACGACGTCCGAGACGCCGTTTCGACACGGTGGAGTCCGATGTCATGCTGGGTCACGGCCAGATCTGGGCGGCGATAGACGCGTTGGCGGCCAAGAACGGGCTGTCGGCGTCCGGACTTGCGCGACGATCGGGCCTCGATCCCACCACCTTCAACCGCTCGAAGCGCATCGCCGCCGACGGACGGCCGCGGTGGCCCTCCACCGAGTCGATCGCGAAGGCCCTCGACGCCACCGCGACCAATCTCGACAGCTTCATGGGCCTGCTGACCGACGGCGCCGCCGCGCCGCGCCGGCATGTGCCGCTGATAGGCCTCGCCCAAGCCGGCGAAGGCGGCTATTTCGACGACGCCGGTTTTCCCGTCGGCCAGGGCTGGGACGAGATCGATCTGCCCGGCGCCGATCGGGAAAACGTCTATGCGCTCGAGATTTCCGGCGACTCGATGTCGCCCGTCTATCGCGACGGCGACGTCGTGCTGGTCTCGCCCGGAGCTGCGGTGCGGCGGGGCGACCGTGTGATCGTGCGCACCACCGGCGGCGAGGTTCTCGCCAAGGAGCTCGCCCGCTCGACCGCCAAGCAGGTCGAACTGAGGTCGATCAATCCAGCGCATCCCGACCGCACTCTTCCGACGTCCGAAGTCGCGTGGATCGCCCGCATCGTGTGGGCCAGCCAGTAGCGCCCGCCTCGTCCGCGATCCCGTAAGCTCTAAAGACAAGGAGGTCGCCATGCAGGCGGCGTTTCTCGGGCTCGGCACGATGGGCGCGCCGATGGCGGCCAATCTGGCGAAGGCGGGCGTGGCCCTGCGGGTGTGGAACCGCTCGGAGGATCCGGCGGCCCGGCTTGCGGAGGTCGGCGCGGAGCCTGCGGCGAGCCCGGCCGAGGCCGCCCGCGGCGCGGACGTGCTGATCGCCATGCTCGCGGACGACGCCGCCACAAAAGCGGTCCTGCTCGACGGCGGCGCGCTTGAAGCTCTGGCGCCGGGCGCTCTGCTCGTGAACATGGCGACGGTCGCGGTCGCCTTCGGCGCGTCGCTCGCCGCACAGGCTGAAAGCCGCGGCGTCGCTTATGTGGCGGCGCCCGTGCTCGGCCGGGTGAACGTCGCGGAGGCCGGCGAACTCAACATCCTCGCCGGTGGCCGCGCCGACGCGATCGACCGCGCGCAGCCTCTGTTCGACATCATGGGCCGCAAGACCTGGCGCTTCGGCGAGCGGCCCGAACAGGCGAACGCGGTAAAGCTCGCGGTCAACTTCATGCTGGCCAGCGCCATCGAGACCATGAGCGAGGCCGCCTCGCTCGCCGAAGGCCATGGCGTCGCGGGGGCCGATTTCCTCGCGATGGCGACCTCGACGGTGTTCGCGGCGCCCGCCTATCAGGGCTACGGGGCGGCGATCGCCTCGAAAACGTTCGAGCCGGCGGGCTTCAAGCTGTCGTTCGGGCTGAAGGATGTCCGGCTGGCGCTTGAAGCCGCGGAGGCGGCGCGGACGCCGATGCCCTTCGCCGCCGTGCTGCGGGACAACCTGATCGACGGCGTCGCGCATGGCGACGGCGATCTCGATTGGGCCGCGCTTGCGAAGGTCGCCGCCCGCCGCGCCGGGCGTATCTGACCCCCACTCGTAAGAACCGCGCGGCGGTCACGCCGCGCGCGGCGCGCCCGCGAGCCGTCGCCCGCAACACATCTTCGGACGGCGGCGCGATCGACGTCGTCGATCAATCGATTTCCTTCCGACATCATAGCATTACTGCGGCGACGAAATCGTTGGAACGGCCCGCGAAGCGGCCTTCCCTGGCATGCCAGCGCAAGATATGGATGGCTTACCGTCGCTTGCTGCGGGGGCGTGCGCCGAAAGTCGCATCGTGCCTTGGAGAGATTCAAGGGCATCTTGCGCCATCGGTTTTGCGCCCGCGCGACGCCGAGGCGTTTGCGCGCGCTCAGCGCCTCCGGCTTGTACGCCGTAAACGCTGATTACGACCAAGCGGTTAGCCTAGAAGTTTTTCTGAATGACAACACTAGGTTGACTGAATTCACCAGAATATGCGGCAGTTTCATCGTCCAAACGACCACGTGACCAGCTGTCGCATAGTTCTTTCTCACTCTGATCTCTATTCTGCGCGCCAACAATGCGCTTAGGAGGAAACAATGGCGAGACGCCCCGGCAAGAACTTCCTGTTCGTCCCCGGCCCGACGAACGTCCCGGAGCGGGTGCTCCGCGCGATGGTCGTGTCGCAGGAAGACCACCGCTCGCCGATCTTTCCCGAGCTGACCAAGCCGCTCTATGAGGGCCTGAAGAAGGTCTTTAAGACGAAGGACGGCCAGGTCTTCATCTTCCCGTCGTCCGGCACCGGCGGCTGGGAAGCGGCGCTCACCAACACGCTCGCCCCCGGCGACAAGGTGCTGACGGCCCGCTTCGGCCAGTTCTCGCACCTGTGGACCGACATGGCCCAGCGCCTCGGCCTGGACGTGCAGATCCAGGAAGAGGAGTGGGGCACCGGCGCCCACGAGGAGAAGATCGAGGAGGCCCTCGTCGCGGACACCGCGCATGAGATTAAGGCCGTCATGGTCGTCCACAACGAGACCGCCACGGGCGTGACCTCGAACATCGGCGCGATCCGCAAGGCGATGGACGCCGCCAAGCACCCGGCGCTGCTGTTCGTCGACTCGGTGTCGGGCCTCGGCTCGATCGACTTCCGCTTCGACGAGTGGAAGGTCGACTGCGCCGTCTCCGGCTCGCAGAAGGGCCTGATGCTGCCGGCCGGCCTCGGCTTCGTCTGCGTCAGCCAGCAGGCGCTGAACCTCCGGAAAAACTCGAAGCTCAACAAGGTCTATTTCGACTTCCAGGACCAGATCAACACCAACCCGTCCGGCTACTTCCCCTACACGCCGGCGACCCCGCTGCTGCACGGCCTGCGCGAGTCGCTGCAGTGCATCGAGGACGAGGGCCTGGAGCAGATCTTCCGCCGCCATCACGTGCTGGCCGAAGCCACCCGCAAGGCCGTCGACGCGTGGGGCCTCAAGCTCTGCGCAAAGTCGCCGCGCTGGCACTCCGACACCGTGTCGGCGATTCTCGCTCCCGAAGGCATCGACGCGGCGAAGATCATCCGCCATGCCTATGACCGCTACAACCTGGCGCTCGGCGCGGGCCTTTCGAAGGTGGCGGGCCGCGTCTTCCGCATCGGCCACATCGGCGACCTGAACGAGCTCATGCTGCTGGGCGCGATCGCGGGCGCGGAAATGTCGATGCTCGACAACGGCGTGAAGATCAAGGCCGGCTCCGGCGTCGGCGCCGCGCAGGACTACCTGCGCGACAATCCGATCGAGGCCCAGGCCGCGGCTCCCAAGGCGGCCTGACCTGACGTGAAGCGACCGGGCGCGCTGGACAGAGCGCGCCCGGTCGTCATTCTGCCACGGTCAAAAACGCCCGAGTCCCGACGGGGGAACGCTCCCGCGCGGACCGGCGCAAGGGGAGCGCAATGACGCACAAGATCGTCTTTCTGGACCGCGAAAGCCTCGACGCCAACGTCCGTGCGCCGAGCTTTCCGCATGAGTACGTCGAATACCAGTCGACCTGGACGCCTGACGAGATCGTCGAGCGCCTGAAGGACGCCGACATCGCCCTGATCAACAAGGTGCCGATGCGGGCCGACGTGCTGAAGCAACTGCCGAAGCTCAAACTGATCGCCGTCGCCGCCACCGGCACCGACGTGGTCGACAAGGCCCAGGCCAAGGCCCAGGGCATCGTCGTTTCGAACATCCGGAACTACGCCTTCAACACCGTGCCCGAGCACGTGATCGGCCTGATCTTCGCGCTGCGACGCGCGATCGTGCCCTACGCCAACTCGGTGAAGCGCGGCGACTGGAACAAGTCGCAGCAGTTCTGCTACTTCGACTATCCGATCTACGACGTCGCCGGCTCCACGCTCGGCATCGTCGGCTACGGCGCCCTCGGCAAGTCGATCGGCAAGCGGGCGGAAGCGCTCGGCATGAAGATCCTGCCCTACGACGTCTTCCCGCAGGACGGCCTGGTCGACTTCGAGACCGTGCTGACCCAGTCGGACATCATCACGATTCACGTGCCGCTCACGCCCGACACCAAGAACCTGTTCGGGGCGGAGCAGTTCAAGAAGATGAAGAACAGCGCCATCCTCATCAACACCGCCCGCGGCGGGCTGGTGGACGAGGCGGCCCTGCTCGAGGCGCTGAAGTCCGGCGAGATCGGCGGCGCGGGCTTCGACGTGGTGGCGCAGGAGCCCCCGAAGGACGGCAACATCCTGTGCGACGCCGACCTGCCGAACCTCATCGTCACCCCGCATGTGGCGTGGGCGTCGAAGCAGGCCATGCAGATCCTGGCGGACCAGCTGATCGACAACGTCGAGAACTTCGTCGCGGGCAAGCCGTCGAACGTCGTCGAGTAAAAGGAGAGTTGGCGGACACGTTCTGCATGCTTCGAGACGCCTTGGCCTGATCGGCCAAGTCTCCTCAGCATGAGGACCGTTTCCGCTTCAGCATTCTCCAGCGTCCTCATGCTGAGGAGCCCGCGAAGCGGGCGTCTCGAAGCACGCACAACGGCGCCCCAAGCGGCTCTTTAAAAGATCAGCCCCAAAGAGGGTGACAGGGAAGACCATGACCAAGAAACTGCTGTTTCAGTTCGACACCGACCCGACCCCGAGCGTCTTCGACGTCGTCGTGGGCTATGACGGCGGCGCCGACCACATCACCGGCTACGGCAATGTGACGCCGGACAACGTCGGCGCCTATGTCGACGGCACGATTTACACGCGCGGCGGCTCCGAGAAGAAGTCGACGGCGATCTTCGTCGGCGGCGGCGACATGGCGGCCGGCGAGGCGGTTTACGACGCCGTCCAGAAGCGCTTCTTCGGCCCGTTCCGCGTCTCCACCATGCTCGACTCGAACGGATCGAACACGACGGCGGCGGCCGGCGTCGCGCTCGCGGTGAAGGCGCTCGGCGGCGACGTGAAGGGCAAGCGGGCTGTTATCCTCGCAGGCACCGGCCCGGTCGGCATGCGCTCGGCCGCGATGTTGGCCAAGGAAGGCGCGACGGTCGCGATCGTCGGGCGCGCGCTCGACAAGGCGCAGAAGGCCGCCGACAACATCGAGAAGCGCTTCGGCGTCAAGGTTGAGGCGGTCGAGGCGAAGAGCGGCGACGACCGCGCCAAGGCGGTGTCGGGCGCGAACCTCGTGTTCTCCGCCGGCGCGATCGGGCTGGAGCTGCTGGCCGAGGACGTCTGGAAGTCCGAGGCCTCGATCGAGATCGTGGTCGACTACAACGCCCAGCCCCCGCTCGGCATCGGCGGCATCGACGCCATGGACAAGGCCAAGGAGCGCCACGGCAAGCTCGCGCTCGGCGCGCTCGGCCTCGGCGGCCTGAAGCTGAAGCTTCACCGCACGCTCATCGGCAAGCTGTTCGAGGCGCCCGACCAGTCCTTCGACGCGGACGAGATCTACGCGCTCGCAAAGGAAATGGCATGATCGCCAAGGACCAGACCCTCGGCGTCTTCCTGGACGAGCTCGCGAGCGAGGCTCCGACGCCGGGCGGCGGCGGCGCGGCCGCGATCCACGGCGCGACCGGCGCCGCGCTGGTGTCGATGGTGATCAACCTCACCGTCGGCAAGCCGAAGTACGCCGAGGTCGAGGCCGAGCTCAAGGACGTGCTCGTCCGCTCGGAAGCGCTGCGCGCGCAGCTGACGGACGCGATCGACGACGACGTGAAGGCCTTCGACGCCGTGATGGGAGCCTACGGGCTCCCGCGCGGGACCGACGAGGAGAAGGCCGCGCGCGTCGAGACGATCCAGGCCGCGCTCAAGGTCGCGACCGACGTGCCGCTTGAAGCGGTGCGGCTCTGCCGCGACGTGATCGACCTCGCGGCGATCACCGCCGACAAGGGCAACCTCAACGTGATCTCGGACGCCGGCGTCGCCGTGCAGTCGGCCTACGCCGGCCTGCTGAGCGCCGCCCTCAACGTCCGGGTGAACGCCAAGTCGATCAAGGACCGGGAGTTCGCGGACGCCCGCATCCAGGAACTCGAGACGCTGCTCGGCGAAGCCGAGACGCTCACGAAGAAGACGTACGACGTGGTGAAGAACAAGGTGAGCTGACCACACACGAAAGCTCGCGCGTCGGTACGTTGAAACGCAAGGGAGGGTCGTGATGGACGTTCACGAATACCAAGCTAAAGAACTGCTCGCGAGTTTCGGCGTCGCCGTCCCCAAGGGGGCGGTGGCGTTCAGCCCCGACCAGGCGGTCTACGCCGCCACCGAACTCGGCGGGTCGTTCTGGGCCGTCAAGGCCCAGATCCACGCCGGCGCCCGCGGCAAGGCCGGCGGCGTCAAGCTCTGCCGCACCTACAACGAGGTGCGCGACGCGGCGAAGTCCATGCTCGGCAAGCGCCTCGTCACGGCCCAGACTGGGCCCGAGGGCAAGCCGGTGCAGCGCGTCTACGTCGAGGTCGCCGACCCCTTCGAGCGCGAACTCTATCTCGGCTTCGTGCTGGACCGTAAGGCCGAGCGCGTGGTCGTCATCGCCTCCACGCACGGCGGCATGGAGATCGAGGAGATCGCCCAGAACGACCCCGAGGCGCTGATCCAGATCGTCGTCGAGCCCGCGGTCGGCCTGCAGCAGTTCGAGGCGCGCGAGCTCGCGTTCCGGCTGGGGCTCAACATCCGGCAGGTCGCGGCCGCCGTCCGCCTTATCATGAGCGCGTACCGCGCCTTCCGCGACACCGACGGCGTGATGCTCGAGATCAACCCGCTCGTCGTGACCCGCGACGACCGCGTGCTCGCGCTCGACGCCAAGATGTCGTTCGACGACAACGCGCTGTTCCGTCGTCACAACGTCGCGGACATGCACGACCCTTCGCAGAGCGACCCGCGCGAGGCGCAGGCGGCCGAGCACAACCTCAACTACATCGGGCTCGACGGCGAGATCGGCTGCATCGTCAACGGGGCGGGCCTCGCCATGGCGACCATGGACATGATCAAGCACGCCGGCGGCAGCCCCGCGAACTTCCTCGACGTCGGCGGCGGCGCGAGCCCCGAGCGCGTCGCCACCGCGTTCCGCCTCGTGCTTTCGGACAAGAACGTCAAGGCGATCCTGGTCAACATCTTCGCCGGCATCAACCGCTGCGACTGGGTCGCGCAAGGCGTGATCCAGGCCGCGAAGGAGGTGAAGATCGAGGTGCCGCTGATCGTCCGCCTCGCCGGCACCAACGTGGAGGCCGGCAAGAAGATCCTGGAGGAGAGCGGCCTCGACCTGATCGCCGCGGACACCCTGTCGGAGGCCGCCCAGAAGGCCGTCGCCGCCTACAAGACCGCGGCCTGAGGAGACCCGATCATGAGCATCCTCATCGACGAGAAGACCCCGATCATCGTCCAGGGCATCACGGGCGACAAAGGCACCTTCCACACCAAGGAGATGGTCGAGTACGGCTCCAACGTCGTCGGCGGCGTGACGCCCGGCAAGGGCGGCAAGACGCACCTCGGCCTCCCCGTGTTCAACACCGTGAAGGACGCGGTGGCCGCGACCGGCGCCACCACCTCGATCACCTTCGTCGCCCCGCCGTTCGCGGCGGACGCGATCATGGAGGCGGCCGACGCGGGGCTCGCCCTCGTGTGCTCGATCACCGACGGCATCCCGGCCCAGGACATGATGCGCGTGAAGCGCTACCTGCGCCGCTACCCGAAGGACAGGCGGACCATGGTGGTCGGCCCGAACTGCGCCGGCATCATCTCGCCGGGCAAGTCGATGCTCGGCATCATGCCCGGCCACATCTACCTCAAGGGCAACGTCGGCGTGATCTCGCGCTCGGGCACGCTCGGCTACGAGGCGGCGTCGCAGATGATGGCGCTCGGCATCGGCATCTCGACCTCGGTGGGCATCGGCGGCGACCCGATCAACGGCTCGTCCTTTCTCGACCATCTCGCGCTGTTCGAGCAGGATCCGGAAACCGACGCCGTGCTGATGATCGGCGAGATCGGCGGCCCGCAGGAGGCCGAGGCCTCGGCCTGGATCAAGGACAACATGACGAAGCCCGTGATCGGCTTCGTGGCGGGCCTGACGGCGCCCAAGGGCCGGCGGATGGGCCACGCGGGCGCGATCATTTCGGCCCAGGGCGACAGCGCGGCGGAGAAGGCCGAGATCATGCTCTCCTACGGGCTGACGGTGGCTCCGTCCCCCGGCGACTTCGGCACGACGGTTGCAGAGGTCCTGGGGAAGCTCAAGAACGCGGCCTGACGCGCCGCAGCCGGCGTCGGCGCCTCAATAAGCGCCAACGCCGGCCGTCATCCGTCTCCAAAGACGGCGCGCCTCCGCACGTCGGTAGAAGTGGACCTCGCGATGACCTCGATCGTTCAACTTGCTCCCCGCGTAACGCCCGACGCCGGCTTCGCCGCTCCGATGATCACCGGCACCGAGCCGGACATCGCGACCGAGATCCTGTTCCAGTCGCTGCTCGACGTCTGTCGCCGGCACCAGCCGGAGCTCGAGGGCGTGCTGAAGGGCGAGACCGACATCGCGGGCCTCAGCCCGGAGCTGATGGGCCGGGCGCTTCAGGTGCAGGGCATCTGGTTCCGTCTGCTGTCGATCGTGGAGGAGAACACGGCGATGCGGCGCCGCCGCCACGCCGAGCGGACGCTCGGGCGCGCGGAGGTCAAGGGCACCTTCTCGAGCGTCCTCGCCGACGCCGTCGCGGCGGGGGTGAAGCCGTCCGAGATCCACACGCTGCTGCGCGAGCTGCGCATCCGCCCCACCCTCACCGCGCATCCCACCGAAGCGAAGCGCGTGACGGTGCTGGAGAAGCTCCGGCGCATCTATCTCGACCTGCGCGAGCTCGAGCTGCCGCGCTGGACCGAGCGCGAGCGCGTCGCGCTGATCGCCGACCTGCGCGACCAGATCGAGCTGATCTGGATGACGGGCGAGCTTCAGCTCGAAAAGGCGACGGTCGTGCGCGAGGTCTCGTGGGGCCTGCACTTCTTCGACGAATCGCTGTTCGACACGCTGCCGGAGGTGCTGGATTCGCTCGAAGCCTCGCTCGCCGAATACTACCCGGACGAGACCTTCGAGGTGCCGGCGTTCTTCCAGTTCGGCTCGTGGATCGGCGGCGACCGGGACGGCAACCCGTTCGTGACCTCCGCGGTCACCCGGACGACCCTCAAGCGCAACGGCCGCGCCTCGATGCGGCGCTTCCGCACCCGCATCGTCGATCTCGGCAAGCTGCTGTCGATCACCGAACGATCGCTGCCGACCCCGATCTCGTTCCGCAAGGAGCTCACCGCCCGGCTCGCCGCCAGCGGCGACGGACAGGCGATCGAGGCGCGCAATCCCGGCGAGCACTTCCGGCAGTTTCAGACCTGCATTCTGCGGAAGCTCGACGCCACCATCGAGCGCAACAAGGAGGAGCCCGTCATTCTGCCGGGCCCGTTCTATGTCGACGCCGACGAGTTGATCAACGACCTCAAGGCTCTCGAACAGGGTCTCGTCGAGGCCGGCTGCCGTTCGCTCGCCGTCAACCAGGTCCGCCCGGTGCGCCGGATGGTCGAGCTGTTCCGCTTTTCGACCGTCCATCTCGACGTGCGTGAGAACTCCACCCGCACGACCAACACGCTGCGGGAGATGTGGGCCGCGATCGAGGGCCAGTCCGCCGATCAGGCCCCGGACGTCGAGTCCCGCGAGTGGCGCGCCTGGCTGACCTCGGAGCTGTCCAAGCCGCGCTCGACGCCGCGCCGGCTGGACGGGCTGTCCGAGGAGTCGCGCGAAACGCTTGCGACCTTCGCGCTGGTCGCCGAGATGCGCACGGAGCTCGACCGCGAGGCCGTCGGCTGCTTCGTCCTGTCGATGACGCGCTCCGTGAACGACATCCTCGGCGTCTACGTTCTCGCCAAAGAAGCACGAATCTACCTCGACAGCCCCGGCGTCGAGATCTGCCAGTTGCCCATCGTCCCGCTGTTCGAGACGATCGAGGACCTTCGCGCCGCGCCGGCGATCATGAAGGAGCTGTTGTCGATCCCGCTGGTGCGCCGGTCCGTGCGGTGGCAGGGCGGCTACCACGAGGTGATGATCGGCTACTCCGACAGCAACAAGGACGGCGGCTACTTCGCCTCGAACTGGGAGCTGTACAAGGCGCAGGCCAAGCTCACCGAGGTCGGCGAGCAGGCGGGCGTGCCAATCGCGTTCTTCCACGGCCGCGGCGGTTCGGTCTCCCGTGGCGGCGCGCCGACCGCGCGCGCGATCGCGGCCCAGCCGCCCGGCTCCATCCGCCGGCAGTACCGCGTGACGGACCAGGGCGAGGTGGTCTCGTTCAAGTACTCGAACCGCGGCACCGCGGCCTACCAGATGGAGCTCACCGCCGCGGCGGTGATCCAGCACGTGCTTGGCTCGCAGAAGGAGCGCGCGGCGGCGCGGCCGGAGTACGACGACGCCATGGAGGCGCTGTCGGGCGCCTCACGCGCGGTCTACAGCAACCTTATCAACCATCCCGGCCTCGTCGAGTACTTCCAGAACGCAAGCCCGCTCGACGAACTCGCGCTGCTGAACATCGGCTCGCGCCCCGCCCGCCGCTTCGGCGCGCGCTCGCTCTCCGATCTCCGCGCAATCCCGTGGGTCTTCGCCTGGGCCCAGAACCGCCACATCATCACCGGCTGGTACGGCATCGGCTCGGCGCTCAAGAACTTCATCGACGTCCGGGGCGAGGAAGGCGAGGCGCTGCTGAAGCGCATGTTCGAACAGTCGAAGCCGTTCCGGCTGATCCTCGACGAGGTCGAGAAGACGCTGCGCATGGTCGATCTCTCGATCGCGCGCGAGTACTCCGGGCTCGTGCCGAACGAGGCGGTCCGGGAGGACATCTTCCGGATGATCGAGGAGGAGTACGCGCTCACCTGCGAGATGGCGCTGCGCGTTTCCGGCGGCGGCGAGATCGCGTTCCGCTATCCCGCCTTCCGGGAACGGCTGGCGGAGCGCCTGCCCGTCATCAACCAGGTGAGCCACGAGCAGGTTGAACTGCTTCGCCGCTACCGCGGCGAAACCGACGAGTTCAAGCGCGAGGAAGCGAAATCCGCGCTTCTTCTGTCCATCAACTGCATCGCAGTCGGATTTGGCGCCACAGGATAAGATTAGACTGCGCCCTATGCGCTTTTCGTAGTTTATCCGAACTGATGTGTTGCCCCCATAATTATAATGAGTACGGTCCGCCGCAGCGATCGTGCTTTGAAATTTGCTTCAGGAGGAAAGTATGAGCTTCACTCTGGTTCAGCAGGCCACGCCGCGTCTGCACCGTTCTGAGCTTGCGGTGCCGGGCTCGAACCCGACCTTCATGGAGAAGTCGGCGCAGTCGAAGGCCGACGTCATCTTCCTCGACCTCGAGGACGCGGTCGCCCCCGACGACAAGGAGCAGGCCCGCAAGAACATCGTTCAGGCCCTGAACGAGATCGACTGGGGCACGAAGACCATGATGATCCGCATCAACGGTCTCGACACCCACTACATGTACCGCGACGTGGTCGACATCGTGGAGCAGTGCCCGCGCCTCGACATGATCTTGATCCCCAAGGTCGGCGTGCCGGCCGACGTCTACGCGATCGACGTGCTCGTCACGCAGATCGAGCAGGCCAAGAAGCGTGAGAAGAAGCTCGGCTTCGAGGTGCTGATCGAGACCGCGCTCGGCATGGCGAACGTCGAGGCGATCGCGACCTCGTCCAAGCGGCTCGAGGCGATGTCCTTCGGCGTCGCCGACTACGCGGCCTCCTGCCGGACCCGCTCGACCGTCATCGGCGGCGTGAACCCGGACTATTCAGTGCTGACCGACAAGGACGACGCGGGCAAGCGCGAGACCCACTGGCAGGACCCGTGGCTGTTCGCCCAGCAGCGCATGCTCGTCGCCTGCCGCGCCTATGGCCTGCGCCCGATCGACGGCCCCTTCGGCGACTTCTCCGACCCCGACGGCTACCTCTCCGCCGCCCGCCGCTGCGCCGCCGCAGGCTATGAAGGCAAATGGGCGATCCATCCCTCGCAGATCGACCTCGCCAACGAGGTGTTCACCCCGTCCGAGGCCGAGGTCACCAAGGCCCGCCGCATTCTGGAAGCGATGGAAGAGGCCGCCAAGGCCGGCCGCGGCGCCGTCGCGCTCGACGGCCGCCTGATCGACATCGCCTCCATCCGCATGGCGGAAGCGCTGATCGAGAAGGCCAACGCGATGAAGGCCGCCTGATCGGGCGTTTCGAACTGCGATCGCGATCACGCGCCCGACGGCCGGGGTTTCGCTCCGGCCGTTCTCGTTTGAGCTCGCCGTCTCGACGGCGTCAGCCCGCGCCTTCCGCGCGCGGCGGAGTTGCGTTGCTCGCGGCCTCGTCATCGGTCTGCTTGCGGTAGTCCTTCAGGAAACCTTCGAAGGCGGCCGTCGTCGCGATCGAGCGCGCGACTTCGCGGAAGGCCTCGCCGCGCGCCTCGATCGGCGCCGTCACCACTTCAAAGGCATGGGCGTCCGGGCTGTCCGCCATCTTGGAGGCGAACTTCTGCCGGATGCGGTCGAGACCGAGATCGTCGTCGGCGAGCGACAGCGAGATCGCGGCCCGCATCACGTCGGCGCGTTCGGACGCGTCGAGCGGCTCGGGCTTGCGCCACACCGGGCCGAGCGCGACCTCCAGCGCGTCGCCCGCCTCGCTCCAGCGCCGCGCCGCCCAGAGCACGTCGGCCTTCAGACGCGCCGCCTCGGGGCCGAGACCGTCCGCCATCTCGAGCGCAAGCTCCGTGCGACCGGTCTGCGCAAGCGCGCGGGCGTCGAGCATCAGGCGGGTGCGGACGAGCGACGCCGGCAGATCGGCCTGCCGCGTCTTCTGAAGCACCCGGGCCGCCTCCGCAGGCTTGTCGTTCATCAGGTAGATCATGGCTGCGCGGGCGGCGACCTGCGCGCGGCCCGCCCCCGTGAGGCGGTTTTCGATCTGGTACTCGAGCAGCGCCGAAGCTTGGTCGAGCAGGTCGACCTCGACCAGCTTGTCCGCGAGCCGCCGCACCAATTCGTCGCCGCGCTTGCCGCCCGGACTGAGCTCCTGGAAATCGTAGAACAGCGCCAGAGCGTCGACCTTCTGCATGCGATCGACCGCCGGCCCCAGGAACAGGTCGGTAAACCGCGCCTGCATCCGATCCTGCAGCGTGCGCGTGGCGTCGACGTCGGGGAACGCTTCGACCGAGGTCTTCAGCGTGGTGAAGGCGTCGCGCCAGCGCTCGGCGTCGGCATAGAGGCCTGAGAGGCGGGCAAGCCCCTCGGCTTCGATCCAGTCGCCGCGCCAGCCCGTCACCAGCCGTTCGAGCGCGGCGATGGCGTCCGGGATCGAGATCTTTCCGACCGTCAGCCGCAGTTCGATCGCCCGCAGATCCGCCTCGGCGGCGGAGATCGGGTCGGAGCCCTTCAGCACGACGTCATAGGACTGCAGCGCCTTGTCGGTCTGGCCAAGCGCCTCGAAGACCCGGGCGCGTATCACCTCGCGCGCGTTCTGCCCATGGATCGCCGGCAACAGCTCCAGGCGGTCGAAGGCGCTGACCGCCGCGACGTGATCCTTCGCCTCGAGCGCGAGCGACACCTCCATCTCGCTGAACAGCGCCTGATAGTCGGGCGGTAGCGCGCCGATCGCGGATTTGCCCTTGCTCAGGTAATCCCGCGCCGGCCCGACGCGCCCCTCCCCGGCCTCGGCGAAAGCCCGCCACAGAGAGGCCTCGGGGTTGGCCGCGAGCTGGGGCGTCGAGAGCAGCTGGATGGCGGTGGTGTAGCGCCCGAGCTGCGCCGCGGCTGCCGCGCGCAGGATGGCGACGCGCGGGTCGCGTTCGGCGAGCCCATCGTCACCGACCGTCGCCTCGATCACCGCCCGGGCGTTCGCCGCCATCCGGCGGAACGCATAGAACCGCGCCAGGGCGACGCGCGCTTCGATGCGCTCGTCAGGCGTCGCGCGGGCGGCCGCGTCGAGCAGCTTGCGTTCGCGCGCGTAAAACCGTTCCGAGACCGCCTCGCGGCCGCCTGCGGCATCGAGCACGACGTCCGACGCAGGGCCGCCGGCGCCGGCCTCCGCAGCGCGCGGGCCGCCGTCGATCGAGAGCGACAGTCCGGCGTCGCGTTCGATCGTGAGCGCGTCCATCTTCGCCGTCATCCGCACGTCGTCGGCCATCGGCAAGGCGACCACGCCCTGGGCCGTAAGCAGGAGCCCGACCTCCACGAAGGCCTGCGGCCGAAGCGACGCGCGGGCCGGACCGGACAGCGACGCCACCATCAGGCGGTCGCCGAACTCCGGATCGTCGATTTCACGAACGCCGCCGAGGCCCTCAATATGCGCGACCAGCGCGCCGCGGCCGTCCCGGCCGAAGTTGGAAGCGAAGTCGATCGGGTCGGCGCCGCCGAGGATGTCGTCGCCGAGCGAGAGGATCCAGGCCGCCCCCTCCGCCGCCGCCGTCACCGCGCGGGGCTCCGCGAGCTTGAGACGGATGACCCGGCCGCGCTCCACCACGCTCTGTTCGATGGCGAGGATCGCGCCGTTCGAGGCCTTCAGGACGTCGTCGAGCGGGATCGCATCCGGCGTGTCGAACACCGCCCAGGCCGTGCGGCCGCGCGCGAACACGGCGGCGGGCGTCGGCTTGTCGAACGGAAGGCGGATGCGGAGCGACTGGCCCAAACGGCTGAGCTCCGGCCGCCCGGCCGCCGCCGGCGCGGCGGGGGCCGCGCGAGTCTCCGCGCCGGGAACGCTTTGCGTGGCTGGGGCCGAAGTTGGGGCGGGGGCCGGAGCACGCTGCGGCGCGTGAGCCTCCGTGGCGATGGCAGAAGCTGCGGCCGCCACGGCGCCCTTCGTCGCCTCGGCGAGCTCCGGGCGCGGCTCCGCGTGATGGGGATCGCCGCCCGCGCCCGCGTCGGCGACGGGCGCGGCGTCCTTGCGATCCACGTCCAGCACATAGGTGTCGTCTTCACGGAAGCCGCGGACCGCGACGTCTTTCGGCGCCGGGACCACGACGGTGACCCCGCCGTTGGAGCGGCGGACCGCAAGTCCGGCGAGCGGCGTCGGCAGCATCGCCTTGGCGGCGACGAAGTCGAACGGCATGTCGGCGCCGAACGTCACAAGCGCCGTGTCGCCTTTGCGCGCGAGATTGACCTGCACGCGGGAGTCCACGCCGAACACGAGCCGGCGGAAGGTCGGATGCGTGGCGCCGGAGACCGTGAGCGGCGTCGCGGCGGCCGCCTTGCGCACCTGCGCCTCGAGCTCCGCGATCCGGCTTCGGCGCGCCTGACGGCTCATCTCGGCCACGACCTCGGGCGGCAGGCTGGGCTTCATGCCCTTCCACGTCGTCGGCAGCAGATCGACGTAGAACGAGTCACCCGCCTCCTGCGCGTTCAGGATGACGCCGCGCTCCAGCGCGAAGCGGATGGCGGTGTCGTCGGCCTCCTTGCGGACGATCCGGACCAGGCCGCGCAGATCGCGGCCGAGCGTCCCGAGATCAACCTCCGTCGGCTCCCCGAAGGTGACGACCAGCACCGTGCCCGACAGCGAGGCGCTGATCTTCGGCATCTGGTCGAAGGCGAAGACCAACCGGGCGTAACCTTCGGGCTGCATGCCGGCGGTCACCGTGGCGGTCGCGGCGCGCGCGAAATCGGCCGCGGCGCAGGTCCAGCCCAGCGCCAGCGCGGCGGCGATCGCCCGCAGTCTCACCCCCGACACGTCGACCAGGTCCCTCGCCCTCGCGCTCGCCTGCGGCCGGACGGCCGCACCGAACAGTCTTAAGCACGAGCGGTTGGTGGAAGGTTACCGCCGCGGCGGAATTCGCGCGACGCGCGGTCAGGGATTGGCGGAGCGTCCGACGATCTGCGGCAGGTCGCTCGCGGCCACCGGGCGCGGGGCGAGCGAGCCGTCGCTCCGGCGCGCCATCGCGACCGTCAGTCTCTCCGCGCTGTCGGGCGACATCTGGCCCATGACCTCGGCCAGCTTGCGGGGGTTCATGCGGCTCGCCACCTCGATCAGCACGGAGGCGTCGAGGCGCTCGAAGATCCGCGCGGCCTCCTTCACCTTCATGCCCTCGTAGAGGACGATGAGCTCCTTGAACTTGGCCTTGTCCTCCTCGCGGCGGCGATCCTCCGCCGCCGAGACCTGCTCCTCGAGCCGCTTGAGCTCGACGAGGCGCTCCTCCATCCGGCGCTCGGCCGCCTTGATCAGGTTCTCGCGGACGTCGAGATCGTTCGCCTTGGCCTCGATCGTCTCGCGGCGCTTCTGCAGCGCCTCCAGCAGGGCCTTCTCCGAAGCGGAGGTGGACGGCTCGGTCGGAGCCTCCTTGGGACGCACGGCGGGCGCCGCGGCCTCACCGGGCTCCGCCGCCTCGGGCGCGGCTCCATGCCCTTCGGCCTTCGGGGCGCCGGCGGCCGCGGCGGGGCTGGCGAACAGGTAGCTCGTCTGTGTGACGAGACCGACGGTCTTGAGCGCGAGCAGCGCCGCAGCCGCGGTCATCACGATCGGCATCAGGCGAATGCGGTCCGTCGTCATGCCGGCGAACCGGCGCTAAGGGCCCGGATGCGCGAGGCGAACAGCTCGGCCGCGGCGGCCGTCGCGGCCGAACGGCTGACGGGCTCGGCCTCCTCGGCGACGCGGCGGATGAGCGCGCGCGTCTCTTCCTCCTCCTCGGCGCGGCGACGGGCGGCCAACCGGACGGCTTCGCGATCCGCGTCGCGTCGCGCAATCTCGTCCAGGCTCGCCTCGCGCGCGGCATGGTCCCGCGCCGCCTTGGCGATCCGCGTGATGCGCTCGATCACCTCCTCGCCTGCGCTCAACTGGCCGGCGATCGCGGTGGACATGGTTTCGGCGCGCCCCAGCCGTTCGGCCAGGGTGTCCTCGCAATGGCCGAGCGCCGCCCGGAGCGCGACGATCGCGCGCTCGGCCGCGTGGGTCGAGGCGACGAGCTCGGTGATCGTCTCGCGCATCACGCCTTCGTCCGCCCGCAGCTTGCCGAGCCTGCGGTTCAGCAGCGCGCAATAGGCGATGGTCGCGACGAGCAGGACCGCGACGAGCGACTCGATCGCGAAACCGACGACGTTCTCCATGGTTCAGGCGTCCTTCCGGGATTCGCCGGCCGCCTCGAAGGCGGCGAGCGTGGTGTGCGAGCGGCGCAGCGGACGGGCGATCTGGACCGCGACCTTATCGCCTGCACGGCCCATCCGCGCCTCGGTCAAGACCTGGTCGCCGCACCGAATCTCGACCAGTTCGTCGGGCGCGACATCGAGCATCAGGGTGTCTCCGATGTCGAGATCGAGGATGGTGCGCAGCGGGAGTTTCTTGTCGTAAAGCACCGCGTGGAGCTCGGCTTCGGCGGACCAGATTTCGGTCGCGAGATGGCCCTCCCAGGTCGCGTCGCGGCCGAACTTCTCGCCCATGAACTGCTGCAGCAGCATTTCGCGGATCGGCTCGATCGTCGCGTAGGGCAGCAGCACCTCGATGAAGCCGCCGCGGTCCTCCATGTCGATCCGGAGATTGACGAGGATCGCGGCGTTGGCCGGGCGGGTGATGGCGGCGAAGCGGGGGTTCGTCTCCAGCCGGTCGAGCGAGAAGTTAACGTTGGTGATCGGGCGGAATGCCTGTTCGGCGTCGGCCAGCACCACCTCGATCATGCGCTGGACCAGGCTGGTCTCGATCGTGGTGTAGGGGCGGCCCTCGACCTTCATCGTCGCGGCGCCGCGTCGGCCGCCGAGCAGCACGTCGATGATCGAGTAGATCAGCGCGCTGTCGACCGTCATCAGCCCGAAGCCGTCCCACTGGTGGGCCTTGAACACCGAGAGGATCGCCGGCAGCGGGATCGAATTGAGGTAGTCGCCGAAGCGCACCGAACGGATGCCGTCGAGCGAGACCTCGACGTTGTCCGAGGTGAAGTTGCGCAAGCTGGTCGTGAGCAGCCGGACCAGCCGGTCGAACACGATCTCGAGCATCGGCAGACGCTCGTAGGAGACGAGCGCCGAATTGATGATCGCCCGGATGCCGGACTGGGAGTTGAGGCCGAGCTCGTGCGGGTTGAACCCGAGGAGGCCGTCGACCTCATCCTGATTGAGCACCCGGTCCGGAGACTTGCGGCCGCCGTCGTCGGCGACGGCCGGACCGCCAAGCATGGCGGCCCACTCGGCCGCCATCGCCTCGGCGTCCTCGCCGACCTGCTCCGCCATCGCGGCGCCCCATTCGGCCGCGAGATCGTCGTCGTCTTCCCCCGCCATCGTCCCGACCTTTCTGGTCCGCGCCCTACTGGACGACGACGTCCTTGAACAGCACCGCGTCGGCGCGCGCCGGCGCGATCGCGACGTTCACCCGGCGCAAAAGCTCTTCCTTGAGGCGGTAGGCCCCGGCCGAGCCCCGGAGATCGCTCGGGCGCATCTCGCGCAGATGGGTCTGGAAGCTGTCGATCACGCGCGGAAGCAGCGGCTTGATCGCCTCCACGAGTTCGGGGCTCCCGACCTCGAGCGCCACGGTCATGCGGACGTACTGCTGCCGCTCCTTGTCGACCGTCGCGAGGTTCACCGTCATCTCGGGCAGGTCGACGAACGCCGCGGATTTCGCCGGCGTCGCCGCCTGAGCCTCGCCCTCGCCGCCGTGCTCCCCGCCGTCCTGACCGGAGGCCGCTGCGGTCGCGGCGCCGTGCTCGCCGCCGCCCTTGGCGAACATCAGGTAGCCGCCCACGCCGCCGCCGATCACGACCGCCGCCGCCGCGGCCGCGATGATGATCAGCTTCTTCTTGGACTTCGGCTTCGCCTCGCCGCCGGCGCCTTCGGCTTCCGCCATCCCCGACACGCGGCTCGCGCCGCGCTCCCTCATCGCCCAAGCGGTTTGTCCGCTAGGGTTAACGAATAGGTCGCAAAGGTTAATGAACTCTTGAAAATGCGGTTCGCCCGGCAAGTTCTGCCGGGCATTTTGCGCCGGTCGACCCGATGGCGCCGGGCGGCGGCGAGCGGCTCCGAGACGCCAATCTGCTCAGTTCTGAACGATCTCCGATGTTGGCACGCCGCGTGCAACCCCATCGTCGTGAGCGCCGCTCGTCGGGGAGGACAAGCGGGGCGCACGCGGAAAGCAAACACGGACCACGGGAGCGTTTGGTGGAAAACGCGTCTCTCGTCGGGTTGTCGCGCCAGGTCGTCCTGCGCCGCGAACTCGACGTCATCGCCAACAACGTCGCGAACATGAACACCACCGGCTTCAAGGCCGAACAGATGGTGTTCAGCGAATTCATGATGCCGAACGCCCGCGACGGCACGTTTCCGACGCAGGATCAGAAACTGTCCTTCGTGCAGCAGCGCGGAACCTGGCACAGCTTCGCCCCGGGCAATGTGGAGTCGACCGGCGGCGCGATGGATTTCGCGATCGACGGCGAGGGTTTCTTCGTGGTCGAGACGGAGGCCGGCGAGCGCTACACCCGCAGCGGCGCGTTCGGGGTCAACGCCTCGGGCCAGCTCGTGACGGCCAACGGCGCGCCTCTGCTGTCCACCGCAGGCCCGATTCAGCTCGCGCCCAACGAGACCGGGCTGACGATCGGCCGGGACGGCACCATCGCGACGAGCGAGGGCGTGCGCGGCCGTCTCCGCCTTGTCAGCTTCGCCGATCCCCGGGCAGTCCATAAGATCGGCAGCAATCTCTACGCGACCACGGAAGACCCGAAGGACGCGCCCGCCACGACCGCCGTGGTGCAGGGCGCGGTTGAGAAGTCGAACGTCAAGCCGATCGTCGAAATGAGCCGCCTGATCGAGGTGAACCGGGCCTACACGTCGATATCCGGGATCCTCGACGCGCAGAACGACATCCGGCGTTCGGCGATCGAGAAGCTTGCCGAGGTTCCGGCGTAAGCCGGCGAAGACGGACGGAGACGCACCATGCGCGCCCTCAACATCGCCTCGACCGGCATGGCCGCCCAGGAGGCCAACGTCGAGATCATCTCGAACAACATCGCGAACATGCGGACCACCGGCTTCAAGCGCCAGCGGGCCGAGTTCCAGGACCTGCTCTATCAGTCGATGCGTCAGGTGGGCTCGTCGAGCTCGGACACCGGCACCGTGCTGCCCACGGGCGTTGACGTCGGCTCGGGCGTCAAGCTGGTGGCGACGCCGCGGGTGATGAGCCAGGGCACCGTGGCCTCGACGGAGAAGACCTACGACATCGCCATCAAGGGCGAGGGCTTCTTCCAGGTCCAACTGCCGGACGGCCGCACCGCCTACACCCGCGACGGCTCGTTCGAGCTCGACGCCAACGGCCAGCTCGTGACCGCCGACGGCTACACGGTGCTGCCCGGGATCACCGTTCCCACCAACGCGCTCAGCGTCAGCATCAGCGCGACCGGCGGCGTCGAGGCCACCGTCCAGGGCCAGACCGCCCCCCAGGCGCTGGGGCAGATCGAGCTGGCGCGCTTCATCAACAAGTCGGGCCTCGAGGCCAAGGGCGACAACCTGTTCCTCGAGACGCCGGCGAGCGGCACGCCGCTGGTCGATAACCCTGGCGCGGAGGGCTTCGGCTCCACGCTGCAGTCCTACCTCGAAGCGTCGAACGTCAACGCGGTCACCGAGATCTCCGACCTGATCGCGGCCCAGCGGGCCTACGAGATGAACTCGAAGGTCGTCTCGTCCGCCGACCAGATGCTGCAGTCCACCTCGTCGATGCTGCGGTGAGATCCATGTTCCGTCTCGCCGCCTTCGCCGCCGCCCTGCTCGCCTCCTCCGCCGCCTTCGCGGCCCCGACGCTGCGCGCCGAGGCGCTGGTCTCCGCCGAGATCGTCACGCTCGGCGACCTCGCCGACGACGCCGGCGCCGCGGCGGGCGTCGCCCTGTTCCGAGCGCCGGACTACGGCCTCACCGGCGCCGTGCCGGCCGACGCCGTGATCGCCGCCGCGCGTCGGGCGGGGGTCGAGGGCGTCTCGGCCGGTCTCGTCTCCGAAATTGCGGTGACGCGGCTCGGCCGAAGCGTCAGCGGCGACCAGGTGATGGAGGCGATCGCCGCCCGCGCCGCAGCCGACGTCGGCGCACAGCCGTCCGCCATGCGGGTGACGCTGGACGACGACCGCACCGTGCATCTCTCGCCGCAGAACCGTGGCGCCGTGGAGGTCTCGCAGTTCGCGCTCGACTCCCGGTCCGGCCGCTTCGAGGCCGTTCTGGGCGCGGAACGCGGCGCTCGCGGAACGCGCGTCACCGGCGCCGTCGTCGAAACCGTCGAAGTGGCGGTGACCGCGCGCCCGCTCGCCCGCGGCGAGGTGCTCCGGGACGCCGACCTGATGGTCGAGCGCCGCCCGAAGGCGGGCAACGGCGACGCGGTGGATCTCGAAGGCGCGCGCGGCCTCGCCACCCGGCGGGCGTTGCGCGAGGGCCAGACGTTCCGCGCGAATGATCTCATGCGTCCCCAGCATGTGGAGCGCGGCGGCTTCGTCACGCTCGTCTACGGCGGCTCCGGCATGTCGCTGTCGCTCAAGGCCAAGGCGCTGGCGTCCGGCGCGCAAGGCGATCTCATCGACGTCCAGAACGTCCAGTCGAAGCGCATCGTCAGCGGCGTCGTCACGGGGCCGTCCGAAGTGACGGTGACCGCGGCCCCGACCGCCATCGCCCGACGCTGAAAGGAACCTGTCCGATGCGTCTTCCCTTCGCCTTCCGCCTGACCGGCCCCGTGGTTCTCGCGAGCCTGCTCGCTGGCTGCGGCGCCGCCGACCGCCTCGCCGGCATCGGCAAGCAGCCCGCCCTTTCGGCGATCGAGAATCCGACCACCCAGGCCGGCTACAAGCCGGTGCAGATGCCGATGCCCGAGCCGATGCCGGTGTCGTACCAGCCGAACTCGCTGTGGAGGTCCGGCGCCCGCGGCTTCTTCAAGGACCCGCGCGCCCGCCAGGTCGGCGACCTGCTGACCGTGAAGGTCGACATCACCGACAGCGCCAAGCTCGAGAACACCACCAAGCGCAGCCGCACCAACACGGAAGCCGCGAACCTCGACAATGTGCTCGGCTACGAGGGTTATCTGAAGAAGATCCTGCCGGGCGGGGTCGACCCGTCGAACGCCGTGAAGGCCGGCTCGACCTCGTCGAGCGAAGGCGAGGGCTCGGTCGACCGCAAGGAGACGCTGGTCACCAACGTCGCGGCGGTCGTCACCCAGGTGCTGCCCAACGGCTCGCTGGTGATCGAGGGCAAGCAGGAGATCCGGGTCAACTTCGAGATCCGGGAGCTGATCGTCGCCGGCATCGTCCGGACCGAGGACATCGACAGCGACAACACGATCGAGAGCGAGAAGATCGCCCAGGCCCGCATCGCCTACGGCGGCCGCGGCCAGATCACCGACGTGCAGCAGCCGCGCTACGGCCAGCAGGTGATGGACGTGCTGCTGCCCTTCTAAGAGTTTCCCCCTTGCGGGCGGCGGCGCGGCAGGGCCCGCCCCGCCAGTCGTCCGCGAAGGCTTCGCGCGTTAACCCTGCGTCCACCCGCAGTTAACCGCGCGAAGCTGGACGCGGCCGCCGGCTCCCCCCGGCGGCCGCTCCCCCATTGACGGCTCAGGAGCGTCCGTTCGCCGCCGCCTTCAAGCGGAGCACCCGGCCCTCGGCGCTGTCGGTGAGCAGATAGAGCAGGCCATCCGGGCCCTGGCGGACGTCGCGGATGCGCTCGCCCATGTCCTCGAGCAGCCGCTCCTCCTTCACCACTTTGCCGTCGCTCATCTCCAGCCGCGCCAGCATGGGCACGGCGAGGCCGCCGACGAAGACGCTGCCCTTCCAGCCGGGGAGCGCGTCGCCGCCGTAGAAGGCGAGGCCTGAGGTCCCGATCGATGGGACCCACTTGTAGACCGGCTGCTCCATCCCGGCCTTCTCCGTTCCCTCGCCGAGGGCGGCGCCGGAGTACTCCTTGCCGTAGGTGATGACCGGCCAACCGTAGTTCTTGCCGGCCTCCGGCTTGTTCAGCTCGTCGCCGCCCATGGGCCCATGCTCGGTCACCCAGAGCGCGCCGTCCGCCGGATTGATCGCCGCGCCCTGCGGGTTGCGGTGGCCGTAGGACCAGATCTCGGGCTTGGCGTCGGAGCGGCCCTCGAACGGGTTGCCCGCTGCAGGCTTTCCGTCGAGCGTGAGCCGCACGACCTTCCCGAGCGTCTCGTCGAGCGCCTGCGACTTGACGCGGAACTCCTTGTCCGAGCGTTCGCCGACGGTCACGAACATGGTCTTCCCGTCGGGCGCGAACACGATGCGCGAGCCGTAATGCTTGGTGGAGGCGTACTTCGGCGCCTGCCGCCAGATCACCTCGACGTTTTCGAGCCGCGGGGCGTTGTCCGCCAGTCGGCCGCGCGCCAGCGCCGTGCCGTTGACGCCGCCCTCGCCCGCCTCCGAAAAGGTGAAGTAGACGAGCCGCCCGTTGGCGAAGTCCGGCGAGACAGCCACGTCGAGCAGGCCGCCCTGCCCGCGCGCGTCCACCTTCGGCAGGCCGGTGACCGCGGGCGAAACCTTGCCGTCGGGCAGGATCAGCCTCAGGCGTCCGGCCTTTTCCGTCACCAGCATCCGGCCATCGGGCAGGAAGGCGAGGCCCCACGGATTCTCAAGCCCTGTCGCCACCGTCTCAACGGAGAAGCTCTGCTTCTCCGACTTGACCGTCTCGGCCTTCTTGGCCTGCGCGAAGGCGGGAGCGGTGGCGGCCGGCGCGGCCGCGAGAACCACCGCCGTCGCGAGCAGCAGGGAGCGGGCGAGCGACGCCTGGCGCATGGGGAGCATCTCCGGTTGTGTCATGGACGGGAGGTAGGCGCGGACCTCGCCGGTTCAAATCAAGAAGGCGTCAAACGCGTCGCGAAGCTGTCGGTCGCCCGCACCAGACGGTCGAGGATTCCCGGCTCCGAATAGGCGTGGCCGGCGTCGTCGACGATGTGCAGTTCCGCCTCCGGCCAGGCCCTGTGCAGGTCCCAGGCCGTCACGGCCGGGGTCGCCACGTCGTAGCGGCCCTGCACGATGACGCCGGGCACGCCGCGGAGCTTGTGCGCGTCGCGGATCAGTTGCCCCTCCTCCATCCAGCCGGCGTGCGTGAAGTAGTGGTTCTCGATCCGCGCGAAGGCGAGCGCATAGGCGTCGCCGCCATGCTGGCCGGTGATGGCGGGGTCGGGCAGCAGGGTGATCGTCTCGCCCTCCCACACGCTCCAGGCCTTCGCCGCCTCCAGCCGCGCCGCGGCGTCGTCGCCGATCAGCCGCTTGCGGTAGGCCGCGATCAGGTCGCCGCGCTCGTTCTCGGGGATTGGCGCGAGGAACTTTTCCCACTTGTCGGGGAACAGCAGCGAGGCGCCGGACTGGTAGTACCAGTCCAGCTCGAAACGCCGGAGCGTGAAGATGCCGCGCAGGACGAGCCCGGAGACCCTCTCCGGGTGGGTTTCGGCGTAGGCCAGCGCGAGCGTCGAGCCCCAGGAGCCGCCGAAGACGAGCCAGCGCTCCGCGCCCGTCATCGCCCGCAACCGCTCGATGTCCGCGACGAGGTCCCAGGTGGTGTTGGCGTCGAGGTTCGCGTACGGAGTCGAGCGCCCGCAGCCGCGCTGGTCGAACAGCAGGATGCGGTAGCGCTTCGGGTCGAACAGGCGACGGTGCGCCGGCCCGCAGCCGCCCCCGGGTCCGCCGTGCAGGAAGACCACGGGCGCGCCGCGCGGGTTGCCGCACAGCTCCCAGTAGACCCGGTGGCCGTCGCCCACGTCGAGCATGCCGTGGTCGTAGGGCTCGATCGGCGGGTAGAGCGTGCGCCTGTCGGCGACCGCCGCGCGTCTTGCATCCGCCATGTCGTCGCTCCGCTCCAGCGCGCCGTTCGAACCCGCGCGACGGTGATCGCGTCGCCGACGTCCGTCAACCGCGCGCCGGGGCCGGCAGATTGTGCCGGCCGGCAGAAGAGATCCGGTCCGGCGAGAGCCGCAGGGTAGAAAAACCGTTCAAAACTCAGCGTTTTCGTCTTGGCCTCGCGCTTGCTCCGTCCGACAGGCGCGGGGACCGCCAGTTCGAGGAGAGTACGATGGGCATCTACGGAGCATTGACCACGGCGGTGAGCGGCCTCAGCGCTCAATCCTATGCGCTCGAGAACATCTCGGGGAACATCGCGAACTCTTCGACGACCGCCTACAAGCGTACCGACACCGCGTTCCAGGATCTGGTGACGGACTCCTCCGGCGCGAAGACGCAGACCTCGGGTTCGGTCGCCGCCTATTCGCAGGCGACGAACAACGTGCAGGGAACCGTCACGGCGTCGGAGTCCGACACTTCGATCGCGATCAGCGGCGACGGCTATTTCCTCGTGCAGGACTCCTCGGGCGCGACCAACGGCGAGACGAATTTCACCGGCACGGATCTCTACACGCGACGCGGCGACTTCGAGCTGGACAAGAACGACAACCTCGTCAACGGCGCCGGCTATTATCTCGTGGGCAACCGCGTGTCGGATTCCGGCACCGCCTCGTCGACCGCCGAAGTGATCGACATCTCCGACGACGAAATCTATCCGGCTAAGGCGACTTCCACCGTCAACTACGAGGCGAGCCTTCCCACCGTCCCGCAGACCGAGAACTACGATTCGACCGACTCGAGCTCCTATCTGCTCGAGTCCACCGTCGGATCGACGATCTCCGCCGACGACGCCGACAGCTTCCTGGAGAGTTCCGTCAGCGGCGGCTCCGTGACGGTCTACGACGCGAACGGCACAGCCCAGGACCTGACGCTGCGCTGGGCCAAGACCAGCAACGCCGACTCGACCGCCGGCACGGACGACACCTGGTCGCTCTACTACCTGTCGGACTCCACAGCGACCGGAACGGAGACAGCCTGGACCCAGATCGACGCGGACAGCGGAACCGCGGGCACGCAGGGCTACGTCTTCGAAAACGGCAAGCTCACCACCCCCTCCTCGGGCGCGACGACGGTGACGGACCTGACCATCGACGGCACGAGCTACGGCGACGTGACCCTGAAGCACGGGTCGGGTCTCACCCAGTACGCCAACAGCGAGGGGACGGTCTCGACGTCCAAGCTCACCCAGGACGGCGTCGCGTCCGGCGAGATGACCGGGCTCGCCATCGAGGACGGCGGCGCGCTGGTGGCGACCTACAGCAACGGCAAGACCAAGACGCTGTATGAGATCCCGGTCGCGACCTTCGCCGCCGACAACCAGCTCAAGCAGCTCGACGGCGGCGCCTTCGCGATGACGGAGGCCTCCGGCACGCCGACGCTCGTCAGCGGCTCCTCGATCGTGGGCAGCGCGATCGAGGAGTCGAACGTCGACATCGCGGACGAGTTCACCAAGCTCATCGTCACCCAGCAGGCCTATTCGGCGAACACGCGCGTGGTGACGACCGCGAACTCGATGATGGACGACGTCCTTCAGATGCTCCGTTGACCTCGTCTCCGGCGGCGCCGCGTTCGGCGGCGCCCCGGCCGACCGTTTTTGATCAGGCGTGACGATGGGCCTTTCCGCCTCGCTTTCCACCGCGCTTTCCGGCCTCAAGACCACCCAGGCCGGGCTCGACCTCGTCGCGAACAACGTCGCGAACGCGAGCACGGCCGGCTATGTCGCGAAGTCGCTGACGACGGAGCAGAGCTCGACCGGCGGCGTGAAGGTCACCGAGGTCCAGCGGCAGATCGACCTCTATTTGCAACGCCAACTCCGCTCGGAAAGCGCGACCGCCGCCTCCGCCTCCACGACGGCGAGCTACCTCGACCAGCTTCAATCGCTGTTCAGCACGGTGGACAGCGACACCTCGATCGACAGCCTGGTCTCCAGCCTGTCGTCGGCCTTCGACGCGCTGGCGGCCTCTCCGGACGACGGGACGACGCAAGGCTCCGCCGTGCAGGAGGCCGTCCTGCTGGCGCAGGCGCTCAACGACGCCTCGAACGGCGTGCAGGGCCTGCGGCAGGACGCCGACGACGCGCTCGCCAGCGGGGTCGACGTCGCGAACGAGGCGCTGCAGTCGATCGCGAGCCTGTCGGCGAAGATCGCCGCCTCAACCAACGATAGCGCCCGCGCCTCGCTCGAAGACCAGCGCGACCAAGCCATCAACGAGCTGGCCTCGCTGATGGACATCAAGGTCAGCGACACGGGATCCGGCGACGTCCGCATCACCACGACCAGCGGCCTCACGCTCTACGACGCGGGCGAAGCCTCGACGCTGACCTTCGAACCGACGTCCAGCGTTTCGGCCGAGAAGGCCTACTCCTCGACGCGTGCGGACAGCACGCTCGGCACGATCACGCTGACGCGCACCTCAGGCTACTCCGCGGACCTGCTGGCGGACGGCTCGCTCAAGTCCGGCGAGCTGCGCGCGCTCGCCGACCTGCGCGACGAGACGCTGCCGGAGGCGCAGGCCCAGCTCGACGAGCTGGCGGCGAATCTCGCCCAGGCCTTCGGCGCGACGACGGTGGCGGGGACCACGGTCACGGGCGGCGTCGACCTGTCGACCGAGGGCGCGCAGCCCGGCGACACCATGACCGTCACCTACACGTCGGGCGGCAAGACCCGGACCGTCACGCTCATTAACGTCACGGACGCCGCCAGCCTTCCGCTCGACGCCGACGTCACGGCGGACCCGAGCGCTACGGTGATCGGCGTCGACTTCTCGTCCGCCAGCGCAGCCGACGACATCGACGCGGCGCTGACCGCGGCCGGCATCGACATAGAGGCGACGGAGAGCGCGACCGGCTTCGCCTTCACGGCGTCCGGCGCCAGCGTCACGGTTACGGGCGGCGCGTCGAAGATCACCGCGACGGTCCTGACCGACGACGGGGTGGCGCTGCCGCTGTTCGTCGACGCCGGCGACACGATCTATTCCGGCAGCCGCGACGGAACGGACCAGCGCACGGGCTTCGCCAGCCGCATCGCTGTGAACTCGGCCGTCGTCGACGATCCGGCGCTGCTGACCGCCTACTCGTCAACGGCGGCCGCAAGCGACTCCAGCCGCGCTGACTTCCTGGTCGAGGCTCTGGCCACAGATCGCAGCTTCCGGACCGACACCGGCCTTGGCGGCGCGTCGGCAGGCTACAGCGGGACGATCGGGGAGTTCGCGCAGGACATCGTGTCCTACCAGGCCTCGGCCAGCGCGACCGCGACGCGCGTCTCGGAGAGCCAATCCGCCGTCGTCTCGGCGCTGGAGGACCGCTACGCCTCGAAATCCGGCGTCGACGTCGACTCCGAGCTGACCAACCTGATCACGCTCCAGACCGCCTACAGCGCCAACGCGCGCGTGATGACGGCGGTCAAGGAGATGCTCGACATGCTGCTGCAGTCGTGAGGGCCGAACGATGACGACGATCAGTTCGAGCCTCTACAGCCCTAGCCTGCTGAAGGCGATGGCGAACAACAACGCCAAGCTTCAGGACCTGTCGGAGCAACTCGCGAGCGGCAAGGTCTCCTCCACCTATGCGGGGCTCGGCACGGGCCGCGACGTCGCGCTCGCCATGAAGGCGAAGCTGACGCAGCTCGATTCCTACGACGGCGTGGGCGCGACCGTCGGGACGCGCATCGCCGTCATGAACACGGTGGTCGACGGGCTCGACACCATCGCGTCGGAGATCGCGAGCTTCGACTCAAGCGCGAGCTACAGCCTCTCCGGCGGCCAGACCGCAACGCAATCGCAGGCTGGCGCCTATCTCAACGAGGCGATCAGCTACCTGAACTCGGACGTCGACGGCCGCTACCTGTTCTCCGGCGCCTCGACCGACACGGAGCCAGTGCTGAGCGCCGAGGAAATCCTGTCCGACGACGGCGACAAGGCCGGGCTGAAGACCGTGATCTACGAGCGCGGCCTCGCCGATCTCGGCGCCGACGGCCGCGGGCGGCTCGACGTCTCGGAGGCGAGCGGCGCCTCCTTCACCGTGTCGGAGGAGGAGTCGGGCGACTTCGGGTTCAAGCTGTCCTCCGCCTCGTCGTCGCTCACCGGCGGCGTGGTCGAGGGTCCGACCGGCGATCCTGCGACCTTGACCCTTGGCGTCGACGGAACGCCCAGCGACGGCCAGACGGTCACGGTGACGCTAACGCTGCCCGACGGTTCGACCGAAGACCTGACGCTCACCGCCCGGACCGACGACGGCGCCGAGCTTCAGGACGGCGAGTTCCTGATCGGCGCGACGCCCGAGGAGACCACCGCCAACCTGCAGGCCGCGTTCGACAGTTCGCTCCAGACGCTGGCGGACACCTCGCTGACCGCCGCCTCCGCGGTCGCGGCCGGAAACGACTTTTTCACGAGCGACGGCGAGCCCGCGCGGGTGACGGGCTTCGACGGAACCTATGCGACGGACGCGGAGCGCATCGCGGCGCTCCAGAGCGCGACGTCGCTGGACACGACCGGCACCGCGGACCTCACCGTCGCCTGGTACCGGGGCGACGATGCGACGTCCGATCCGCGCGACGCCGCGACCGCGAAGATCGCCGACGGCGTCACCGTCTCCTACGGCGCGCAGGCGAACGAGAGCGCCTTCGCTAACGTCATCAAGTCGCTGGCGGTGCTCTCGGCCACCACCTTCTCCGCGAGCGACGCGAACGCGGAGGCCCGCTACGAAGCGCTGCGCGAGCGGACGGTGGGGGCCCTGTCCTCGACCGAGACGTCGTCCGCGCTGCAGTCGGTCGCGTCCGATCTCGCCATCGCCAACACCTCGATCGAGGCCGCGGGCGACCGCCACGACGCCGCGCGCGCCCTCGCCGAGGACGCGCTGTCCGGCGTCGTCGACGCCGACAGCGACGAGGTGACGGTGAAGATCCTGGCGCTGCAGTCCAGCATCGAGGCGAGCTACAGCGTGGCCGCGACCCTCAAGTCGCTCAGCCTCGTCAACTACCTCTGACGCCCGTCAGGCCGCCTTGGCTCCGCCGGCCTCGGTCTTCAGCCAGGCCGCGCCGCAGGCTTTCGCCAGCTCGCGCACCCGCAGAATGTAGCTCTGGCGCTCGGTCACAGAGATGACGCCGCGCGCGTCGAGCAGGTTGAAGGCGTGGCTCGCCTTGATGGCCTGGTCGTAGGCGGGCATCGCCATCAGGTGGCGGCCCTCGCCCGCGTCGCCGGCCTTCAGCAGCGCCCGGCACTCCGCCTCGGCGTCCTCGAAATGCCGCTTCAGCAGATCGACGTCGGCGTGCTCGAAGTTGTAGCGGGAGTACTCCTGCTCGGCCTGCCGGAACACGTCGCCGTAGGTGACCTTCTCGTCGCCGTCGCGGCCGTTGAAGTTCAGGTCGAAGCCGCGGTCGACTCCCTGGATGTACATCGCGAGGCGCTCGAGACCGTAGGTCAGCTCGCCCGAAACCGGATCGCAATCGACGCCGGCGACCTGCTGGAAATAGGTGAACTGCGACACCTCCATGCCGTCGCACCAGCACTCCCAGCCGAGGCCCCAGGCGCCCAGCGTCGGGCTTTCCCAGTCGTCCTCGACGAAGCGCACGTCATGAACCGCGGGGTCGAGGCCGATGGCCTTCAGGCTGTCGAGGTAGAGCTCCTGCAGGTTCGCGGGCGAGGGCTTCAGGATCACCTGAAACTGGTAGTAGTGCTGGAACCGGTTAGGGTTCTCGCCGTAGCGGCCGTCCTTCGGGCGCCGTGACGGCTGCACGTAGGCCGCCTTCCAGGGCCGCGGCCCGAGCGCCCGGAGCGTCGTCGCCGGGTGGAACGTGCCGGCGCCGACCTCCATGTCGTAGGGCTGCAGCACGACGCAGCCCTGCGCCGCCCAGAACCGCTGCAGCGTGAGGATAAGCCCCTGGAACGAGCGGGAGGGGCTCAGGGCGTCGTCGGGGGTCATGGGAGTCGCGGTCCGGAAGGGCGGGAAAGCGCGCGGACGCTAGTCGCGGCCGGCCTCCAGGGTCAAGCGGCGCAGGCCGTCACTGGCCGCCCGGCCGCCATTCGCCGGTCGCGGGGTCGCGGCGCAGCGTGGGACGCAACGCCTTGTCCGCGTCGACGGCGTTGCGATCCGCGGCCTCGAGCTCGCGGTTGATGCGACGCCATTCGCGCTTGATCGCTTTCGCGCCGTAGACGGCGCCGGCGGCGGCGGCGGCGAAGACGAGGAACGGCGGCATCGCGGTCTCCGAAGGATTTCATCCGAACTGGCGGACGGCCAGCGTCGCCCGCGATCATGACGCCGTTGCGGCGACAGGCAAGAGAGCCTGTCGCGCGAGGCTCACAAGCCGAAGCGGGACCAGAGCGCGCGCGCCTCGATCGCCGCCATCGCCTCGTCGGGCAGGCTCGCCTCCACGCCTTCGCCGCCGCGGCCCATCATCCGCTTGAGCAGCGGAGTTCGCTTCGTCATCAGCCGCAGTTCGACCTTGTCCCCCCAGCGTTCACGCATGACGGAGCGCAGGTCTCCGATGCGATCGACGAGGCCGAGCGCGAGTCCCGACGAGGCGGTCCAGAACGCCCCGGTGAACAGCTCGGCGTCGTCCGAGAGCGACGTCCCGCGCCTCTCCTTCACGAGCGCGATGAAATGCTCGTGAACCTCGCGCTGAATCTCCTTCAGCCGCTCGACGTCCTCGACCTTTTCCGGCTGGAACGGGTCGAGGATCGCCTTGTTCTCGCCGGAGGTGTAGAGGCGCCGGTCGATCCCGAGGCGCTCGATCGCGCGGTCGAATCCGAAGCCTGCGGAGACGACGCCGATGGAGCCGACGATCGACGAGGGATCGGCGACGATCTCGTCGCCGGCGCAGGCGATCATGTAGCCTCCGGACGCGGCGACGTCCTCGACAACGATGGTCACGGGGAGGCTCGTTTCGTCCGCGAGTTGGCGGATCCGGCGACAGATGAGGTGCGCTTGCACCGGCGAGCCGCCGGGCGAGTTCACGATGATCGCGACCTCCTTGGCGCCCTCGACCGCGAAGGCCTTTTCGAGAGCCCCCGCGACGCTCGACAGGGTCACCGCCGGTCGGAACGGCGTGCCGATCCCGATTGCGCCTTGGAGGCGGACGACGGGAACGACGGTGGAGGGAGTTCGCCAGCGGGCCGGCAGAACGGGGCGAAGGGCGGCCCTGAGGCGGGCGGAGGTCAAGAGGCTCATGCGCGGAGACATAGGCGCCCGAGGCTGCGGCGCCAACGCAGGAGGCGTCGATGAACCCCTGATGAACGAAGGGCTCAGAGAGAATTCAGGGGGTGCGCCCTACTTCTAGGAGCAAGACGGCTTGGTTGGTCTGCGATGACGCAGACGGCGCGAGCCGACGGCTTTCAGGGCGCTCCGCGGCATCGCGCGCCGCCCCTGTCCTGAGGAGGACGCCATGTTTCGTAAGTTCGTTCTCGCCGCAGCCCTCGCCGCTGGCGGCTTCGCCGCCGTCCCGACGGCCGCTTCCGCGGGCGATGTGTCGGTGCGCGTCGGGGTGGGCAGCCCCGGCTACTACGGCGGCGGCTATTACGAGCCGGCCTATCACCGCGGCTATCGTCACCGTTACCGCGAGCGGCCGTATTACGGCTACTACGCGCCCCGCCCGCGCTATTACGGCTATGGCCCGGCGCGTCCGCGCTGCCGCGTGACGACCGTGCGGTCGTGGAACGGCTACCGCTACGTGACCCGCACCCGCGAGGTCTGCGGCCGCCGCTACTACTGATCCGGAGCGTCGGACCTGACGCGAACGACGCCGGCCCTTGCGGCCGGCGTTTTCGTGTCGTCCATCGCGAGCGTCGCCTCCCCGCGCTGGATGTCCATCGCCTCCGGGGTGAAGGCGTCGCCTTCGCCGTGAAGCACAAGGGGCGGCAGCAGCGCCAGCGCGCCGCGACTTCCTTTTCGCGCCGCGAACAGGATGCGGATGGCCGGCTCGGCGGCGCGCGCGTGCACCGCCCGCAGCCGGGCCCCGCCGAAGCGCCCCTCCGACCGCGCGACCAGGTCGCCGATCGCCTCCGGACGATGAATCATCACGAGGCATCCACCGGGCCGCAGCACCCGGGCGGCGGCGCGCATCCAGATGTCGACCAATCCCTCGTCCGCCGCATGGGCGCGCGCCTTGTCGGCGTCCGGCGAGGCGCGGAACCGGCGCGCCGCGTCGAACGGCGGGTTCGCGACCACCAGGTCGAGCGAGTCGCGGCGGGGCGAGCGATCGCTTCGCCCGACGTCCGCGACGTCGCCGGTCCGGACCTCGACCTTGTCGCCGAGGCCGTTGCGCCGGATGTTCTCGACGGCGATTCCCGCCGTCGCCGGGTCGATCTCCACCAGCGTCGCGCGGCCGGCCCCGCTCAGGGCAAGCGACAGGCCGACGGCGCCCACGCCGGCCCCGAAATCCGCGACCAGCCCGCCGTCCGCCATCCGGCCCCGCGCAGCCGCCGTCAGCAGCGCCGCATCGGTGCCGACGCGGTGGCCCTTGCGGGGCTGCAGCAGCTTCAGTCGCCCGCCGAAAAACAGGTCGTCGGAAAGGTCGCCGCTCACTGCGGCTCGGGGCGAAGCTCGTGCGACAGGCCGCTGTCCGCCAGAATGCGCCGGGCCTCCGCCGCGTCCTCGTCGCCCACCAGCACGCGGGCCGCGAGAATGCCCAGCGAGCCCTCGAGCACGCTCATGTTCGCGTCGAGCACGATGTGCTCCAGGCCGGCGTCGGTCAGGGTGGCCTGCACGAAGGAGAGCAGCACCCGGTCGTTGCTTCTGAGGATTTCCTGCATCGCGTTCCGTTCGGTTTCGACGCGGCCATGATGGCCCGCCGAGCTTGCCGGAGCAACGCGCGACGTGGCGGCGGCGCCACAGCGGGGCGAACGTTGCCGTGCGTTTACATCTTGGGCGGCGACGGCCTCACGCCGGCCCCACTTGCGCCCCGACCGCCCTCGATCGTCCCGGCCTGTGACCGACGCCCTCGTGAGTGAAGAGCGCCATGCGTACCGAGTTGACCGCCCTCATCGTCGCCATTCTCCTGGTGGTCCTCGCCTCCCAGCAGCTGATGGCGGCCAAAGCCGTCGGGCAGGCGCTCGGCGCGCACTGACGGTCAGCCCCCCGGACGTTTCGGCTTGTGCCTCTGGAGGCCTCTGGGTAGGGTCCCGCCCGTTCGCAACTGTCGAGGAGCGCCGGGTTTGGGCGTGGTGGTACCGTTGGACGAGCGGCAGGACGGCGGCGAGACCGCTGGCGTCGGCCCGCTCGTGGAGCTCGTCACGCCCGGCATGGAGCGCGTCAACGCCTTCATCCTGTCCCGCACGGGATCGGACGTGGCGATGATCCCCGAGGTCGCGAACCATCTCATCAACTCCGGCGGCAAGCGTCTGCGCCCGATGCTGACGCTCGCGACCGCGGCGCTCTCCGGCTACTCCGGCGACGGCGACGTGAAGCTCGCGGCCTCCGTCGAGTTCATGCACACCGCGACGCTGCTGCACGACGACGTGGTCGACGGCTCCGAGATGCGCCGCGGCAAGCTCGCCGCCCGCATGCTCTGGGGCAACGAGGCGAGCGTGCTGGTGGGCGACTTCCTGCTCGGCCAGGCCTTCAAGATGATGGTCGAGGTCGGCTCGCTCGAGGCGCTCCGCATCCTCGCCGACGCCGCGGCCGTGATCGCCGAGGGCGAGGTGATGCAGCTCGCCGCCGCCAAGAACACCGCGACCACCGAGGACGACTACCTCGCCGTGGTGCGCGGCAAGACCGCCGCCCTGTTCGCCGCCGCCTGCGAGGTCGGGCCGGTGATCGCGAACCGCCCGAAGGCGGAGCAGGCCGCCGCCCGGTCCTATGGCATGAACCTCGGCATCGCCTTCCAGCTGGTCGACGACGCGCTCGACTACGGCGGGCGCGAGGCCAAGCTCGGCAAGAAGGTCGGCGACGACTTCCGCGAGGGCAAGATCACCCTGCCCGTCGTGCTCGCCTACCGCCGCGGCTCCGAGGACGAGCGCGCCTTCTGGAAGCGCACCCTCGAAGAGGGGAAGATTGAGGACGGCGACCTTCCCGAGGCGATCCGCCTGCTCGCGAAGCATGGCGCGATCGACGCCACTCTGGAGCGCGCCCGCCACTACGGCGCGATGGCCCGCGACGCTCTCGCCCTGTTCCAGGATCGGCCGCAGGCGAAGCCGTTGCTCGACGTGGTGGGCTTCGTGACGGCGCGGGCGCACTGAGGGGCGACGCTTGCGGAGCGCAGCTTGCGGCGTCACATTCCGACCGGAGCCTCAAGTCGGATCGGGTCGTCGGATGACGAAGCTGTTGGACGAAGCGGTCGACGTCGCGCGCCGGATGTCCCCTAACGCGCAGGACGCGATCGCACGCTTCATTCTCGACGTGTTCAATGACGACGCGTCGGCCGAGCCTCTGCCTCCGGAACACCGCGAGGCCATACTCGAAGGGCTCGCGCAGGCCGAGCGGGGCGAGTTCGCCTCGCATGAGGAGGTCGCGGAGGCGTTTCGAAGCTTCCGGCGATGAACGCTCGCCTCACGCGCCGCGCGGCGCGCGACATTCGCGAGATCGGCGGGTATCTGAAATCGCAAAATCCATCGGCGGCCGCTCGCGTCGAGCAGGCGCTTTGGGCCGCGATCCGCGTCATCGAGGAGCATCCGCACGCCGGACGCCTTCAGGAGCGAGGCGTTCGCAGATTCAGCGTCTCCCGTTTTCCGTATCTGATCTTCTACCGCATCGATGTCGCCGCAGGCTCCCTGGACGTGCTCACGATCCGTCACGGCGCACGCCGACCGATAATCGGCTGAGGCTCACCCCCGCGGCCCGAACAGCACCACCGCCGCGCCGGCGACGCAGATCGCGGAGCCCGTGAGGTCCCAGCGATCAGGCCGGACGCCCTCCACCGCCCAGAGCCAGCCGAGCGAGGCCGCGACGTAGACGCCGCCATAGGCCGCGTAGGCGCGGCCGGCCGCCGCGGCGTCGACCAGCGTGAGGAGCCAGGCGAAGAGCAGGAGCGAGACGGCGCCCGCCGCGAGCCACGCCGGCGTCGCGCCGAGACGGAGCACCGCCCAGAAGGCGAAGCAGCCGGCGATTTCGGCCAGCGCCGCGGCGACGTAGATGACCGGCGTCATGCGTTCCTCAGCGCAGCATCGTGGAGCGGACCCACCAGGCGGGCGCCGCCTTCGCCAGCGCGCGCGCGGCGCGGCGGGCCTCCTGCGCCGTGCCGAACAGGCCGAACACCGTCGCGCCGGAGCCGGACATGCGCGCGGTCCGGCAGCCCGTCTGGGAGGCGAGCATCAGCAGCCCGGCCGCGATCTCCGGCGCGATGCGGACCGCCGCCGCCTCCAGGTCGTTGCGGCCGCGGGCGATCCAGGCCGCGGCGTCTTCCGGCGGCGCGTCGCCGTCGCGCGTCTCGCCGGGGGCCAGACCAAGCGCGCGGAACACCTCGGCGGTCGGCGTGGGACGCATGGGGTTCATCAGCACCGCCGGCGTCGGCGCGATCTCGACGGGGGTCACCACCTCGCCGCGCCCGGTCATGCGCGCGGCCCGGGAGCGCAGGCACACCGGCACGTCGGAGCCGGCCTCGGCCGCCGCGTCGAGAAGGCGGTGGTCGTCGTTCGCGAGCCCGTTGAGCTGCGCCAGCAGCCGCAGCGCGGCCGCGGCGTCCGCGGAGCCGCCGCCGAGGCCCGCCGCCACCGGGATGCGCTTCGTCAGCGCGAAGGCGCCGAGCGTCAGGCCGTGGACGCGCCCCGCGAGGGCGCGGGCGGCCTTCAGCACGAGATTGTCGTCTCCGTCGCCGGCCGGCCTGGCGAACGGGCCGTCGACCGTCAGCCCGAAGGGCGATGCGGGATCGAGCGTGAGCGCGTCCGCGGCGCAGCCGGCGAAGGCCGTCAGGCTGTCGAGGTCATGGTAGCCGTCGTCCCGGCGCCCGAGCACGTGGAGCGTCAGGTTGACCTTGGCCGGGGCGCGTTCGCGAAGCAGCATCGCGCGCGGTCGCGCGGCTTCAGCCGCCGCCCTTCTTCTCCTGCGCGTCGGCGGCGCTGGTCGGCGGCGTCTCCGGCAGGCCGTCTTTGAGCTTGGCTTCGATCTTCTTGAGCTCGGCCGGCTCAGGGTTGAGGTCGCGGGCGTGGCTCCACTGGAACCCCGCCTCGAGCTTGCGGCCGACCTTCCAGTAGGCGTCGCCGAGATGGTCGTTCATGACCGGGTCCTGCGGCCGAAGCTCGACCGCGCGCTCCAGCTCGCGGACGGCGTCGTCGAACTGTCCCAGTTTAAAGTGCGCCCAGCCCAAGCTGTCGACAATGTAGCCGTCGTCCGGCCGCAGCTCGACCGCCCGCTGGATCATCTTCATCCCCTCGTCGAGGTGGATGCCCTGATCGATCCAGGAGTAGCCGAGGTAGTTGAGCACGAGCGGCTGGTCGGGGACCAGCGACAGGGCCTTCTTCAGGTCGGCCTCCGACTTCGCCCATTCCTTGGAGCGCTCGTAGGCGATGCCGCGGACGTAATAGAGCGACCAGTCCGCCCGGCTCGCCGCGGCGGGCTGAGCGGCGGCCGGGGCCGCCACGGGCGCCGTCGCGGGCGCCGCGGCTTCGGCGGCCTGCGCCTGGGCGGGCAGCACGATCGTCTGTCCCGGCGCGAGCGCGCCGGACCGCGGGATGCGCACGCCGTTTGCGCGGTTGAACGCCGCGAGCTCCGGCCAGCGCTTCGGGTCGCCGAGATGATCGCGGGCGAGCGTCCACAGGCTGTCGCGGGCCTTGACGACGTAGGGCTTCGGCGCCCCGTCCGCCTGCGGCGCGGCCGCAGGCGCCGGCGCGACCGCCGCCGGCTCCGCAGTCTTCGCGGCGGAGATCAGGTCGATCGCCTTGGTGTAGGTCTCGGCCGCCTCTTTGAACTGTTCGCGCCCGCGCTCGATGTTGCCGAGGGCGACCAGAGCCTCCTGGTCGTCCGGCGCCGCGGCGATCAGCTTGGCGAGGCGCGCCTTCGCCTCGTCGGTCTTGTCGAGGCGGTCGAGGTCGATCGCGCTCTGGATGTCCGCGTTGCGCTTCAACGGCGAGGAGGCGGGCACGCGCTCGTAGACCGCGATCGCGTCTTCGTACTGGTTCAGCTGGTCGTAGAGATCGGCCAGCGTCACGAGCGCCATCGGATGCTCGGGCTGAACGTAGAGCGCCAGTTGGAGATAGACGGTGGCGAGGTCCTCGCCCCCCTGCCGGGCGAGCGCGCCGCCGATGCCGTAGAGCACCTCCGCCACGCCCTCCTGGGCGTTCGAGGCCACGCGCTCGGGCGCGCGGCCCTGGGCGATCATCTCGCGCATCTCGCGGGCGAGCGGATGGCGTGGCCCGTTCTTCTCGAAATCGTCGAGCGCCTTCAGCGCGCCCGCCGCGTCGCCGTTGCGCGCCCGGAACGAGGCCGCGGCGAGCGCCACGCGCAGGGCGGCCCCGTCGCCCGAGAGCGCGGCGGCGAACCGCTTCTCGGCTTCGTCCTTCCGGCCCGTGAGGTCCGCGATCAGCGCCGCGTGGTAGTCGCGGAAGGCGCCGAAGAAGTCCGCGCCCTGAAGCTTGTCGAGCGCGGCGAAGGCGCGCTGCGGCTGGTTGGAGCCGACCCAGGACCAGCCGGACAGCAGGCTGACGCTCAGATCGGCGAGCGGCCCCCGCGCGCCCTTTTCCAGCGCGGAGCGCGCGGAGCCGTAGGACCCGGTCTTCAGCGCGCGCACCGCCAGGGCGAGCTGCGCGACCCGGTTGGTCGGATCGGCGGCGACCACCCGCTCGGCCAGGCGCATCGCGTCGCCCTCGCCGCCCTCGGCGAGGCTAAGGAGGAAGGCGCGTTCAAGCAGCTGGGGGTTGCGCGGATCGGCTTTCAGCGCCGCGCGGAAGAACGCCGCCGCCGCGTCGACGTCGCGCTGCGCGCCGGCCACCCGGCCCGCGAGATAGGCGCCGGCGAGCGAGGAGCGGCCGGCGAGGGAATCGATGTCGAAGGAGGTCTCGCGCGCGGCCGCAGGCGCCGTGGACAGCGCCGCAACGAGTGCGAAAGCGGCGGCGCGCCGATCGATGAACGTCACGTGTCCGGACCTCCGAGGCTTCCGCGCAGGGTCGCTTCGCGACGGCCGCGCATCGGCGCCACCATGGACCGGTTCGCCGGGCGCCCACAAGTCCGCCGCCCTGCGGCTCTGCGCCTGTTCCTGCGCGGCGGGGCCTGCTAGAGGCAGCGCATGTCCTACGCCGTCGCCGCCCTCTATCGGTTCACGTCGCTGCCCGACGCCGCCGCGTTGCAGGCGCCGCTGCGCGCGCTCTGCGAGGCTCATGACGTCAAGGGCACCATCCTTCTCGCACAGGAAGGCGTGAACGGCACGGTGGCCGCGCCGCCGGCGTCGCTCGAAGCGTTCCTGGCCGAACTGCGTGGTGGGCCGCTGTTCGCCGGGCGGCTCGACGGACTGGAGCTGAAGCTCTCGACCGCCGCCAAGGCGCCCTTCGGGCGCCTGAAAGTGAAAGTGAAGCGCGAAATCGTCACCCTCGGCGACCCCGCCGCCGACCCGTCCGTGCAGACCGGCGTCCACGTCGCGCCCTCGGACTGGAACGCGCTGATCGCCCGCGACGACGTCGTGGTGGTCGACGTGCGCAACGCCTTCGAGGTCGAGATGGGATCGTTCGAAGGCGCGATCGATCCCCGGACCCGGCGCTTCAGCGACTTCAAGGCGTTCGCCGCGGAACGGCTCGGCGACGCCCGCGGCCGGACAATCGCGATGTTCTGCACCGGCGGCATCCGCTGCGAGAAGGCGAGCGCCCACCTGCTGGCGCAGGGTTTCTCCGACGTTCGCCAGCTCAAGGGCGGCGTGCTGAAGTATCTCGAGGAGGTCCCATCCGCCGAAAGCCTGTGGCGGGGCACCTGTTTCGTGTTCGACGACAGGATCGCGCTCGGCCACGGCCTGGCCGAGATTCCTCCGGAGGAGACGACGCCATGACGATGAGCAGCGAGACGAAGCTGATGGAGCGCCTGGAGGCGCTCGAGATCCGGATCGCCTATCAGGACGAGGCGATCGAAAGCCTGAACCAGACGATCACCCAGCAATGGGCGCTGATCGACGCGCTCCAGCGCCAGACCGCCGCGCTCGGCGAGCGGCTCGACGACGCCGCGAACGGCGTCGCGCCCGTCGACCGCCCGCCGCCGCATTACTGACGGCGGCTTGCCTCGCGCGGCCCGGGCTGGCGGTCAGGTTCGACGGCGACCCGCGCGCCGCCCCTTGCCGCGGCGCCGCAGCGCGTAATGTTTCGCCGACTTGGCGAGGAGACGTGACATGACGGCCAACCGACAAAACGGCATCACCTGCGTGGTCGTGATGGGCCCCTCCGGCGTCGGCAAGACGACGACCGCCGAAGGCCTAGCGGCGCGGCTCGGCTGGAGCTTCGCCGAAGCCGACAGGTTTCACCCGAAGGCCAACATCGACAAGATGACGGCCGGCGTCCCGCTCGACGACGCCGACCGCGCGCCCTGGCTTGCGCTGATCCGGGACTGGATCAGCGAGAAGGCCCGGGCGGGCGAGAGCACCGTCGTCACCTGCTCGGCGCTGAAGCGGCGCTACCGCGACGTGCTGCGCGGCGCCGACGCCCGCGTCCGCTTTCTCCAGCTCTCGGGCGAGGTCGACGCGATCCAGAGCCGCATGTCGTCGCGGAAGGGCCATTACATGCCGACGTCGCTGCTCGCCTCCCAGTTCGCCGACCTCGAACCCCTCCAGGCCGACGAGGACGGCGCGATCGTCGACGTCTCGGTCCCGCCGGAGGAGGTGATTTCGGCCGGGGTCGAGAAGCTTCGCCTCGCCCGCGGCTGATCTCTCTCGCCTCTTTCCAAACGCCCCCCAGGAGCCGCCATGAACGCAGCCGCCGCCGTCGCGCCCGCCCTCGGCGCAGGACCCCTTCTGATCATCGCCGCCGTCGCGATCGTCGCGCTGCTGGTCCTCATCATCTCCATGCGGGTCCACGCCTTCGTCGCGCTGGTGCTGGTCAGTCTGGTGACCGCCTTCGCGACCGGCGTGGCGCCGGGCAAGGTCATCGACACCCTGGTGAACGGCTTCGGCGCGACGCTCGGACCTGTGGCGCTGCTCGTTGGCTTCGGCGCCATGCTGGGACGCCTCGTCGAGGTGTCCGGCGGCGCTCAGGCGCTCGCCGACGACCTCATCCGCTTCTTCGGCGAGAAACGCGCGCCGCTCGCGCTCGGCGTCGCCTCGCTGATCTTCGGCTTCCCTATCTTCTTCGACGCCGGCCTCGTGGTGATGCTGCCGATCGTGTTCTCGGTCGCGCGCCGTCTCGGCGGCGGGCTGCTGCGTTACGGCATCCCGGTCGCCGGCGCCTTCTCCGTCATGCACGTCTTCGTGCCGCCGCACCCCGGTCCCGTCGCCTCCACCGAATTGCTGAAGGCCGACGTCGGCCTCGTCACCTTGCTCGGCCTCGCGATCGCGATCCCGACCTGGTACGTGACCAGCTACCTCTACGGCGTCTGGATCGGCCGGCGGATCGTGCTGCCGGTGCCGGACCTGCTCGCGGGAGGCCCGCAGGAGGAGCGGAAGGCCAACCCGCCGAAGTCCTCGACGGTGGTGTGGCTGCTGCTGCTGCCGCTCGCCATCATCTTCGTCAACACCGGCCTCAACGGCCTGCGCTCCATGGGCCTCGCCGACGGCGGCGCGACCTGGTTCCAGGTGGCCCGGGCGCTCGGGGCGACGCCGGTCGCGCTGCTGGTCGCCGTGCTCGTCGCCTCCTACGTCCTGGGCGTGCGCCGCGGCGAGAGCGCCCAGACCATCGAGAAGCTGATCGACGGCGCGCTCGGGCCGGTCTGCGCCGTCATCCTGATCACCGGCGCCGGCGGCATGTTCGGCGCGGTGCTGCGGGCGAGCGGGATCGGCGACGCGCTCGCCGGCGCGCTCAACGACATGGGTCTCCACATCTTCATCGCGGCCTATGTGATCGCGACCGCGCTCCGCGTCGCGCAGGGCTCGGCGACGGTCGCGCTGATCACCGCGGCGGGCCTCGTCCAGCCCGCGGTCTCGGCCGCCGGCTACGAGGGCGTGCAGCTCGCGGCCGTGGTGCTGGCGCTTGCGGCGGGCTCCGTGACGCTGAGCCACGTCAACGACAGCGGGTTCTGGCTGGTCGGGCGGTTCTACGAGATGGACGTCAAGACCACGCTGAAGACCTGGACCGTGCTCGAGACGCTGATCGGCGTCATGGGTTTCGCGCTCGCGGGCCTGATCTTCGTGCTGGCGTGAAACGCGAGACGGGCGGGACCCGTGGGATCCCGCCCGTCGTCACGTCAGGTCGATGCGACTTGGGCCGCTCAGCGGACGCCGAGCAGCTCCACGTCGAAGATCAGCGTGGCGTTCGGAGGGATCACCCCGCCCGCGCCGCGCGCGCCGTAGCCGAGCTCGGCCGGGATCGTCAGCGTGCGCTTGCCGCCGACCTTCATGCCGGCGACGCCCTCGTCCCACCCCTTGATCACCTGGCCGCCGCCCAGCCCGAACGCGAAGGGCTGGCCGCGGTCGCGGGACGAATCGAACTTCGCGCCCTTCTCGCCGCCCTTGTCGAGCCAGCCGGTGTAATGCACCTGCACGGTCTTGCCGGGCACGGCTTCGGCGCCGGAGCCGACGGCTTCGTCCACATAGGCGAGGCCCGAAGGCAGGGTCTTGGTTTCGGCGGCGGCGGCGCTGAGGGTCATGGCGAGAACGAAGGCTCCGGTCGAAAGAATGCGTAGAAGCGTCATGGGGATGGGTCGAGCTCCCGGGGAGTTGGGATCAGGCGCCGGCGCCGAAGGGCGAGGCGATCATGCCCTCGCCGACGACGCGCTCGTGGCTTTCGCCGCGGCTCTTGACGCGGTACTGCGGCTCGAGGTCGTCGCGCTCGGCCGGCATGAGCCGGACGATCTCGACCTCGGCGGCCGTGCGGCCGTAGGCGGACGCGGCGAGCGAAACGTGCTGGCCGACTTTGTAACGATGGATGCGGTCTGACATCCGTCTTGATACCATGCCGCGCGCGTCGGCGACAGCGCGCTCTTTACGGGCGCCGCGGACCTTGCGCACTTGACATCCGGGCCTCCGCCCCCAATTGAAGCGTCTCCCGTGGGCCGGCGTCGCGTCCGCGGCCGCGCCGGACTGATGCGGTTTCGCGTGTCCGGCCCTTTGTTCGCCTAAGCCGTACCCACGAAGGCCTCGCGCCACTCGGGCGCGACTTGTTCCTTTTGACGGCGTGCGCCGGAACGTCTCCGCGTTCTCAAGCGCTATCGCTCCCGGCCCCGCGCCGCACACATCGAGCTTGAAGGAGACGACGTGCAGGTTCTCGTACGCGACAACAACATCGACCAGGCCCTCAAGGTCCTGAAGAAGAAGATGCAGCGCGAAGGCGTGTTCCGCGAGATGCGCCAGCGGAAGGCCTACGAGAAGCCCTCCGAGAAGCGCGCCCGCGAGAAGGCCGAGGCCGTCCGCCGCACCCGCAAGGCCGCCCGCAAGGCCGCCCAGCGCGAAGGCCTGATCCCAGGCCCGAAGAAGAAGCCCCGTCCCGTCGGCGGCGCCCGTTCGCCGCGCTTCGGCGCAGGCGCGCCCAGCGCCGGCGGCGCGGCCCCCGCGACCGGCGGCTTCGACCGGACCTGAGGCGAAGCAAGGCCCCAAGCCTCGCTCACCTGCCCGCTCACTTGCCCGCCGGCACGTTGATCACCGTGCCGTTGGACAGAATGACGTCGCCCGGCCGCTGGCCGGGCGCGCACTCCCCGAGCTTCCGCGCCTCGATGGTGGTGCGGAAGCGGCGTTCGCCGCCCACTTCGCCCGCGAGCCCCGTCATCACGGTGGTGGCCTCGGCTCGCGCGAAGCTCTCGAAATCCCCCGACACGACGATTTTGTTGTCGATCGAGGTCGGCCCCGACCGGCAGATCGCGCCGGCCGCGTAGCCGCCGTCCTCGGTGCGCTTGAAATCGTCGTTGCGGCAGGTCAGCCCCGTCATGGCCTGGCGCACTAGCCGGTCCGTTCCCGCCCCCACGCATTCCTTCGCGACCGTGCGCCCGGCGTCGGTGATGGTCGCGGTCTCCCACAGGCCCGGCGCGCGCGACGGCGGCGAGGCGGCGAGCGCCGCGCCGCTCAGCGCGAGCGATGCGGCGATCAGGGCGAGACGGGCGGCGTGCATATAGCGGTCCTCAAGATAGGCTGTCCTCGAACGGACGCGTCCGGCGTTCTGTCGCGCGCCGGATCGGCCGCGATGCTGGCCCGCCGCGCGGCGTTCGTCCATCGCCCGTTGGTCCGTCATCCCCACCGATCCCGCCTCTTCCGACCATCCGCATCCGTCTCCACGATCGCCCCTGTCCGCAGCCCGGCGCGGGGATCCCTCCTCGCGCCGCAGGCGTGGGGAGGGTGGCCTCGGCGCCAGCCGAGGTCGGGTGGGGCCCTTTGGACGGATAAGCGGGGCGGCCGGAAGCTTCATCCTGGCGCCACCCCACCCGGCCGGGCTTCGCCCGTCCACCCTCCCCTCTTCGAGGGAGGGAGTCCCGCGCTTGTGTTTGAAGCCTGGGGATTGGCGCGCGAAAATCCGTCCGCCGGGACTTGTTCGCCCCGCGGCCGTCCTAACCCCAGCGATGACAACCCCACGCAACTCGAAACCGGGAAGGCGCGGAACGCCGGGCCACCCTGTTCTGTAGAAAGCAGATGTCGGTCGCCCGACGTTCCGCGCGCGGCGATTTTGCGCCTGGCTGCAGACGGCTCCGGGGCGCTCCTGCCGGGAGGCCTTTCCAGCCGCGGGGAGACCCCTCGGCGTGTATGTGGCTCCCTCGCGGTGGGCTGAAGCCTTCGGCCTTTGGGGCCGGAGGCCAAGCCGCCGCGTTCAGGCGGGTCCTGACCCTGGGTTAGGGCGCCCGTCGTAGTGCGGGCGGGCCTCGCAACGCTTCTCGGCCCTTGCGCCCTCATGAGGAACGCGCGCGCCGGGAAGGCCCCGCAGCTGAGCGTCCCGGGGCGGTGACATCCGGTCATCCCCGCCGCAGGCGCCGCGCCCTCCCCGCATGGCCGGCCGGTCCGGACACGCCTCCCGTGACGGGGAGTGGCGAGGAAAAGGTGCGGGACAATAGGAATAAAGTCAAGATACTTTGCGGGAGTCCCTCCTCGCCTCGCTCCCTTCCGCGGGCCGTATGGTCCGGCTTGACCGGACCATCCATGTCCGGCGTGGCGCTCGACGTTCAAGACGGGTCCTCCGGTCAAGCCGGAGGACGACGAAGCGGGTGGCCCCCCCGCGTCGGAGGCCGCGCGTGGTCTCCCCTCCCCCTTGTGGGGAGGGGCCGGGGGTGGGGGTGGTTCCGAATGAAATATCGTCCGCCGACGCCGCGCCCGCTCCGAGCGCTCCCAGCCGTCGCGCCCCGTCCTGCGCCACCCCCACCCCTAATCCCTCCCCGCAAGGGGGAGGGGGAGGCAGCGGCGCCGTCATCGGCCAAGTCGATGTCCTAGACGCTGCCGCGCGCCGATCGGGCTGGCTCTTCTCCCCTCCCCCTTGCGGGGAGGGGTGGGGGTGGGGGTAGTTCAGAAAAGAGTTCCCTCCGCCGACGCCGCGCCCGCTTCGAGCGCTCCTTGCCGTCGCGCGCCATCCTGCGCCACCCCCACCCCTAACCCCTCCCCGCAAGGGGGAGGGGGACGGAGCGGCTCGCATCCAGCGCCGGCCCGCCCCGCCATTGACGCCGCGCGGCGGGTGCGGGAAATGAGCCCCATGGCAGACGAGCCCGCCCCAGAGACCGCCGACCCGCTCCGGCGCATCGGAACGCTGGCGGCGCTGGCCGTGCTGCTGGGGTTCGTGGTGCAGGGGCTGGTGCTCGGGGCGAAGCTCAGCTTCGGCTCCTCCGTGCCGGCCGCGGCCTTCGCGGTCGATCTCGCGGCGGGCGTCGCCTGGTCGGCGGTGGTGTGCCTCGGGGCCTCGATCGGGGTGTCGGCGTTCCGGGCGAAGGCCGCGCTTGCGGGCCTCGTCGCCGCGCTGTTCGCGCCGCTCGGCGTCGCCGCCGCCAAGGCCGCGAACCAGACCTTGAGCGCCGCGATCGGCCTGAGCGCAAAGCCGGCCGCCCTCCCCCTGATCGCGCTCGCCGGGCTGAAGGCGGTCGAATACGCCGTGCTCGGCTTCGTCCTCGCGACCCTTGTCCAGCGCGGCGTCCAGAGATTGCCGCCCTACGCCGCGACGGGTCTCACTGTGGGCCTCGTCTTCGGCGGCGCGGCGCTCGCCTTGCGCCTGTCAGCCGCGCTCGCCACAGCGCCCGAGATCGCGGCGCTCGCCGTCAACGAGATCGTCTTTCCCATCGGCTGCGCCGCGGTGGTCTATGTGGGACAGGCTATGGGGCGGGCGGGATGACGAAACGTTTGATTTGAACTAAAGGACATCTGCGCAGCCTAGGTCGTAAACTCCCCCAGCCCAAGAACTGCTCGTTTATTATTGTCTAGATTATCAACAACAGATTGACCGAACAATTCAACGAGAAGTCCCTTTATACAGTTTTCTTTCTCGGCGCTTATACGGTTAAGAAACTGCTCGCGATCAGCAACAACCGACAACGCAGCAAAGTGACCTACGACAAAAGAATCCAATATACTTGATACCTTTGCTAGGGAATACCTCTTTTTGATGCATTCGTCGAGGCTGGATGCCGACTTCATATGGGCTTTAATATTCTCGATTTTTTTATTGGGAGCCCTCAGTTCGTATGTATGCCCCACTTTCTTAATATCAACTCCCAATATGTACACTGTCGTTTCTGGACCTGAGATAATTGTTTTTTTCAAGTCTTCAATATCCGAAATGCGTAATTTTAACTTTCCAAGTTCTGCCTTGACGAAATCTAAATTATCTCTGCACTCTTGCTTCGAGTTCGCAAATATTGCGATGTCATCCGCGTATCTAACGGCTTGCAAGCCCCTCTTTACCAAGGCCGCGTCGAACTCACGAAGTAGAAGATTCGATAGAAGGGGGGACACCGGCATACCCTGTCGCAACCCCGCTCCTCTTCGGACACCACTATCCTGCGCATAAATCCGAATTCTGTCGATGCGATCATCAATCTCACAATCAACAGCCGAGCACAGCAGTTCTGAGACTATCTTTGACCTTACGTGCCTTCTAACCAATTTCTTGACGTCAGATCTCTGAATTTCGTCGAAAAATTTGATAATATCGACTTGCAAAACCCAAGGGTACGAATTGCGTAGTTCAAGCATTTTAAGCTGCGCGCATTTCAACGTGCGCGCTTTTGTAAATCCATAGGCGATGCTTGACATCTGCGGAAATTTTTTGTCACTCTCGAGATGCGCGAGAAGACATCTTTGAACTAATCGCGCCCGCACATTAGGAATCGCGATTAAGCGCATGCCCCCTGAGGCTTTCACAACCGGCGCACCGCGTAGACGTCCGAAAGTAAAACGAGAGAGCTGAATATCTCGCCGGACGTTCTTTATGTTCTCAGACAACTGGCCCTGAAAGGATGAAGCGTTCTCGCCATCCAAACCAGGTGCTCCACTCTTATTGCGCTTAGCGTCGCGGCTGGCACGCCAAACCGCTTTGATTGCCGCCTCCGACAAAGAGGCCGGCAGTCGCCTAACGACAAAACGGCTCAAGCTCTTACCCCCAAGTACCAGGAAGCTCCTTGGGGGGCTCGGTAGCGCGACGGTCCAAACAATGACGGACAACTTGTCTGATGCTCGGTGACGTCTTGCTCGCCCGCGGCCCCGCTCAACACGCGACCAACCGGCAAGCTTATGTCCGGTTGAGAGCTTGCGAAGGCTTCCAGCGAGAACCCCGCCAACACCTTCCCACTCTCGCCGCTTGTCAAGCTTAAGCCAAGCAGCCCGGCGATCACAATCCCGGTCGAAAGAACAAACCGTGAACGAGCCGTGATCTTAACGCGAACGGATGCTTCGCCCGCCCGGCCTTCGTCTTTTAAGCTGATGCTCCGATCCTGGATACGCTTATCAGGCATTTCGGCTCCTCGTTTGCGCGACGGTCCAAACAATGACGGACAACTTGTCCGATGCTCGGTGACGTCTTGCTCGCCCGCGGCCCCGCTCAACACGCGACCAACCGGCAACTAACAAGGGACGAAGACCGCGACGTAGGCATGGCGCCGGGTCATGCAAATGACGCTAAAGAAACGTTAGCGATTCTGAAAGGGGTACTTGGAGTTCTTCACATCCCCGAATAGTTCGGCCCGCCCGCGCCTTCCGGCGCGACCCAGACGATGTTCTGGTTAGGGTCCTTGATGTCGCACGTCTTGCAGTGGACGCAGTTCTGGGCGTTGATCTGGTAGCGCGGCGCGTCGGCGCCCTCCTCCACCCACTCGTAGACGCCGGCCGGGCAGTAGCGCTGCGACAGCCCTGCGTAGACGTCGTGCTCCGAGGTCTTCTGGAGGGAGATGTCCTTGACCTTGAGGTGCGGGGGCTGGTCCTCCTCGTGGTTGGTGTTGGACAGGAACACCGAGGACAGCTTGTCGAAGCTGATCTTGCCGTCGGGCTTGGGGTAGGCGATGCGCGCGAAGTCCTTTGCCTCGCCCGTCGCGGCGTAGTCCGGCTTGCCGTGGGGCAGCGTGCCGAACAGCGAGAGCCCGAACTGCTCCGCCCACATGGAGAGACCGCCAAGCACCACACCGAGGCGGGTGCCGAACTTCGACCACAGCGGTTTGACGTTGCGGACGGGCTTGAGGTCCCGCCCGATCGCGCTGTCGCGCCAGGCGGCGTCGTAGGCCGACAGCTCGTCCTGGGCGCGGCCGGCTTTCAGCGCCTCCACCACATGCTCGGCGCAGAGTTTTCCGGAGAGGATCGCGTTGTGGCTGCCCTTGATGCGGGGGACGTTGACGAAGCCGGCCGCGCAGCCGACCAGGGCGCCGCCGGGGAAGGCGAGCTTCGGCACGGACTGGAAGCCGCCCTCGGTGATGGCGCGGGCGCCGTACGAGAGACGTTTGCCGCCCTCGAAGGTGTCGCGGATCGCCGGGTGCGTCTTGAAGCGCTGGAACTCGTCGAAGGGCGAGAGGTAGGGGTTGGCGTAGTTCAGGTGCACCACGAAGCCGACGGAGACCAGCCCGTCGCCGAAGTGGTAGAGGAACGAGCCGCCGCCGGTCTTGTCGTCGAGCGGCCAGCCGAAGGAGTGCTGGACGAGGCCGGGCTTGTGCTTGGCCGGATCGACCTGCCACAGCTCCTTCAGGCCGAGGCCGTATTTCTGCGGCTCGGAGGCCGCGTCGAGCTTGAAGCGGTTGATGAGCTGCTTCGAGAGCTGGCCGCGGGCGCCCTCCGCGAAGATCACGTATTTGCCGCGCAGCTCCATGCCGCGGGTGTAGTTCGGGCCGGGCTCGCCGGATTTCGCGATCCCCATGTCGCCCGTGGCGACGCCGGTGACGGCGCCCGAGGCGTCGAACAGGATCTCGTTCGCCGCGAAGCCGGGGTAGATCTCGACGCCGAGCGCCTCGGCCTGCGCGCCCAGCCAGCGGGTGACGTCGCCGAGCGAGACGACGAAGGCGCCATGGTTCGACAGGATTTTCGGCATGCCGAAGCCCGGCAGCCGGATCGCGCCTTTTTCAGTGAGATAGAGGAAGCGGTCGTCGGAGACCTCGGTCTTGGCGAAGGCCGTCTCATCCTGGCGCCAGTCCGGCAGCAGCGCGTCGAGGCCGATGGGGTCGACCACTGCGCCCGACAGGATATGGGCGCCAACTTCAGAACCCTTTTCCAGCAGGACGACGGAGAGCTCGGGGTCGAGCTGCTTCAGGCGGATCGCGGTTGCGAGGCCCGCCGGGCCGCCGCCGACCACGACCACGTCGAAGTCCATGCCCTCGCGCTCGGGAAGATCCGCCGCGCCCGCCGCTCCATCGCTCATCTCAGCCCTGGCTCCTCAACTCGAACGCTTTGGGTGCGCTGCGGCGCACGTTGGAACGGTTCGCATCCCTGCCCGTCCAAGGCTAGGGCGACGATCGTCCGAAGCGAGCAATTCGTGACCAAAGGTGGAGAGCGCCTGGGCGGCGACCGGGCCCGGGCATGAAAAAAGCCGCCTGAGGGGGCGGCTTGCGGGCGTGATCGGAGGTGTCGCCGGCTCAGCGACCCTGTTCAGCGAGGCTCCTGCGCGGCGGTCTGCAGGCAGCGCTGCCGGCCCTCGTTGACCTCGCGCCGTTCCTGCTCGGCGACGCGGTGCGCCGCGGCGGGCTCGCATCTCAGCGAGCGGAAGTCCCAGCCCGCCTCTTCGGAAGCCGTCTCCCGATTTCCGAAATCACTCTCGAAATCGTTCATGCCGCACCCCTCAGCACCTGGCGAGGAGTGTGGAAAAACGCGGGCGGCGAGTCAACATACCGCAGCGCAATAGCGGCGACGCGTTGCGCGCGGAGGTCGTGGGGAAGCCGCCCGCCGGGGCGGCCTCCCGCTAGGCGGCGCGGCTTAGCTCAAGCCGGCTCAGCAGCCGGGGCCGCCTTGGGCTTCGCGGCGCGGCGCTCCTTGCGCTTGGCGGCGATGCGCGCGGCCTTCGTGGCCTCGCGCTTCGTGGTCTTCGCTTCGGCGCCCGCGGCCACGCGCGCGGCTCGCTTCGCCTCGCGCGCGGCGGTCTTCTTCTCGTCGGTCGCGGGCGCGGTCTCATCAGCCATGTGTCGCTCCTCAGCGGTGGCGTTACGGGCCGCATGTTGGAACAAGCCGGCAATTTGTCAAACTATTTTACGTTTTCCGCGCGCATGCGCCGCAGCGGCGGGTCCGCCTGAGCCAGATCGCCCGGGATGGGGTAAGAAGAGGCCCCCCGCGCGACGCGCGGGATTCGAACGCGCGCCGGACCGCGTCCGCGCCCTCGCCGAGGGACCGGACGCGGTCGCGGCGTCGCGAACCGTCCATCGAGCTCAGACCGATGGGCGCAATGGGAGAACGACCGATGAAACCGATGATCTTGCTCGCCGTCGGCGCCTGCGCTCTGGCGCTCGCCGGCTGCAACGGCGAACGGCGCGGCTACGGCGGCGGGTACGGCTACGAGCGCAGCACCATCGTGGTGGGCGAGGACTACCGTGGACGGCGGGACGATTACCGCGCGCGGCGGGCGTGGGAGGCGCGTCGCGACGCCGACCGACGCGCTCAGCGCATCGACGACCGCCGCGACGACGCGAAGGACCGCCGCCGCGCTCAGCGCGAGCGTCAAGAGGACCGGCGCGACGACCGGCGCGAGCGTCGCAACGACTGGCGCTGATCGCCGACCGGACGCCGGCGACCGCTCCTGTGCGGCCGCCGGCGTCTCTCAAGCCGAGGCGTCGCGCCCGTCTTCGGCCTCGTTCATCAGCACCGTGACGTCTTCGGGCGTCAGCTTGTACTTCGCCATCAGCCGGAGCGTGATCGCCACGGCGCGGGGCACGTCCTTGCCGTTGTCGTCCGCCGCCCAGCGCCGCGTGGTGCGCTCGTCGGCCTGGAAGAACTTGTTCGCGCTCGACAGCGAGAGCCCGACTTCGGTTAGCGCGGCGCGGTACTCGGCAGGCGACATGGGTCCATCTCCGTCAGTTTCGAACGCGGAAGCTTCGGCTTCCTAGCCCAAGGGCCGCGCCCTGTCCGCCCCCGCGCCCGCTCAGGTGCCGCAAAACGTCCGGTAGGGCGCCTCCGCGACCGGCGGCGCGTCGGCGTAGGGCGAGGCGTCGGCCTCCGGGCCATAGGGGTCGGATAGCGCGGCCCGAAGCGCGTCGAAGGGCGCGAAGTCGCCGTCCTCGACCGCTGCGGCGAGCGCGGCCTCCACAAGGTGGTTGCGGGGGATGAGCGCGGGGTTCGCGCGGGCCATTCGCCCGCGGCGCGCGCCAGCGTCATCGGGCTCGCGTGCGAGCCGGTCGCGGTAGCGCTCCGCCCAGGCGTCGAAAGCCGTCGGATCGACGAACAGGTCGCGGGCGGCCGCCGCGGGGTCGCCCTCCGCGACCGCTCCGAGCCTGCGGAAGGTCAGGGTGTAGTCCGCGAGGCCCTCCGCCATGCGGTCGAGCAGGTCCTGGACCAGCTCCGCGTCGTCCGCCTCCTCCGTCCGCAGGCCGAGCTTGCCGCGGTAGCCGGCGAGATAGGCGGCCTCGAAGGCGGGGGCGAAGCCGTCGAGCGCCTCGCTCGCCTGCGCGATGGCGCGGTCCTCGTCGTCGGAGATCAGCGGCAGCAGGCATTCGGCCAGCCGCGTCAGGTTCCAGTGCGCGATCGCAGGCTGGTTGGCGAAGGCGTAGCGGCCGTGGCGGTCGATCGAGCTGAACACCGCCTTGGGATCGTAGGCGTCGAGGAAGGCGCAGGGGCCGTAGTCGATGGTCTCGCCGGCGATCGAGCAGTTGTCGGTGTTCATGACGCCGTGCACGAAGCCGACGTGCATCCACTGCGCGACGAGGGCGGCCTGCTGCGCGACGACGCCCTCGAGCAGCGCGAGCGCCCGGTCGGGCCGCGTGGCGCTCTCGGGATAGTGCCGGGCGACGACGTGATCGACCAGCGCGGTCAGCGCCTCGAGGTTCCGCCGGGCGGCGAAGAACTGGAAGGTGCCGACGCGGATGTGGCTCGCGGCCACGCGCGTCAACACGGCGCCCGGCAGCTTGCGCTCCCGATGCACGGCCTCGCCGGTCGTCACCGCCGCAAGCGCGCGCGTGGTCGGCACGCCGAGCGCGGCCATCGCCTCGCTCACGAGGTACTCCCGCAGCACCGGCCCCAGCGCCGCCCGCCCGTCGCCGTTGCGCGAGAACGGCGTCGGGCCCGAGCCCTTGAGCTGGATGTCGCGGCGGACGCCGGCCCGGTCCACGACCTCGCCCAGCAGGATCGCCCGCCCGTCGCCGAGCTGCGGCACGAACTGGCCGAACTGGTGCCCGGCGTAGGCCGCGGCGATCGGATCGGACCCCGGGAGCACGGCGTTGCCGGCGAAGGCCTGCGCCCCCGCCTCGCCCGACAGCGCCTCGGGATCGAGCCCCAGCTCATCGGCGAGCCCCCGGTTCAGCGCGACGAGGCGCGGCGCGGCCACCGGCGTCGGCGGCGTCCGGCGATGGAACGCGTCGGGCAGGCGGGCGTAGCTGTTGTCGAAGGGGATGCTGAGGGTCACGAGGGTCCTGGCGGTCCGGAGGCGGGCGTCCTCGCCATATGGGCTTCGCGTCGCGCGGATTGAAGGCCGCGCTCAGGGCGTGCGTGCTTCGAGACGCCTCGCTAACGCGAGGCTCCTCAGCATGAGGAGGTTTGCTTTCTGGAACCCAAGACCTTGCTGGGACCCAAGACCTCCTCATGCTGAGGAGCCCGCCATTCGGCGGGCGTCTCGAAGCACGCACGCCATCCAAGCCAACCGTCACACGGCGCGCCAGCCGCGGGTGCGAGCCACGGCCTCCGCGAAGCGCGCGCGGCGGGCGTCGCGCGTCTCGGGTCCGCGGGGCGCATGGCGGCGGGCCTCCGCAGGGGCCGCGAGGTCGATCCCGAAGGCGGAGGCGGCGAGCGCCGCGGCGCCGAAGGCCGTGCGCTCGTCGAAGGCGCCGACCACGACTTCCCGCCCGAGGCTGTCGGCGAGGAACTGCGCGAAGTAGCCGCTGCGGCTGAGGCCGCCGTCGATGGAGATCGACGGCGCGAGGGCGACGCGCGCATGGATCGCCGCGACTACTTCCGCGGTCCGGAGCGCGATCCCCTCCAGCAGCGCCTGGCGGAGATCGACGCGGGTGGTGGCGGCGGACATGCCGAGAAACAGCGCGGCGGCCGAGCGGTCCCAGTGCGGGCAGGCGAGGCCCGACAGCGCGGGAACGAAGACCAGCCCGCGGTCGATCGCGGGCGGCTCCGTGAAGCCGTCGAGCTGTGAAAAATCGTCGACGATCCCGACGCGCATCGCCCATTCGACGGCGGAGCCCGCATCGTAGACGCCGCCGTCCACGGCGTATGTGGTCGCCTTGCCGATCGCCCAGGCGACGGTCGGCAGCAACCCCTCCCCCGCCGCCCGCACGATCTCGCCGCCGGTCACCGCCAGCGCGAAGGCGCCCGTGCCGAAGGTGATCTTGGCGTCGCCCGGCGCGCGGCAGCCGTGGCCGTAGAGCGCCGCCTGCTGGTCCACGACGGAGGCGACGACCGGGACGCCTTCGATGCGGCCGAAGCCGCCCACGGTCGGGCGGATCTCCGGCAGGCAGTCGATGGGAACGCCGAACAGTGCGCAGAGCTCCGGGTCCCAGCGGCCGGTCGCGAGCCGCATGAGGGACGTGCGCGAAGCGGTGGCGGCGTCGGTCGCGAAGACGCCCGCGAGCCGATCGAGAAAGAAGGCGTCGGTCGTGCCGAGCCGCAGCCGCCCGGCCTCCCGCGCCGCCCGCACGCGCGGGAGATGACGGAGCAGCCAGCCGAGCTTGGAGGCCGAGAAGTAGGCGTCGAGCGGAAGGCCGGCGCGAGCCTCGACCAGCGCCGCGTGATCGGCCAGTCCGGCCACCGCGTCAGTGGTCCGGTTGTCCTGCCACACGATCACCGGCGACAGCGCCTCGCCGGTGACGGCGTCCCAGGCGAGGCAGCTCTCGCCTTGGTTCGCGAGCGCCAGCGCGTCGACAGGGCCGGCCGCCGCAATGCAGGCGCGGACGTTGGCGAGCAGTTCCTCGGCGTCGTGCTCCACCCAGCCGGGGGCGGGGTGGCTCTGCGCGTGGCGCACGGCGTGCGCGATCACGGCGGTCCCGTCGCCCGTGTCGACCACGAGCGCGCGGGTGGAGGTGGTGCCCTGGTCGATCGCCGCGATCCTCATGGCGGCCACGTTACGGGGCGGCCAGCCGGCCGGCGAGGTCGGCGGCGATATGATCGGCGATCGCCCGTCCGCGAGACCAGCACCAACCCGCGGTCTCGACGCTTCGGTCGAGCACGCAGGCCGCGAAGATCCGCGGATCGCTCGATCGGCCGAAGGCGTCGAGGACGGGCCGCCCGCGCTCGAGGTCCATGGTCAGGCCTGCGGCGCGGGCGAGGCTCGCTTCGGGCGTGAAGCGGCCGGTGAATAGCACGCCGTCGCAGGCGACCTCCGAGCTCGCGCCGTCGGCATGGGCGAGCGTCGCCCGCCGCACCCGCGGGCTCCCGGCGATGTCGACGACCTTGGCGCCGTAATGCAGCGGCACGCCGAGCAGGCGCGGCAGCGCCATGAACAGCGGGAAACACTGCGGCCCGGCCTGCTCCTCCACCATGGCGACCGGCGCCGCGCCGATCTTTCGGCAGGTGAGCAGGCTCGACAGCGCGACGAGCTCCGTGCCGACCACCACAGGCCGGCGGAACGGCGCTATGCCGTGCAGATACACGAAAGCCTGCAGCGCGCCCGTGGTGAGCACGCCGAGCGGCCGCTCGCCCGAGACTAGGCGGGCCGCGCGGGGGGTCTCGCGCACGCCGGTCGCGAGCGCCAGCCGCCGCGCGGCGATGCGGCGGACGCCGTCGTCGCCGGTGGTCGTGACGACGATCGCCTCGCCCTCGCGGGCGATCTCCACCACGTTGGTCGCGAGCCGGAAGGCGACGCCCGCGCGGACCGCTCGCGCCGCCAGCCGCCGGGCGTAGGCCGGCCCGGTCAGCACGCGGCCGAACTCGCGGAGGCCGAACGGCGGGTGGCCGCAGTGACGTGGGTTGCCGCCGGCGTCCGCCTCCCGGTCGACGACCAGCACCGACGCGACGCCCGACGCCTTCAGCCGCGTCGCGAGACCGAGCCCCGCGGGTCCGGCGCCGACGACCAGCGCGTCGACTGCGACGTCGATGGCCGCGGCGCTCACGCGGCCTCGGGCGGGCTTGCGAGCGGCGCGGCAAGACGGCCCTCGGTCAGGGCCGCGATGCGGGCGAGACAATGAAAACCCTGGCAGCGCCCCATGGCGCAGCGGGTGCGGCGCCTCAGGCCGCCGAAATCGCCCGCCGGCAGCGGACCGGCCAGCGCCCGCTCGATCTCGCGTCGGGTGACAAGCTCGCAGTGGCAGACGACGCCGCCGTGGCCGGCTTTGCTCCAGTCGCGCGGCAGGTGCTCGGCGAGGTTGGGCATGGGCCGGCATTCGGGCGCTGAGACCGCCGCATGGGAATGGCCCATGCCCTCGTAGAGCCCGTAGACATGGCGGGCGATCCCGAGCGCCGCGGTCATGCCGGTGGAGCGGATCCCGCCCACGGTGATCCAGTTCCGCTCCGGCGTCGCGGCGATCCGGTAGCCCTTCTCCTCGGTCGCGGGGCGCAGGCCGGCGTAGGTCGCGGTGACGGGCATGCCCTCGAGCGCCGGCAGCATCTCGACCGCGCGCGCGATCAGAGACTTGAGCGCGGCCTCGTCGGTCGCCGCGCAATCGCGGTCCTGCTGCTCCTCGGCTGTCGGCCCCACCAGCACGTTGCCGAACGCCGTGCGGCAGAGCACGACGCCCTTGGTCCGCTCGGTCGGCACCGGCAACACGATGGTGCGGAGCAGGCTGGCGGCGGCCTTGTCGAACACCACGAACTGGCCCTTGCGCGGGCGGATCTCGAAGGCGCTCGCGCCCAGCAGACGGCGATCGACGAGGTCGCCGTGCAGCCCCGCGCAGTTGATCACGACGCGGGCGCGGCGGCGCCCACGGGGGGTCTGGAGCGCCCAGTGTTCGCCCTCGAACCGCGCGGAGGCGACCTCGGCGCCGAACAGGATCTCCGCGCCAAGCGCCTTCGCCTGCAGGAGATAGGCGAGGAAGGGCGACCAGGGGTCGATGACATGCTCGCGCGGGACCAGCAGCGCCTCGCGCGCGCCCGCGCCGAGATGGGGCTCGCGCGCCCGGATCTCGGCGGGGCCGAGCCGCCGCACGTCGTCGACGCCGTTCGCCCGCGCCTGCGCCTCGACGCCGTCGAGCGCGGCCTGCTCCGCCTCCGTCCAGGCCACGACCATGGCGCCCGTCTCGAGCACCGGCAGGTTGAGGCGCCCGCGGATCGCCATGTACTCGGCGTAGCCCGCCTGCACGCACGCGTGCTCGAGGCTCCCGGGCGGGGCGTCGAAGCCGGTGTGCAGGATGGCGCTGTTGGCCTTGCTCGCGCCCGACAGCAGATCGGCGCCGCGCTCCAGCACCAGCACCTTCGCGCCTTCGAGAGCGAAGCGCCGGGCCATGGCGCAGCCGACCACGCCCGCTCCGATGATCGCGACGTCCGCGACGGGCATCCCGCTCGCTGCTCCCGGTTTCGACGCCCCGTGGCCTCGTTTCCACAGCATGAAACTCTCAACTTGACTGTTCGGTCAACATGAATGACCGTTCTCACATCGCAGGGGAGAGGCGCGGCATGAGGCCGGACGAGCGGCGCGAGCGGATCGTGGCGATGGTGCTGGAGCGGGAGAGGGTGTCGGTCGACGCTCTCGCCGACGCGCTCGACGCCTCCCGCGAGACCATCCGCCGCGATCTCGCCGAACTCGACGGCCAGGGCCGGCTCCGCAAGCTGCACGGCGGCGCCACGCTGCCGGGCCTGAGCCTGTACGAGCCGGACCGCGAAGGCCCGTTCCAGGCGCGGCTCGCGGAGAACGCCGCCGCCAAGCGCGCCGTCGCGCGCGCGGCGATCGGGCTGTTCCGGCCCGGCGACACGCTGTTCGTCGACACCGGCACCACCACGCTGCTGTTCGCCGAGGAGCTGTCGCGGGCGCGCGGGCTCACCGTCATCACCAATTCGGCGGCGATCGCAGCCCTCGCCTCCCGCGGCGAGGACGCTCAGGCATTTCTGCTCGGCGGCGAGTACCGCGACGGCGGCGCCGAATGCCTCGGCGCCATGGCGATCGACCAGATCCGCCGCTTCCACGCGGTCCACGCGGTGCTGACCGTCGGCGCCGTGCATGAGGCGGGCGTGCTCGACTACGACGCCCGCGAGGCCGAGATCGCCCGCGCGATGGTGGCGCAGGCGCGCGCCGTCACGGTGCTGGCCGACGCCTCGAAGTTCGACCGCAGCGCGCCGTTCGTCGTCGCGCCGCTGGAGGCGATCAGCCGCATCGTCACGGACGCGGTCCCGGTGGGCCCAATCGCCGACGCGCTGGTTGCGGCCGGGGTCGAGGTGGTCGCCGCGCGCGCCGGGAACATGCCGTCGTGAGGCCGGCTGCGGTCGCGCGCGTCACAGCCTCGAAAATGAGCGCGCTTAAAAAGTGGCCCTGTCGTTTCTTGCCCAAGCGGCGCTTTTGGCCAGACCGCTTGAGCGCGAACGTGGCGTCCGAACGCGAGCGATCCCGCTTTCAGGAGCGAACCACATGAGCGACACTGCGCCGGACTTCTCGATGGGCGCCGCCTACATGAACGGCGTGTACGTGCCGATCGCGGAAGCCAAGATCCCGGTCGGCGACTGGGGCTTCACCCATTCCGACGTCACCTACGACGTCGTGCACGTCACCGACGGCGCCTTCTTCCGCCTCGAAGACCACCTCACCCGCTTCCACAAGTCGCTCGGCGGCTACCGGCTCGACCCGGGCGTCACACGCGACGAGATGCGCGAGATACTCGGCAAGGTCGTGGCGCTCTCCGGCCTGAAGCGCGCCTTCGTCGCCATGCTGTCAACCCGCGGCGTCCCGCGCGTCTACGGCTCGCGCGACCCGATGGACTGCGACAACACCTTCATCGCCTATGCGGTGCCGTGGGTGGACGTGATCAAGCCCGAGGTGCAGGAGCGCGGCGCGCATCTGCTGGTCGCCTCCGTGCCGCGCATCTCGCCGAAGTCGCTCGACCCGACGCTCAAGAATTACATGTGGCGCGACTTCACCCGCGGCATGTTCGAGGCGAAGGACAAGGGCTTCGACACGGCCATCCTGCTCGACCAGGAAGGCTACCTGACCGAGGGCGCCGGCTTCAACGTCTTCATCGTCAAAGGCGACAAGGTGATCACGCCGGACCGCGGCGCGCTCGAGGGCGTCACCCGCCTGTCCGTGCTCGACCTCTGCCCGGAGCTGGGGCTGGAGCCGGTCATCGGCCCGATCACCTTCGAGGACCTGATGGACGCCGACGAGGTGTTCACCGCGACGACCGCCGGCGGCGTCATGCCCTGCTCGCGCGTCAACGACCGGATCTACGGCAACGACCGGCCGGGGCCGATCAGCCAGAAGCTCAAGGACACCTATTGGCGGAAGCATGTGGAGGGCTGGCACATGACGCCGGTCAACTACGACGACGCCGAAAACCCGTTCAAGGCCGCGGCCTGAACGGACCGGACTGCGAAGCGGGCCCGGCTGCCGCCTGCGGCCGAGGCCCGCGCTAAAAAATCGGGGAACGACCAAGGCAGGCTCAGACGCTCACACACCTCGTGACAAGGGCTTGGCCATGACGACGAACGACAGCCTACCGCTTGGGTCTGCGGCCTCGCCCGCGGGCTTCGACCGCCGCAAGGCGCTGAAGACGATCGCCGCTGGCGCCGCCGCCGCGCTGGCGACGCCCTACGTCCGCCCGGCCTCCGCCGCGCCGACCACGCTGCGCGCCCTGATGTGGGAGGTCTACGCCATCCCCGAGGTCATCAAGGCCTTCGAGGACAAGCACAACGTCAAGTTCTCGCCGACCTTCTTCGACGGCAACTCCGAGGCCTACAACAAGCTGCGCGTCGGCGGCACGCGGGACTTCGACCTGGTGCAGGCCGACGGCTTCTGGCCGGGGCTGTACTACCGCGAGAAGCTGATCCGCGCGATCGACTACGCCAAGATCCCGAACACGGCCAAGGTGTTCCCAGTGTTCAAGCCGGATCGCTTCAAGCTGCTGACCGACGAGGCCACCGGCAAGCACTTCGGCGTCACCTGGTGCTGGGGCAGCTACGGCACGACCTACAACACCGCGATGATGCCGAAGGACAAGGTCCAGAGCATCGAGTGCCTGTTCGACCCCGAGTTCTCCGGCCGGCTCGCCACCAGCGCGCGCTTCGAGGAGAACATCGCGCTCGCCGGCATCCTGGTCGCGACCCGCATGGGCACCAAGGACAAGCCGCGCCCGGACGGCAAGCCATTCAACCCCTACGTCCTCACCGACGAAGAGCTGGCAGGCGTCGAGAAGCTCCTGATCGAGCAGAAGAAGCTGCTGCTCACCCGCTACAACGACAACAACACGCTGCAGCAGCTGCTCGAGAGCGGCGCGATCGCCGCGGCGCCGGAGTTCGCGCAGTCCTACCGCGTGCTGCTCGCCAAGAAGGCCAAGGGCGAGATCGACGCCGACTTCGCCCACCAGCTCATCCCGAAGGAAGGCGGCCTCGGCTGGGTCGACACCTGGCTCGTGACCTCCGGCGTCGCGGACGGCCCCATGCTCACGCTCTGCGAGCAGTTCATGGACATGATGCTCGCGCCCGAGATCATGAAGCAGCAGGCGCTGATCGGCGGCGCCTCGACCACCATCGACATCCGTTCGATCGCGACGCCCGAGGAGCAGAAGCTCTACCTCATGGACCGCACCGAGGAGCTGTCGGACATGTACATGTTCGACCAGCCGTCCTCGACGGAGAAGTGGGAGCGGGTCTGGTCGCGCATGCAGGCCGCCTGAGCCGTTTGAGCGCGCGCGGCTCCTTCGCGGGCCGCGCGCGCTCAAGCAGCGCGCCGGCGTCCGTCTCGCCCACGAACGCCGGCGCGCGAGCCTTTTCCGATCCGCGTCGTCCGCAGGAGTTCCCAGCGCGTGTCCTACATCTCCCTCGACGGCGTCTCGAAGCAGTACGGCGCCGCATGGGCCGTCGACCGCGTGGCGATGGCGATCGAGAAGAACGAGTTCGTCTCGCTGCTGGGCCCGAGCGGCTCCGGCAAGACCACCCTGCTGCGCATCATCGCCGGGCTGGAAAAGCCGACCAACGGCCGCGTGCTGATCGGCGGCGAGGACGTCACCGACTTAGCCCCGCACAAGCGGGGCGTCGCGATGGTGTTCCAGGAGTTCCTGCTGTTCCCGCACCGGACCGTGCGTGAAAACCTCGCCTTCCCGCTGCGCATGCTGAAGCTGCCGAAGACGGAGATGGACGAGCGCATCGACTGGGTGCTCGGCATCCTCTCGCTGCGCGGGCTCGAGGGCCGCTACCCCAACCAGCTGTCCGGCGGCCAGCAGCAGCGCGTCGCGCTCGGCCGTGGGCTCGTCGGCCGGCCGAAGGCGCTGCTGCTCGACGAACCGCTCGCCAACCTCGACCGCGAGCTGCGGCAGGAGATGGAGGTCGAGATCCGCAAGCACCAGACGGCGCTCGGCATCCCCTTCATCTACGTCACGCACAACCAGGAGGAGGCGCTCTCCATGAGCGACCGGATCGCGGTGGTGCGGAACGGCCGGATCGAAGACTTCGCGCCGCGCGCCGAGATCTACGATCGGCCGAAGACCGCTTTCATCGCCCAGTTCGTGGGGCGCTCGAACCGCTTCGTCGGCGTGCTGAAGCGCGAGGGCGCGACCGCGGCGATCGACGCCGGCGCCGTCGCGCTCGCGACCGCCGACCGGCCGGGGCTCAAGGAGGGCTCGGTCGCGGCCTATGTGAAGAACGAGAAGGTCCGGCTGCGGACCCCGGAGACGCTTCGCGCCCTCGGCGCGAACGCGCTGGCGGCGACGGTCAAGCACGTCATCCTGCGCGGCGCCTACGCCGAGTATGTCCTGACCTGGGCCGCCGGCGAGATGATCGCGAGCCGGCCCCGCGCGGAGGTAGAGTTCTCCGCCGGAGACGCCGTGGTCGCGCATTGGGACCCGGAAGACGTCGACCTCTTCCCCGAAAAGGAGGCCGCCGCGTGAGGAGCCGCCTCGCCCCCTGGCTGACGCTCGGCGTTCCGACCGTCTTCCTGATCGCGCTGTTCGTCCTGCCTCTGCTGTCGATGCTCGTGCTCAGCGTCTGGCGGACCGAGAACTACCACATCGTCCAGGACTGGAACCTCAGGAACTACTGGGTGCTGGCGACCGACGGGGCCTACGCCACCTTCCTCCTCCGCTCGCTCGCGATGGCGACCGCGGTCTCGGTGATCTGCACCGCCATCGCCTGGCCGGTCGCCTACGGCATCACGCTCTACGGCGGCCGCTACAAGCTGCTGCTGACGCTGGGCTTCGCGGTGCCGTTCCTCACCGGCGAGGTGCTGCGGGTGATCGCGCTGCAGGGACTGCTCGGACCCGTGGGCCTCGTCAACGGCGTGCTGATGTCGCTCGGGGCCGCGCCGCTGCGCGCCATCATGTACACCAACGTCGCGAGCGCGATCGGCCTCGTCTACCTCTACCTGCCGATCGTCGTCACGGTGATCTACCTGTCGCTGCTGAACTTCGACCAGCGGCTGCTCGACGCCGCCAAGATCTTCGGCGCGAGCCCGGCGCGCGCCTTCTTCGAGATCGCCTGGCCGCTCAACCTGTTCGGCACGCTGATCGGCTTCGCGCTCTGCTTCATCCCCTGCCTCTCGGCGACGCTCGCCCCGCGCTTCCTCGGCGGCCCCAACGGCACGCTCTACGGCATGGCGATGGCGCAGCAGTTCGGCGAAAGCGGAACCTGGGCGCTCGGCGCCGCCATGGGCGTGGTGCTGTTCGCGCTCTCGATCGCGGCGGTGTTCGTGGCGTTCCGCACGGTCGACCTGCGCCGCACCGGCTTCACGGGCTTCGGGAGGAGCTGATGCGGTTTCGTCCGGGCAAGATCGCGCTGATCGCGACCGTCGTCGTCTCGTACCTCTTCCTCTACCTGCCGATCGTGCACATCGGGCTCGCCAGCCTGTCGCGGAACTCGAGCTTCCCCTACCCGCCGCACTGGTCGTTCGCGACCATGTCCCGGCTGCTCGGCAACTCGCTCTACCAGACCGCGCTCGGCAACAGCCTGCTGCTGGGCGTGCTGGTGGCGACGCTCTCCACCGCCCTCGCCGGCGCCGCCACCATCGGGCTGATGCGGCACGCGGGCCGGAAGACCACCCTGTTCCTCACGCTGTTCATCGCGCCGCTGTTCGTGGCCGAGGTGCTGCTCGGCATCTCCTCGCTGATCTTCAGCGGCCTGTTCCTGGGGCTCCAGGGCAACCTCGGTTCGGCGGTGCTCGCCAACGTCGTGCACTGCTTCTCCTACGCCCTGCTGATCATGGCGACGCAGCTCTACCGCTACGACTGGCGGCTCGACGACGCCGCCATGGTGTTCGGCGCGACGCCCGCGCGCACCTTCTTCGAGGTGACCCTGCCGCTGATCTGGCCTGGGCTGCTGGGCGCCTTCATCGTCACCTTCATCATGGCGTTCAACAATCTCGAGATCTCGTTCTACCTGCTGGGCGCCACGCCCACCCTGCCCTCGGTCGCCTGGGGCGCGCTGCGCTACGGCGTGAAGCCGGAGCTCTATGCGCTGGCGACCTGCGTGAACCTCGTGGTGCTCTGCGTGCTGGCGGTGATGTTCGTGCTGATGCGCACCGGGCTGGCCACCTTCGGGCATCGGCCGGAACGGGAGCGGGCGGCGGTCTGAGCGCCGCGCCCCCGCGGCGCGAATCTTGCGTGCGGTCGGCGTCACGCGCCCCCTCGCCCGGATGCCGCCTTGCCCCTGCTCGACGCCCTCGGTCTCGACCTCGAACGCCGGCCCGACGCGCCGCTGCATCGGCAGCTCTACGATCGGCTGGTCGACGGGATCGCCGCCGGCGCCATCAAGCCGGGCGAAAAGCTGCCCTCGACGCGCGATCTTGCGCAGTTTCTGGGCGTCTCCCGCAACACCATCATGCTGGCGTTCGAGCACCTGACGGCGGAGGGCTTCCTCGAAGGCCAAAGCGGCTCCGGCACCTACGTCGCCCGCGAGCCGCCGTCGAAAGCCGCGACGCCCGCGCCGGCGCGCATCAACCCCGCGCTCCGCGCCGCCGGCACGCTCGACCGCTCCTTCGCCTGCGGCTCGGGCTTCGCGGACGTTCCCGCCACGCTCCGGCACATGCGCCGCCCCGTGCCGTTCCGCTCCAACTTCCCGGCCGTCGACGCCTTCCCCGTCCAGGTCTGGGCGAAGCTCGCGGCCGACATCTACCGCAAGATGAGCCCCGAGCTCGCCGGCGAGCTGATGGGCGAAGGCGACCCACAGGGCTACGCGCCGTTGCGCGCCGCCATCGTCGAGCACGTCACGCTCGGCCGCGGCCTCGTCTGCCGGCCGGAGAACGTCGTGGTCTTCGCCGGCGCCCAGCACGCGGTCGACCTCGCCTGCCGCATCCTGTTGACCGAGGGCGAGACCGCCTGGTGCGAGGATCCGGGCTACGACGGCGCCTACGCCTCCGTCACGGCGGCGGGCGCGCGGCCCGTGGCCGTGCCGGTCGACGCCGACGGGCTGGACGTCGCGGCAGGCGTCGCGCGGGCGCCCGACGCGCGGCTCGCCTATGTCTCGCCCTCGAAGCAGTTCCCGCTCGGCATGAGCCTCAGCCTGGAGCGGCGGCGCGCGCTGCTGGACTGGGCGAGCCGCGCCGACGCCTGGATCCTCGAGGACGACTACGACGCCGAGTTCCGCTACGCCGGGCGCCCTCTGCCCGCCCTGCACGCGCTCGACCGCGAGGGCCGCGTGATCTACCTCGGCACCTTCTCGAAGACGCTGTTTCCGGGCCTCCGGCTCGGCTTCGCGGTCGTGCCGGACGCGCTGGTCGAGGCCTTCGTCGCCGCCCGCTCCGTCACCGGCCGCTACTCGCCCATGCTGGAGCAGGCGCTGGTCGCACGCTTCATGAGCGAGGGGCATTTCGCCAGCCACGTGCGCCGCATGCGCAAGCTCTACGCCCAGCGGCAGGCCCACCTTCTCGACGCCATCGCCCGACGGCTCGGCGACTGGATGACCCCGGAGCCGACCGAGACCGGCATGGAGATCGTCGCCCGGCTGCGGCCCGGCCTGAGCGCGCGGCGGGTGGCCGCCGCCGCGATCCAGGAGGGGCTCGAGCTGATGCCGCTCTCCGCGCTCGCCCGCGAGGCCGAGGTCGACGATCTCGTCACCATCGGCTTCAGCGCCTTTTCGGCGGAGCAGATGGACGAGGGCGTGGAGACCCTGCGGACGGTGCTCCTGCGCCTCGATCAGACGCCACGCGCGAACTGAATCGCGGCGGAGAGGCGGACAGGCTTAGAATCAGGCCACGCCGCCGCCCGCGGCGCGCATCTCGAGCAGGCCGGCGTCGATCGCGACCCAGACGAGGTTGGCGTCGGTGCGGGCGTTGAGCTTCGCCTTGATGCCGGAGTGGTAGTTCTGGATCGTCTTCTGGCTGAGCGAGAGCGCGTCGGCGATCTCGTCGGTCGTCATGCCGGAGGCGATCAGCTGCAGGATCTCGACCTCCCGCGGCCCGAGCGCCTCGAGCGGCGACTTGCGGCCGGAGAGCCGCTCGACGGCGATCTCGTGGGCGATGTCGTCGCTGACCGCCTTGCCGCCGGCCGCGATGGTCGCGATCGCGGCGATCAGCGCCTCGGGCGGGCTGCTTTTGGTGACGTAGCCCGCCGCGCCGGCCTCGAAGGCCTTCAGCGCGTAGGACAGGCCCTCGTGCATCGTGAACACCAGGATGCGCGCCTTGCGGTCGACCGCGCGAATGCGCCGGATCGCCTCCAGCCCGCTCGAGCCCGGCATGCTGAGATCGACGACGACGATGTCCGCCGGCTCCCGGCGGTAGGCGAGATAGGCGGCCGCCGTGCTGTCGGCCTCGCCGGTGACGCGGTAGCCCGGCTGAAGCTCGATCAGCTTGCGGTAGCCGGCGCGCACGACCGGGTGGTCGTCGACCAGAAGGATCGTAAGGTCGCTCATCGCCTCAGGCCGCCTTGTGCTCGATCGTCGGGCCGCGCAGCTCGCCGGCGCGCGCGAGCGGGATCACCGCCGAGATCCGGACGCCGCGCCCGGTGGCGTCCGCGTCGAACCGGCCGCCGAGGGCGTCGACGCGCTCGCGGATGCCGACGAGGCCGTGTCCGCGGCCGGCGCCGAGATCCTGGGCCGAGCCGCCGCCGTCGTCCTCGACCGTCACCGCGACGGCGTCGGTCGGCTCCGCCGAGCGTTCGACGCGCAGGCGCACCTCCTGCGGCCGGCCGTGCTTCGCGGCGTTGGTCAGCCCTTCCTGCGCGATGCGGTAGACCGTCAGCGCCGCCTGCTCCGGCGCGCCGTCGACGTCGCCCGCGAGTTCGAGCCGGAACACCGGGCGCTGCGCCGCGATCGCGACGCGCGCGTTCCAGCTCGCCACCAGATGCGCGAGGCTGTGCTCCAGCCCGACGTCGTCGAGCTCCGGCGGCCGCAGCCGGGCGAGCGCGTTCTTCAGCGTGGCGGCCATGCCTTCGCTGAGGCCCGCGATCTCGCGGGCGCTCTCGGCGATGTCGGGCCGGTCCCTGGCGCTCGCGGAGGCGATCGCGGCGGCGAGCGCGCGGGCGCCGGTGAGGCACTGGCCGAACTCGTCGTGGAGATCGCGCGCCAGGGCGAGGCGCTCCTCCTCCTGCACGTTGAACAGCCGCCGGGTCACGGCCGCGCGCGCCTCGGTGGTGCGGGCGAGGCGCTCCGTCAGGTCGTTGAACGCCCGGGCGACATGGGCGAACTCGCGGGCGGCGAAGTGCGGCAGCCGCACCGAATGGTCGCCGCCCTCCAGCCGATTCAGCCCCCGCACGATGGTCTCGACCGGACGCAGCGCGTGGCCGATCGCGAGCGTGGCGAGCAGCGCGATCGCGATCGCCATCGCGCCCGCGACGCCGATCACGACGCTGACCTGCCGCCAGGCCCGCCAGGCCACCGTTCCCGGCTCCGCCTCCGCTTCAACGGTCCCGACCTCGTGGCGGCCGCTCGCGACCTTGCGCGTCGCCGGCTCGACCGCGCCGAACAGCGCGCCGTTCAGGGCTTCGAACCAGCGGGGCGCCTCGCCGACTTCGGACAGGCCGCCGCAGAAGCGGGTCGGCGCGTCGCCCGTCCAGGCGAGCGTCACGCAGAATCCGGGACCGATGATCCGGAGCGTGTCCGCGGTGCGCCATTCGGGAAAGGCGAGCTTGGCGCCCGACCCTTGCGCGCCGCGGAACATGACCTCGCGCCAGGCGAGGTTCCGGGCCTCGCGCTCGACCCGTTGCGCGGTCGCCGTGACCTCGTCCCGGATGACGCGGTTCGCCTCGATCATCGTCCAGGCGCCCGCGCAGGCGAGGCACAGGGCGACGACGGCGAAGATCCGCAGAACGAGGGCCGCCACCAGCGACATGTTTTCGCCTTCCGTCTCAACGTCTTGGTGTCTAAGACCAGGGCTCCGAAAGCAAGTGTCCCCTGCGAGATCAGGAGAAGTTCCCAGCGCAAGTCGGGAGCCCGGCTCTTGGGATCCTCGCTCTTATCAGCAGTTTCACAAGGACAGCGGACGGAACGCTCGAGACGAAACAAAAGACGCCGCCGGCGCCGCCCGCGCTTCCGGAGAACGTCCATGAAACGCGCTTTGCTTTTCGGCCTCGGCGCCGCGATCCTCGCCGGATCCGCGCCCGCTTTCGCCAACGACAGCGTCGAGGCGATCCTCAAGGACCCCAAGCAGTGGGGCATCCAGACCGGCGACTACGCCAACACCCGCTACTCCAAGCTCGACCAGATCACCGCGAAGAACGTCGACAAGCTCCAGGTCGCCTGGACCTTCTCGACCGGCGTGCTGCGCGGCCATGAGGGCGGCCCGCTTGTCGTCGGCGACGTCATGTACGTCCACACGCCGTTCCCGAACAACGTGTTCGCGCTCGACCTCAACGACAACGGCCGCATCATCTGGAAGTATGAGCCCCGCCAGGACCCGAACGTGGTCCCGGTGATGTGCTGCGACACCGTCAACCGCGGCGTCGCCTACGCCGACGGCATGATCTTCCTGCAGCAGGCGGACACCACGGTCGTCGCGCTCGACGCCAAGTCCGGCAAGAAGATCTGGTCGGTCGTCAACGGCGACCCGAAGAAGGGCGAGACCAACACCGCCACCGTGCTGCCGGTGAAGGACAAGCTGCTGGTCGGCATCGCCGGCGGCGAGTTCGGCGTGCGCGGCCACCTCACCGCCTACGACCTCAAGACCGGCAAGCTGGCCTGGCGCGCCTATTCGATGGGGCCGGACAAGGATCTCCTGGTCGACCCGGAGAAGACCACCGAGCTCGGGAAGCCGATCGGCAAGGATTCGTCGCTGAAGAGCTGGCAGGGCGACCAGTGGAAGATCGGCGGCGGCACGACCTGGGGCTGGTACTCCTACGATCCGAAGCTGAACCTCGTCTATTACGGCTCCGGCAACCCCTCGACCTGGAACCCGAAGCAGCGGCCGGGCGACAACAAGTGGTCGATGACGATCTGGGCGCGCGACCCCGACACGGGCGTCGCCAAGTGGGTCTATCAGGTCACGCCCCACGACGAGTGGGACTACGACACCACCAACGAGATGATCCTCACGGACCAGACGATCGGGGGCAAGGCGCGCAAGCTCCTCACCCATCCCGACCGCAACGGCTTCGCCTACACGGTCGACCGTGAGACCGGCGAGCTGCTGGTCGCGGAGAAGTACGATCCGGTGGTGAACTGGGCCACCAAGGTCGACATGGACAAGTCGTCAAAGACCTACGGCCGGCCGCTCGTCGTCGCCAAGTACTCGACGGAGCAGAACGGCGAGGACGTGAACAGCCAGGGCATCTGCCCGACCGCGCTCGGCACCAAGGACCAGCAGCCCTCGGCCTACTCGCCCGAGACCGAGCTGTTCTACATCCCGACCAACCACGTCTGCATGGACTACGAGCCGTTCCAGGTGGCCTACACCGCCGGCCAGCCCTACGTCGGCGCGACGCTTTCGATGTACCCGGCGCCCAACAGCCACGGCGGCATGGGCAACTTCATCGCCTGGGACAACAAGGCGGGCAAGATCGTCTGGTCCAACAAGGAGATGTTCTCCGTGTGGTCCGGGGCGCTGGCGACCGCCGGCGGCGTGGTGTTCTACGGCACGCTCGAGGGCTACCTGAAGGCGGTCGACGCCAAGACCGGCAAGGAGCTCTACAAGTTCAAGACGCCGTCCGGCATCGTCGGCAACGTCATGACCTACGAGAACAAGGGCCGGCAGTACGTGGCGGTGCTCTCGGGCGTCGGCGGCTGGGCCGGCATCGGCCTCGCGGCCGGCCTGACCGGCGGCAACGAGGGCCTCGGCGCGGTCGGCGGCTACGCCGCGCTCGCCCAGTACACCGCTCTCGGCGGACAGCTCACGGTGTTCGAGCTGCCGCGCTGACCTGATTTCGGGCCCGGACCTTCGGGCCCCCCGCTTTTCCATAGCGTGTCCGGGCTTCCCTTCCTCCCTCGGCCCCGACGCAGAACTTATGGACACGGCGAGCTCCCTCGTGGGCTCGCCGACTTTTTTTGCACCGGCGCCAACAACGTGTCTGCATACATTATTGACAATGTATGTTTCGCACCCTATCTCCTCCGCATGAAGGACCCAGAGGAGGCTCCCATGACGGCGGCGACCTACCCCCGCCAGAACCCCTACGACGTGGGCGTGCGCGGCCGTTGCCCGCGCTGCGGCGAGGGGAAGATGTTCAACGGGTTCCTGACGCTGAAGCCGAAGTGCGAGGTCTGCGGCCTCGACTATTCCTTCGCCGATCCGGCGGATGGGCCGGCCTTTTTCGCCATCACCTTCGCCTGCCTGCCCTCGGCCTGCTTCGCGGTCTGGCTGGAGCTCGCCTACCAGGCGCCGTACTGGCTCCACCTCTTCACGACGGTGCCGATCATGCTGGCGACGCTGCTGCCGCCCCTGAGGCCGCTGAAGGGCTGGCTGGTCGCGAGCCAGTACTACCATAAGGCCGCCGAGGGCCGTCTCGTACGCCCCGGCGAAGAGGACGACGCCGAGCGCTGAGCGTCGCCTTCGCGTCGACGGCGCTCAGACCACGTCGTGCAGCGTCCGGCGGCCGTCGCGCAGGATCTCGGCCAGCGTCGTGAGCGCGGCGGCGAGCCGCGCCCGCTCCGGCACCGCGCCGAGCGAAATCCGCACCGCCTCGACCGCAGGCCCGCCGACGTTGAACGCGTCGGACGGCGTGACGGCGAGCCCCTGCGCCCGCGCCCGGTCCGCCAGGCGGTGTCGATCCCAGCGCGCCGGCAGCGGCAGCCACAGATGCAGGCCGTTCCGGTGCGCGCGCGCGTCCGGCAACGCCGCGCGGGCCAGCGTCTGGCGCGCGGCGGCTTCAGTGCGCACGCCGTCGAGAAAGGCCTGCGCCGTCCCCTCCCGGATCCAGCGTCCCAGCACCGCGGTCATCAGCGGCGGCGCCATCAGGCTGACGGCGCGAAGGCCGGCGACCAGTTCGGCGCGCGCGGCCGGCGACGGCGCGACCACGTAGGCCACCCGTAGGCCCGGCGTCAGGCATTTCGACAGGGTGTGGACGTGCCAGGTGAGGTCGGGCGCAAGCGTCGCGAAGGGCGGCGGCGCGCCCATCGCCAGCGGCGAATAGGGATCGTCCTCCAGAATCGGCAGGCCGTGGGCGGCCGCGACCTCGGCCAAGGCGCGCCGTCGCGCCTCCGGCATCGTGATCGCGGTGGGGTTTCCGATCGTCGGGTTGAGGTAAACGAAGGCCGGCTTGCGCGTCCGGCACAGGCGATCGAGCGCCTCCGGCCGCATGCCGTCCGCGTCCCCCTCGACCGCGCGCGGCTCGAGACCGTACTGATGAGCGATCGACAAAGCGCCGGGATAGACCAGCGGCTCGCAGGCCATGGCGTCGCCGGACCGCGCAAGCGTCGTGGCGATCGCCGCCATCGCGCCCTGCGCCCCCGCCGCGACGAGGATGCGGTCTGGGTCGACCGCGCCCAACGTCGGCCGCAGCCAGGCCGCCGCCGCCGCACGGTCGGAGACCGAGCCGGCGCCAGGGTGATAGGACATCAGCTGGTCGATGTCGGTCCGCGCCACGAGATCGGCGACGCTCCGACCGAGAACCTCCGCGAGCCGCACGCCGCGCGGCGCGGGCGGAATGTTCATGCCGAGGTCGATCGGCGGCGCCGTGGGGTCCCGGCGGGCCGCGACGAACGAGCCGCGTCCCGTGACCGCGTCGAGCAAGGCCCGGCGCCGTGCCTCCGCGTAGGCCCGCGTCACCGTGGTCAGATCAACGGAGAGCGCCTGCGCGAGGCTGCGCTGCGGCGGCAGCCGGTCGCCCTCCCGGAGCGCGCCGGAAGCGACGGCGCCTTCTATTGAGTCCGCGATCTGCAGATAAAGCGGCCCGCCCGCGGGGTCGATCCGGGGCGTCCACGACGTCGCGCCGCTCATTCCCGGCCCTCATCCATGCACTCGGTGGATTGTATGCGCGACCGCCCCGCCCACAATCAAGCGCCGCATGGCGGCCGCGGGCGCATCTCTCGACCGATCAGACGATGACATAGCTCAAAGCCCAACCCCGCTCCCCGTGCGACGGTCTTGGCGGCCGGCGGGACCCCGGGTGACGGGACCCACCGCGCAGCGACGAGGAGCGGCGTTTCGATGATGGGCTGGTTCGTTCGGCTTTCCCTCGCCCTGGCGAGCTTCGTCACCGCCGCCTTCGTGGCGAAGGACGCGCCGAACTTCGGCGTCGTCAACGTGTTCGTCGCGATCATCCTGCTCGTCATGGGCCTCGCCGTCCTCGCCCTCTGGTCGCCGGTCGCCCAGTGGGCGAAGGGCGCCTGGCGAAACCTGAAATCCTGACCCCCATCAGCCGAGGAGGCCGCCATGGCCAACATGATGAAAGCCGCCGTCGCGCGCGCGCTCGGCCAGCCGCTCGTGATCGAGGAATGGCCCGTCCCGGAGCCGGGGCCGGAGCAGATTCTGGTCCGGATCGAGGCGACGGGCGTCTGCCACACCGATCTCCATGCGATCAAGGGCGACTGGCCGGTGAAGCCGACCGTCCCGTTCATTCCCGGCCATGAGGGCGTCGGCGTCGTGGTGGGCGTCGGCCGGTCCGTGAAGCGGGTGCGCGAGGGCGATCGCGTCGGCGTCCCCTGGCTTCACACCGCCTGCGGCTACTGTCCGCACTGCCGCACCGGCTGGGAGACGCTCTGCGGCCAGCAGCAGAACACCGGCTATTCGGTCAACGGCAGCTTCGCGGAGTACGCCCTCGCCGATCCGAACTATGTCGGCCGCATCCCGGACGGCCTCGACTGGGGGCCGGCCGCGCCGATCCTCTGCGCCGGCGTCACGGTCTACAAGGGCCTCAAGGAAACCGAGGTGAAGCCCGGCGAATGGGTGGCGGTGTCCGGCGTCGGCGGGCTCGGCCACATGGCGGTGCAGTACGCCAAGGCGATGGGCATGCATGTCGCGGCGATCGACGTCCATCCGGACAAGCTGGCGCTCGCGACCGCGTTGGGCGCCGAGCTCGTGGTCGACGCCAGCGCGGGCGATCCGGCCGCGGAGATCCAGGCGAAGACCGGCGGCGTCCATGGCGTGCTGGTCACCGCCGTCTCGCCCGCGGCCTTCGAGCAGGCCTTCGGCGCGCTGCGCCCGCACGGCACGATGGCCCTTGTCGGCCTGCCGCCCGGCCGCTTCGCGCTGCCGATCTTCGACACCGTGCTGAAGCGCATCACCGTGCGCGGCTCGATCGTGGGCACGCGACAGGATCTGGAGGAAGCGCTGGCCTTCGCCGGCGACGGCGCCGTCGCGGCGCACTTCAGCTGGGACAGGCTCGAGAACGTCAACGCGATCTTCGAGCGGATGGAGGCCGGCGAGGTGGACGGGCGCATCGTCCTGCAGATCGCCGGGGCCTGAGCGCCGCGGCCCGAGCCGGGACATTGGGGCCGGGCCAGCGGCTCTCCCGCCGGACGCTGGGTCCTCGTTACGGCGAGGGAATGTTTCCTTCCGCCACCACCTGCTTCCAGCGGGCGATCTCCTTGGCCTGGAACGCCTCGAACTCCTTGCCGGTGTTCGCCACTACGTCGAACCCGGTCTTGGCGAAGGCCGCCTTCACCGCGTCGGTCCGGAGCGCGTCGGTGAGCGCGGTCTCGAGCTTGGCGCGGACGGCCGGATCGAGGCCTTTCGGCGCGCCGAAGGCCTGCCAGGAGTAGACGTCGACGCCCTGGACGCCCTGCTCCTTCAGCGTCGGAACCTCCGGCAGCATGGCGTGGCGCTCGTCGCTGGTGACGGCCAGCGCCTTGACCTTGCCGGCGGCGATCTGCGGGTAGATCACGCCGAGGTTCTGGAACGAGGCGTCGGTCTGGCCGCCGATGAGGTCGACGATGGCCGGTCCGCCGCCTTTGTAGGGGATGTGGTTTCCGCTGGTGCCGGTCTTCTGCCAGAACAGCTCGGCCGTCAGATGGTCGGACGAGCCGGATCCGGAGCTCGCGAACGAGACCTTCTCCGGGTTGGCCTTCAGGTGAGCGACAAGCTCGGCGACGGTGTTCGCGGGAAAGTCCTTCCGCACCACGAGCACGTTCGGCGTGCGCACGGCGACGGTGAGCAGGTCGAAGTCCTTGGCGGCGTCGTAGGTCAGGCCCTTGAACAGCGCCGGGTTGATCGACCACACCGAAAGCGCGGCGCAGAGGATGGTGTAGCCGTCCGGCGCCGCGCGCGCGACGGCGGCCGCGCCCATGTTGCCGGTGGCGCCCGGGCGGTTCTCGACGATCATGTTCGCGCCGATCGTCTTCTCGGCCGCGGCGGCGACGATGCGGGCCGCGGCGTCCGACCCGCCGCCCGGCGGGAACGGCACGACCACGGTGATCGGGCGCTCGGGGTAGCCGGCCGCGAAGGCCGGGACCGCGGCGGCGACGATCGCGGCGGCGGCGCAGAAAGCTCGAACGATGCGCATGTGCGCGTCTCCTGTCAGGCGTTCCCTGTGGCGGGCGCTCTGGCGGCGCCGCTTCCGAAGGGAAACGCTAGCGGGGGCGTCGATGCCGGTCTAAACCAGATGCGGCATCGTCTGATGCCGTTGGCGCATCGTTTGGCGGCGGCCCATGTTCGAGTTCACCCATCTGCGCTGTTTCGTGGCGGTGGCCGAGGAGCTGCATTTCGGGCGGGCGGCGCGGCGGCTGAACATGACGCAGCCGCCGCTTAGCCGTCAGATCCAGCTGCTCGAGCACCTGCTCGAGGCGAAGCTGTTCGAGCGCTCCAACCGGCGGGTGGCGCTCACCCCCTCGGGCCGGGCCTTCCTGCCGGAGGCGCGCCGCCTGCTGCAGCTCGCGGAAGGCGCGGCGATGTCGATCCGGCGCATCGGCGTCGGCGAGGCGGGAACCGTGACCATCGGCTTCACCGCCGCCTCCGGCTACGACTTCCTCCCCCGCATCGTGCGCGAATTGCGGGCGGAGCTCGCGAACGTCGACCTCGTGCTGCGCGAGGCCGTGACCTCGGCGCAGCTCGACGCCCTCGCCTCCGGCCGCCTCGACATCGCGCTGGTGCGCCCGCCGGTCCGCCGCGCGACCTTCCGCTCCCGGATCGTGCTCCGGGAGCCGATGATCCTCGCGCTGCCCGCCGGCCATCCCATGGCCGAGCGCGAGGTGGTCGACCTGCACGATCTCGGCGACGAGCCGGTCATCAGCTACTCGCCGTTCGAGGCGCGCTATTTCCACGACCTGGTGCTCAGCCTGTTCGGCGCGGCCGGCGTGCAGCCGACGATCACCCAGCACGTCAGCCAGATCCACTCGGTGCTGGCGCTGGTCCGCATCGGCCTCGGCCTCGCGCTGGTGCCGGAGGCGGCGGCGAAGCTGCGGTTCGACGGCGTCGTCCACCGCCCGATCCGGTCCCCGGGCGAGGGCATGGCGCAGCTCGCGGCCGTCTGGCGTACCGAGCAGGAAAACCCGGCGGCGGAACGCGCGCTTGAGGTGATCCTGCGCCAGGCGCCGCCGCTCGACAGCTGAACCATGCGCAGCCTGCATCAATCAATGCCGTGTTTGTCTTGGACAGCAACGACGCGCGCTGGGACCCTCGCCTCCAAATAACCCGCGCAAAGCGGATCCAAGGAGGACTCCCATGACGTTCGCAGCGACGCCGCTCACCCGCCGCATCGTGCTCGGCCTCGCCGGCGCGGCGCTTCTCAGCATGACCCACGCGGCGCCCGCCGCGGCGCAGACCTTCGATCGGCCGGTTCGCCTCATTGTCCCTTACGCCCCGGGCGGCACCTCGGACACCCTCGCCCGGATCATCGCCCCACTCCTGCAGGAAAAGGTCGGCCAGCCGGTCGTGGTCGAGAACAAGCCGGGCGCGGCGGGCAACATCGGCGCCGACGCCGTCGCCAAGGCCGATAAGGACGGGCAGACCTACCTGCTGACCGACGTCGGCACCGTGGCCTCGGCCCCCGGCCTGTTCGCCGACCTCACCTACAAGCCGCTCGAGGACCTCGCGCCGGTGACGATGGTGATGTTCTCGCCCTATGTGCTGGCGGTCAGCCCCAAGCTCGAGGGCGTGACCGACGTCGCGAGCCTTCTCGCCTACGCCAAGGCCAACCCGGGCAAGCTCGCGGTCGCGAACTCCGGCGTCGGCGGCGTCAACCACATCACCGCGGTCGCCATGGCGAAGGAGCTTGGCGTCCAGTGGAAGACCGTGCCCTACAAGGGCGGCGCGGCCGCGACCCAGGCGGTGGTCTCCGGCGAGAGCAAGGTGATCATCAACGGCGCCACCGCGACGCTGCCCTTCGTGACCAACGGCCAGCTCAAGGGCCTCGCGGTAACGGGCGACGAACGTGTCGCCGCCGCGCCGGATCTCCCCACCTTCAAGGAGGCGAAGCTGCCGCAATCCGACGTCGGCTCGTGGCAGGGCCTGCTGACCACCGCCGGCTCGCCGCCGGAGAAGATCGCGGCGGTGAACGCCGCGGTGAACGAGGCGCTGAAGCGCCCCGAGGTGATCGAGCGCATCAAGCAGCAGGGCGGCCGCGTGGTCGGCGGACCGGCGGACGACCTCAAGACCTGGCTCGCGACCAACACCGAGAGCTGGGGCAAGATCATCGCCGACGCCGGGATCAAGGGCCAGTAAGGCCGTGACCACCCGCTTCGACCTGCAGGACGCGCTGTTCGGCGCGTTCCTCGTCGTCGTCGCCGCGCTCGTGTTCTACGCGACGCGGACGCTGAGCTTCGGTTCGCCGGCGGACATGGGGCCGGGCTTCATGCCCCGGGTGCTGGCCGGGATCGCGATGGCCTTCGGCCTGTTCTTCGCGGCGCGCGGATTCAGCCGCGGCGGCGAGCCGATCGAGCGTCCGCGCCTGCGCCCCTTCGTGGCGGTGCTCGGCGCGATCGCGGCCTTCGCGTTGCTCGGCGTGACGGCGGGCTTGGCCGTCGCCGCGATCGCGACGGTGCTGGTCGCCGCCGCAGGCAGCGACGAGACCCGGCCGGTCGAAGTCGTCCTGTTCGCGATCGCGCTGGCGGCGGCCTCCGTGCTGCTGTTCGTGAAGGCGCTGGCGCTCCCCATTCCCGCCTGGCCCTGGTGACGGCATGGAGCTCTTCGACAGCCTGTTCCTCGGCCTGCAGGTCGCGGTCGAGCCGCAGAACCTGCTCTACTGCCTGTTCGGCGTCCTGATCGGCACCGCGATCGGCGTGCTGCCCGGCATCGGGCCGATCCCGACCGTCGCGCTGCTGCTGCCCTTCACCTTCGGGCTGGAGCCCGCGACCGCCTTCATCATGCTAGCCGGCATCTTCTACGGCGCGCAGTACGGCGGCTCGACCACGGCGATCCTGGTCAACGTGCCGGGCGAGACCTCTTCGGTCGTCACCTGCATCGATGGCCACCAGATGGCGAAGAAGGGCCGCGCCGGGCACGCGCTCGCGATCGCCGCGCTCTCCTCGTTCTTCGCCGGCACCGTCGCCACCATCGTCATCGCGTTGCTCGCGCTCCCGCTCGCCGCGCTCGCGCTCAAGTTCACGGCGGTGGAGTACTTCTCCCTGCTGGTGCTCGGCCTGATCGCCGCGGTGGTGCTCGCCCACGGCTCGGTCGCCAAGGCCCTCGCCATGATCGTGCTGGGGCTGATCCTCGGGATCGTCGGCATCGACGTCTCCTCCGGCGCCTCGCGCATGACCTTCGGCATCCCGAACCTCGCGGACGGGCTCGATTTCGTCCCCGTCGCCATGGGCCTGTTCGGCCTCGGCGAAATCATCGCCAACCTCGAGCGTTCGCCCGAGCGTCGCGTGGTGGCTCAGAAGGTCGGCAGCCTGATGCCGAGCTGGGCGGACCTCCGGCAGGCCTTCCCCGCCATGGCGCGGGGCACCGCGATCGGCTCGTTCCTCGGCGTGCTGCCCGGCGGCGGCGCGGCGCTGCCGCCGTTCACCGCCTATGCGCTGGAGAAGAAGTTTGCGAAGGATCCCTCGCGCTTCGGCCACGGCGCGATCGAAGGCGTGGCAGGGCCGGAGGCCGCCAACAACGCCGGCGCGCAGACCAGCTTCATCCCGCTGCTGACACTGGGCATCCCGTCGAACGCGCTGATGGCGCTGATGATCGGCGCGCTGATGATGCACGGCATCCAGCCCGGCCCGCAGATCATGACCGAGCAGCCGGCGCTGGTCTGGGGCCTGATCGCGAGCATGTGGACCGGCAACCTGATGCTGCTGGTCATCAACCTGCCGATGATCGGCATCTGGATCTCGATGCTGAAGATCCCCTACCGGCTGATGTTCCCGGCGATCGTACTGTTCTGCTGCATCGGCGCCTACGGCATCTCGAACTCGATGTTCAACGTCTGGCTGATGCTGGGCTGCGCGGCGATCGGCTACTTCTTCATCAAGGTCGGGGTGGAGCCCGCGCCGCTGCTGCTCGGGCTCGTGCTCGGGCCGCAGCTCGAGGAGAACTTCCGCCGCGCCATGCTGCTCGCGGACGGCGACGTGACCGTGTTCGTCACCTCGCCGATCAGCGCCGTGATCCTCGCGATCGTCGCCCTGCTGCTGATCGCGATGTTCTCGCCGAAGATCGCCGCCAAGCGCGAAGAGGCGCTGGTGGAGTAGGGCGCGCTACGCGGCGCGTGGGCGCTCTCGACCGACCGCGCGGAGCGTCGCGGCCGGTGATGGAGCAGGCGGGTCACGAAGCGGGCGGAGCTTCATCTTGAGGCGCACCCCACCCGGCCGGCCTTCGGCCGTCCACCCTCCCCTGTCCCAGGAGAGGGATCCCCGCGTTCGCTTCCGCAACGGCGAGCGCCACGGCTCAGAACCTGACGCGCGAAATCCCTCCTCGCGCCGAAGGCGTGGGGAGGGTGGCCCCGGCCAAGAGGCCGGGGTCGGGTGGGGCCTTGGGGCGGGCAACGCGACCGTGCGACGACGGGCGTCGCTGCTCGTCGCCTGAAGAGGTCCGCGCCGCGTCCTACCCCCGCTTGCCCTCCTCGTGCGTCGCGACCGTCCAGGCGCGGGCCTGCTCGCTGATGGTGAAGCCGAGGCCGGGGCGGTTCGGCACCACCATGCGGCCGTCGCGGATTTCGAGCGTTTCGTCGAACAGCGGCTCCAGCCAGTCGAAGTGCTCCACCCAGGGCTCGCGGGGGTAGGCGGCGCAGAGGTGGAGGTGGATCTCCATGGCGAAGTGCGGCGCCATCTTGAGGCCCTTGAAGTCGGCGAGCGCCATGATCTTCAGGAACTGGGTGATCCCGCCCACCCGGCCGGCGTCCGGCTGGATGAAGTCGACGCTGTCGTTGCGGATCAGCTCGAAGTGCTCGGCGACGGAGGTCAGCATCTCGCCGGTCGCGATCGGGGTGTCGAGGGCGGCGGCGAGCCGGGCGTGGCCTTCGGCGTCGTAGGCGTCGAGCGGCTCTTCGATCCAGAACAGGTTCATCGGCTCCAGCGCGCGGCCGACGCGGGAGGCGGTCGGTCGGTCCCACTGCTGGTTGGCGTCGACCGCGACGGGGAAGGCGTCGCCGAGCAGCTTGCGCACGGCCTCCACGCGGGAAAGGTCCACCATCGGGTCGGGCTGGCCGACCTTGATCTTCACGCCGCCGATGCCCTTGTCCTTCAGGCGGGCGCAGCTCTCCAGCACCTCCTCGATCGGCGACGACAGGAAGCCGCCCGACGTGTTGTAGGCGCGCACGCTGTCCCGGTGGGCGCCGAGAAGCTTGGCGAGCGGCAGGCCGGCGCGCTTCGCCTTCATGTCCCAGAGCGCGATGTCCATCGCGGCAATCGCCTGGACCGCGAGCCCTGAGCGCCCGACCGAGGCCCCGGCCCAGCAGAGCTTCTCCCAGAGGCGCGCGATGTCGTTCGGGTCCTCGCCGATGAGGTTGTTCGCGATCTCCTTGGCGTGGGCGAACATGCCCGGACCGCCGGCGCGCTTGGAATAGCTGAAGCCGTGGCCGAAGGCGCCGTTGGCGCTCTCGATCTCGCAGAACAGGATCGCGACCTCGGTCAGCGGCTTCTGCCGCCCGGTCAGCACCTTGGCGTCGCTGATCGGGGTCTTGAGCGGCAGGAAGGCGAGCGAGAGCTTGACCCAGGCGATGCGGTCGGTGGTGGCTTCGCCGGGCGCGAGGCCGGCCATCAGCGGGTTGGCGGCGATCGTCGCAGGCGTCGGGGCGGTCATGGGCGGTCTCCTCGGGGTTGAGGCCGCCGTTCGCGCGCGGCCGTCTTGGCGTCGCAATGAGAGGGACGCGACGATAGCCATACCGCGTCCTGGCGCGCCTCTTTGATCCAGAGCGCGCATCGGTTCATGCGAGGTTTGACTTCACGGAACGGCAAGAACGATGCCCATGACGCATCGAACCATTCCCTCTTTGGCTTGGACCGGCATCGTCGCCGAGGCTTAACGTCGGCCTCGCACCGGCCGCCAGACGCCGGATCGAGGGAGCCGACATGCCCGGACCGAGCGACACGCCCGTCGTCACCGAAATGCGCGTCGTTCCGGTCGCCGGCCACGACAGCATGCTGATGAACCTCAGCGGCGCGCACGGACCGTTCTTCACCCGCAACCTCGTCGCGCTCACCGACAACGCCGGACACACCGGCCTCGGTGAAGTTCCCGGCGGCGAACGCATCCGCCAGACGCTGGAGGACGCCCGCGAGCTGATCGTGGGCAAGCCCATCGGAAGCTGGAACGGCGTGCTGAACGCCATGCGCGCGGCCTTCGCCGACCGGGACAGCGGCGGACGCGGCCTGCAGACCTTCGACCTGCGCATCACCATCCACGCCGTGACCGCGATCGAGAGCGCGTTCCTCGACCTGCTGGGCCAGCACCTCGACGTGCCCGTCGCGGCTCTGCTCGGCGAAGGACAGCAGCGGGACGCCGTCGAGATGCTCGGCTACCTCTTCTACGTCGGCCCCTCCGACCGGACGCCCCTGCCCTACCGGCGCGCGGGGAGTGGCGACGACTGGATACGGCTGCGCGACGAGGAGGCGATGACGCCCGACGCCGTCGCGCGGCTCGCGGAAGCCGCGCACGCGCGGTACGGCTTCAACGACTTCAAGCTGAAGGGCGGCGTGTTCGCGGGCGAGGACGAGATCGCCGCCGTCACCGCGATCAAGCAGCGCTTCCCCGAGGCGCGCGTGACGCTCGATCCCAACGGCGCCTGGTCGCTGAAGGAGGCGATCCGCGTCTGCAAGGGCCAGGGCCACATCCTCGCCTACGCCGAGGACCCCTGCGGCGCTGAGGATGGCTTCTCCGGCCGCGAGATCATGGCCGAGTTCCGCCGCGAGACCGGCCTGCCGACCGCGACCAACATGATCGCCACCGACTGGCGGCAGATGCGGCACGCGATCCAGCTCGGCTCCGTCGACATCCCGCTCGCCGACCCGCATTTCTGGACGCTCGCGGGCTCGGTGCGCGTCGCCCAGCTCTGCCGCGACCACGACCTCACCTGGGGGTCGCATTCGAACAACCATTTCGACGTCTCGCTCGCCATGTTCACCCACTGCGCCGCCGCGGCGCCGGGCCGGGTGACGGCGATCGACACCCATTGGATCTGGCAGGACGGCGAGCGCCTGACCAAGGAGTCGCTCGAGATCAAGGGCGGCCTCGTGGCCGTGCCGGAGCGGCCGGGCCTCGGGATCGAGATCGACTGGCGCGAAGTCGAAAAGCATCACGAGCTCTACAAGACCCACGGCCTCGGCGCCCGCGACGACGCGGCGGCGATGCAGCACCTCATCCCCGGCTGGACCTTCGACAACAAGCGCCCCGCAATGGTGCGCTGAAGCGCGGACCGATGCCGACAGACGTCAGAGACACAAGGGACCGGCGATGAACCTCCCCCAGAACACCTTCAAGACCGCGGTCAAATCCGGTCGCCAGCAGATCGGCCTGTGGTCGAGCCTCGCGAGCCACATCTCCACCGAGGTGATCGCGGGCTCGGGCTTCGACTGGATCCTGCTCGACATGGAGCACTCCCCGAACGACCTCGCGGACGTCTACGTCCAGCTGCAGGCGATCATGGAGGGCCCGACCCAGGCCATGGTGCGGGTGCCGAGCGACGACCCGATCACCATCAAGCGCATCCTCGACGCCGGCGCCCTGTCGCTGATGATTCCGAACGTGGAGGACGCCGCGCAGGCGGCCCGCGCCGTCGCCGCCACCCGCTACGCCCCGCGCGGCGTCCGCGGCTTCAGCCAGGCCCCCCGCGCCGCCCGCTTCGGCCGCGTCGCGAACTACCATTCGCTGTGCGAGGAGCAGATCTTCGTCACCGTCCAGATCGAATCCCAGCGCGCGCTGGACAACCTCGAGGAGATCGCGGGGGTCGAGGGCGTCGACGGCGTGTTCGTCGGGCCCGGCGACCTTTCGACCAGCCTCGGCTACATCGGCCGGCAGGGCCACGAGGACGTGGTCGCGACCATCGAGGCCACGCTGAAGCGCATCGTCGCCGCCGGCGCCGCCCCCGGCATCCTCACCGGCGACGAGACGCTCGCCCGGCGCTACATCGCCGCCGGCTCGCTGTTCACCGCGGTCGGCTCCGACATGAGCCTGCTCGCCCGCACCACCGAGGCGCTGGCGAAGCGGTTCAAGCAGGGCTGATCACGGGCGCAGGCCGTCAGGAGCGCCGACGTCCCTTCACCTCTCCCCAGCGGGGAGAGGTCGGCCCGTAAGGGCCGGGTGAGGGGGCTTCGAGCCCTCTCCGAAGACCGCCAGCCCCCTCACCCGCTCGGCTTCGCCTCCCGACCTCTCCCCGCCGGAGAGAGGTGAAGACCAGCGGGCCATCCCAAGCGTCCACAGCTTCTCCACAGCCTATCCACAGACCGGAGACCTCTCATGAACATCGGATTCATCGGCCTCGGCATCATGGGCAAGCCCATGGCGGGCCACCTCATCGCCGGCGGCCATACGCTGTTCCTGAAGACGCGGCGCGAGGTTCCGGCCGAGCTGGTCGCAGCCGGCGGGACGGCCTGCGCCTCCGCGGCCGAGGTCGCGGAGAAGAGCGACGTCGTCATCCTGATGCTGCCGGACACGCCGGACGTGGAGACGGTGCTGTTCGGCGAGGGCGGCGTGGCGGAGGGCCTGTCGACGGCTAAGATCGTGGTCGACATGAGCTCGATTTCGCCGATCGCCACCAAGGGGTTTGCGGAGAAGGTCGCCGCCAAGGGCGCGTCCTATCTCGACGCGCCGGTCTCCGGCGGCGAGGTCGGAGCCAAGAACGCGGCGCTGTCCATCATGGTCGGCGGCGAGGAGAGCGACTTCGAGCTCGTGAAGCCGTTGTTCGACCTGATGGGCAAGACCGTGACGCATGTCGGCCCGGTCGGCTCCGGTCAGGTGGCCAAGGTCGCGAACCAGATCATCGTGGCGCTGACGATCGAGGCCGTCGCCGAGGGGCTGCTGTTCGCCTCCAAGGCGGGCGCGGACCCCGCCAAGGTGCGGCAGGCGATCACCGGCGGCCTCGCCACCTCGCGCATCCTGGAGCTGCACGGCGAGCGCATGATCAAGCGCACCTTCGATCCCGGCTTCCGGATCGCGCTGCACCAGAAGGACCTGAACCTCGCGCTCGAAGGCGCCAAGGCGCTCGGCGTCAGCCTGCCCTCGACCGCGATCGCCCAGCAGCTGTTCTCGGTCTGCGTCGCGAACGGCGGCGCGGGCTGGGATCACTCCGGCATGGCGAAGGCGCTCGAGATCATGGCGAACCACGAGATCGCCAAGGCCTGAGCGACGCGCCTCGGCGGCCGGGCAAGCTCGGCCGCGGCCAGCCTCAGTAGAACCCGGTGAGCGGCAGGCGCTCGGCCGAGATCAGGTGCAGCCCCACGCTGCGCGCCTTGTAGGCGGCGGGGTTGTGCGAGGCCAGGGTGCGGGCGTTGCGCCAGTGGCGGTCGAGGTTCGCGCTCTTCTTGGTGGCGGAGGCGCCGCCGGCGTCGAACACCAGCGAGCCGGCGCGGATCGCCAGCGCGTCGACCACCACCTTGGCCTTGGCCGCGGCGAGCGCTCCCGCGTGCGCGGCGTCGATCTGCGGAACGCCGTCGACCCGCGAGGCCACGGCGCGGTCCAGCGCCTCGGCCGCGGCCAGCACCGCCGCTTCCGCCGCGAAGGCGGCGCTTGCAATCTCGCCCACCGCCTGCTGCAGGATAGGGTCGTCCGCCGGGCGCTCGGCCGGCGCGAAGGAGAACGAGCGCTTGCGGGTGCGCACCAGCTCCGCCGCGTCCTCGGCGGCGTTGCGCAGGACGCCCGCTACGATCGCGGTCAGGAACAGCTGCGAGTAGGAGCCGGTGTAGGGCCGGGCGAAGCCGACGCCCGCGCTCTCGTCGTCGAAGATGACCTCGTTCGCCGCGACGTGAACGTCGTCGAGCCGGGTCGTCCCCGTGCCGGTCAGCCGCTGGCCGAGGCCGTCCCAGTCGTCCTCGAGCGTCAGGCCCTTCCGGTCCACGGGCACGATGGCGCTGACGAAGCGGTCGGCCTCGTCCTGCGCGCGGATCAGCACGTAGTCCGAGAACAGGCTTCCGGTGCTGAAATACTTCACGCCCGTCAGCGAGAAGCCGTCGCCGCGCGCGACGAGCCGCGTGTCGAAGCTCGTGCCGCCGACGCTGCGCGCGTTGATCTCGTTCATCGCGAGCCCGACGATCGCGCCGCCGACCACGAGCTGCGCCCAGCGGACATGACGGTCGCCGGTCGACGGCAGCGCGAAGCGCTCGACGTAGCCGAAATGGTTGCGGACGATGTGCGCGACGTTGGGATCGGCGACTGCGAGTTCGATCACGACCGACAGCAGCTCGCGAAGCGTGAGCCCGGCGCCGCCCTCCTCCGTGCGGAGCCGCAGCGCGCCGAAGCGCGCCGCCCGCAGCAGGTCGATCTGGGCGAAGGGCAGCGTGCGCGTCGCGTCGCGCTCGGAGGCGCCCTCCGCTATCGCGGCGAGCAGCTCCGAGAGCTCGCGCGAGCCGGGCGTCGGCAGGCGCGGCGCGACCACGCGAAGGCTGGGGCTGGCGACGGTCATGGGCGTCTCCTGATCATTCGGCGGCTTCGACTGTTGCGCCGGCGCGCCGGAAGGCGGCGCCGGGATGCGCGGCGCCGAGACGGGGGCCTGCCCCGCCGAGCTTCTCGCGCAGGGTTCCCGATCGGTACGACCGCTTGAAACGGCCGCGGCGCTGCAGCTCGGGCACGAGGTGCTCCGCCACGTCCTCGAACGTCTCCGGCGCAACGGCGTAGGCGAGATTGAACCCGTCGACGCCCGTGGCGGCGATCCAGGCCTCCATCCGGTCAGCGACGGTCGCGGCCGAACCGACGAAGACGGGACCCGCCCCGCCGATCCCCACATGCTCGGCCACCTCGCGCACCGTCCAGACGCGGGACGGGTCGGCCCGGGTGACGTTCTCCATGGCGGAGCGCCCGGCCTCGGTCTCCACGTGCCGCACCTCCTGGTCGAGCGCGTAGGCGGAGAAGTCGACGCCGGTCCAGCCGGACATCAGCGTCAGCGCGCCTTCCGGACTGACGTAACGGCGGTAGTCCTCGAGCTTGGCCTCCGCCGCGGCGTCGGTCGGCCCCGTGATGACGGTCGCGAGCGCGAAGACCGTGATGGCGGCGGGGTCGCGCCCGGCGATGGCGGCCAGGCGGCGGATGTCGGCGACGCGCGGGGCGATCGCCTGCGGGCTCGGGCCGGAGAGGAACACGCATTCGGCGTGGCGGCCGGCGAAGGCGCGGCCCTTCGGAGAGGTTCCGGCCTGGTAGATCACCGGCGTGCGCTGGGGCGAAGGCTCGGACAGATGCACCGCGTCGAGCTGGAAGTGCGGGCCGCGATGGACGACGGCCCGCACCTTCGCCGGATCCGTGAACACGCCGCTCGCCCGGTCGCGCACCGCCGCGTCGTCGTCCCAGCTCCGCTCCCAGAGCGCGTAGACGACATCCATGTACTCGTCGGCGACGGCGTAGCGGTCGTCATGGGCGCGCTGTTGCGCAAGACCCGCCGCGCGGGCGGCGCTGTCGAGATAGCCGGTCACCACGTTCCAGCCCACGCGGCCTTCGGTGAGATGGTCGAGCGTCGACATGCGGCGGGCGAAGGGGAAGGCCGGCTCGTAGGAGAGGTTCGAGGTCACGCCGAAGCCGAGGTTCGCGGTGACCGCGGCCATGGCGGGCACGAGCAGCGCCGGGTCGTTGGCCGGAACCTGCGTGCCATGCCGCAGCGCGGACTCCGGCGAACCGCCGTAGACGTCGTAGATCCCGAGCACGTCGGCCAGGAACAGGCCGTCGAACAGCCCGGCCTCCAGCGTCTTGGCGAGATCGGTCCAGTAGCTGAGCCGGTTAAACTCGCCCGAGCGGTCGCGCGGATGGCGCCAGAGCCCCGGCGACTGGTGCCCGACGCAGTTCATGGCGAAGGCGTTGAGGCGGATCTCCTTTGACATAGCGCCTCCCCTAGCGCGCGCTCAGGCGGCGGACCGCGAGGTCGCCGGCGAACTGGACCGCGCAGACGAGCGCGATCAGCACCACGATGACGGCCGCCATCACCGTGGTGTCGAAGCGCTGGTAGCCGTAGCGGATGGCGAGGTCGCCGAGCCCGCCCGCGCCGACCGCGCCCGCCATGGCGGAGGCGCCGATCATGGTGACGACGGTGATGGTGAAGCCGCCGACGATGCCGGGCAGCGCCTCGGGCAGCAGCACGTGGCGAACGATCTGCCGCCGACGGCAACCCAAGGCCTGCGCGGCCTCGATCAGCCCGGCGTCGACCTCGCGCAGCGACACCTCGGCGATGCGCGCGAAGAACGGCGTGGCCGAGATCGACAACGGCACGATGGCCGCCCAGACGCCGATGGTTGTGCCGGTGACGAGCCGGGTCAGCGGCAGCAGCGCCACCAGCAGCACGATGAAGGGCGTAGCCCGGAAGCCGTTGACCACGGCGGCGAGCGCCCGGTTGATCCGCGGCGCCGGCGACAGCCCGTCGGGCGCAGTCAGCACCAGCAGGACCGCGATCGGCACGCCCGCCGCGAGCGCGACCAGCGCCGACACGCCGACCATCGTCAGCGTGTCGAGCAGGCCGTGCAGCAGGCGGTCAATCATCTGCGGCGACATAGCCGAGCACCTTGGACGAGGGCGCAAGGCCCGAGAGCATTGGAGCGGCCGAGAGCCGCACGGCGAGCAGCAAGCGCCCCTGGGTGTGGCCGCCGATGCGGTCGAGCTGGGCGGAAAGGATGCGCGGCTTGGCCCCGCCGAGCGCCGCCGCGATCGCGCCGACGTCCGGCTCTCCCTCGCCGGAGAAGGTGAGCTCGACGATCGCGTCGCTCCGGCTCTGCGGCGCAGGGTCGGGCCGCAGGCGGTCCGCGACGTCCTCGGGAAGCCCTCGCGCCAGCGGGCGCAGCAGCGTGCGGGTGGCCTCGTGCCGGGGCTCGCCGAACACGCGCCAGACCGGGCCGACCTCGGCGATCGCGCCCCGGTCCAGCACGAGCACCCGGTCGCAGATCTCGCGGATCACGCTCATTTCGTGGGTGATCAGCACGATGGTCAGGCCGAGCCTGCGATTGATGTCCTTCAGCAGGGCGAGGATCGACTGCGTGCTCTCGGGATCAAGCGCCGAGGTCGCCTCGTCGCACAGCAGCACGTCGGGCCCCGCCACCAGCGCGCGGGCGATTCCGACCCGCTGCTTCTGGCCGCCGGACAGGCGGGCGGGATAGGCGTCGCGCTTGTCGCTCAGCCCGACGAGCGCCAGGGCCTCGCGCACGCGCGTCTCGATCTCGGCGCGCGGACGCTTCGCGACGACCAGCGGCAGCGCGACGTTCTCGGCGGCGGTCTTGGCCGACATCAGGTTGAAGTGTTGGAAGATCATGCCGACGCGCCGGCGCAGCGCGACGAGCCGGCCCTCGTCCAGCGCGCCGACGTCCTCGCCGCCGACGAGCACCTGGCCCTCGGTCGCCGTCTCCAGCCGGTTGATCAGGCGGAGCAGCGTCGACTTGCCGGCGCCGGAGCGCCCGATGACGCCGAAGATCTCGCCCGGCTCGATCGCGAGATCGATCCCGGCGAGCGCCGGCGCGGCGCTGGCTGCGTAGACCTTGGAGACGCCGCGGAAGGCGATCGACCCCGCGCGCGCCGCCCGCTCGCGCTCCGCGCCCTGGTCGAACATCAGCGGCTCGACGAACTTCGGCGTCCAATCACGGGCCGCGAGCGGCCGCGGCGCCGCGTCCGCGCGGGCGAAGAGCGCCTCCATCACTTTTCCCACGCGATCGCGTAGAGCTTCGGGTTGTTCGCGAAGGCCTTGCCGATCGCCTCCCGCACCTTCGGGGAGGAGTGGTAGATCTCGACGAACTTGAGGATGTCCGGGTCGGTCTCGCGCCCTTTCTTCACCACGAAGCGGATCGCGAACTGCCGGTCCTCGATGCCGGAGTAGATCAGCGCGGAGCCGGGATCGAAGCTCTTAGCGGCGACGATGAAGTGCGGGTAGCCGAGCGCGAGGTCGACGTCGGCGGTGATCCGCACGAGCTGCGGGCCCTCGACCTCGGTGAAGGTGAGCGTCTTCGGATTCTCGACGATGTCGTCCAGCGAGCCGAGGAAGCCGACGCCGTCCTTCAGCTTGATCAGTCCCGCCTTCTCCAGCAGCAGCAGCCCGCGGCCCTGGTTCACCGGGTCGTTGGCGATCGCCACCGTGCCGCCGGTCGGGATCTCCGCGAAGCTCTTGTGACGGAGGGAATAGAGCCCGATGTTCGCGAGCGTCCCGACGCCGGCGTCGGTGAAGGCGTAGCCGCGCTGCTTGATGGCGTTGGTCAGGAACGGCTGGTGCTGGAAGTAGTTGACGTCGATGTCGCCGGCCTCGAGCGCGACGTTCGGCGTCGTCCAGTCGCTGAACTCCACCACCTCGACGGCGAGCCCCTGCGCCTTGGCCTCCTCGGCCGCGGCGGCGACCGAGTCCGCATAGGCGCCGGGCGTCACGCCGATCTTGAGCCCTGCGGCGGCGACGGGCGTGACGAGCGCTGCGGCGAACAGGGCGACGGCTGCGAAGAGTCTGGAGGTCATTGCGGGTGATCCGTCGAAGGGTGCGAGGAAGCGCTCAGCCGTGGCGGCTCTGCGCGGGCGTCCGCTCCAGGGCGGCGTCGAGGGCGGAGGCCACGGCGCGGGCGGCCTCGTCGAGTTCGGGCGAGCGGCGGCGGCGCGGACGGGGGACGTCGATCACGATCCGCGCAGCGATCCGGCCGGGCTTCGCCGCCATCACGGCGACCTCGTCGGCGAGGTAGACCGCCTCCTCGACGTCGTGGGTGACGAGGACCAGCGTGGTCTTCAGCTCCGCCCAGAGCTCCAGCAGGTGGTCCTGCAGGTCGGCGCGGGTGATGGCGTCGAGCGCCGAGAACGGCTCGTCCAGCAGCAGGGCCTGGGGGCGCGCCACCAGCGCGCGGGCGAGCGCGGCGCGCTGCGCCTGACCGCCCGAGAGCTGCCGCGGCCAAGCCTCGGCCCGGTCGGCGAGGCCCACGCGGGCGAGCGCGGCGTCGACCCGATCCCGGCGCTCGGCGGCGGGAAGATGCTCGAGCCCGAAGCCGACGTTGCCGCGCACCGTGAGCCACGGCAGCAGCCGCGGCTCCTGGAAGACGAGGCCGATCGCCTCGGTCGCGCCGGCGACCGCCGCGCCGTCGAGCCGCACGCGGCCCGCGCTCGGGGCGTCGAGGCCGGAGGCCAGGCGCAGCAGGGTGCTCTTGCCGCAGCCGGAGCCGCCGACGATCGCGAGGATGCGGCTCGGCGCGACGGCGAGCGAGACGTGCGACAGCACGAGGCTGCCGTTGGCGAAGACCTTGGTGACGTCCTCGAAGGCCAGCGCCGCGCTCACGACCGCGTCTCCGCCGTGTCCTGCCAGCGCAGGAAGGGCGCGGAGGCCGCCACCAGCAGGCTGTCGGTCGCCTTGCCGAGCAGCGCGAAGACGAGGATGGCGGCGACGATCTGGTCGGGCTTGCCCAGCTGCTGGCCGTCGACCAGCAGATAGCCCAGGCCCTCGGAGGCGCCCATGAACTCGGCCGCCACCACGAACATCCAGCCGAGGCCGAGGCCGGCGCGGAGCGAGAGCGCATAGGCCGGCAGGATCGCCGGCAGCAGCACGCGGCGGGCGAGCGCGAGCCGGGACAGCCGGAAGATGCGGCCCACCTCGATGGTCTTGCGGTCGACGGAGGCGATCGCGCCCAACACGCCGAGATAGACGGGGAAGAACACCCCCGCCGCGATCAGCGCGATCTTCGGCGTCTCCAGGATGCCGAGCCAGAGGATGAACAACGGCACCCAGGCGATGGACGGCACGGCGCGCAGGCCCTGCAGCGTCGGATCGATGATGCGGCGCACGAGGGTCGATCCGCCGGCGATAGCGCCGAGCAGGGTGCCCGCCGCGACGCCGATGCCAAAGCCCGCGGCGACCCGAGCCGCGGTCGCACCGATGTGGAGCGCCAGATCGCCGGTCCGCCACAGCTCGACCAGCGTCGTCGCGATGCGGCTCGGCGGCGCCATCAGCCGCCCGTCGGACAGGCCGGACCGGACCGCGAGCTCCCACGCGGCGGCGACGCCGAGCGGCAGGGCGAGGCCCAGCAGCGGACGCGCCCAGCCGCTTGCGGCGCGCCGGACCGCCGGGCGCTCGTCGCGCGCGGCGGAGCCGGATTGCAGAAGCTCGACGGCGGACATGGCTCGGCCGCCCGTCAGTTCGTCAGCTTGGCGTCGAAGGCGCGGTCGATCAGGTCGCCCGTCACCTTCGTCACGTCGGTCTCGGTCGGAATGACGCCGGCCTGGGCGAGCGCCTCGCCTGCCGCGGCGACCGCCTTCACGTCGCCGTCGCCGATCGGGGTGTATTTGATGGTCGTGCGCTCAAGCTGCCGGGCGACGACGTCCTCGGGCAGCTTCGCCGCCTTGGCGAGCAGCGCGTTCAGCTCCTTCGGATGCTCCAGCGACCAGGTCCGGGCCTGGTCGTAGGCCTTCAACACGGTGTCGACGAGAGCGGGGTTCTCGGCGGCGAAGGCCTGCCGCACGTTCAGCGCCCCCCAGCTGTTCAGCGAGGGATCGCGATAGACCAGCTTCGCGCCGTCCTGCAGTTCGGCGGAGGCCATCATTGGGTCGAGGCCCATCCAGGCGTCGACGTCGCCGCGCTGGAGCGCGAGACGGCCGTCGGCGTGCTGCAGCAGCACAAGCTTGACGTCCTTGTCGGTCAGCTTCTCGCGGGCCAGCGCCCGGATCAGGAAGATGTGCGGATCGGTTCCGCGGGTGACGGCGACGCGCTTGCCCTTGAGGTCGGCGACGCTCGCAATCCCGCTGTCGGGCTTCGTCACCAGCGCGGTCCATTCGGCGCGCGAGTAGACGTAGATCGACTTGATCGGGTTGCCGTTGACGCGGGCGATGAGGGCGGCGGCGGAGGCCGAGGAGCCGAAGTCCAGCGAGCCCGCGTTCAGGAACTCGAGCGCCTTGTTCGAGCCGAGCGACTGCACCCAGCGGACCGAGATCCCCTGCGGCTCGAGCGCCTTCTCGAGGAAGCCATTCTCCTTCAGCGCGACGCTGACCGGGCTGTAGGTCGCCCAGTCGAGCCGGATTTCGCTCGGCGCGGCGTGGGCCCGAAACGGCGTTACGAGGGCGGCGAGCGCAAGGCCGAGGACGGCGGCGCGGCGGGTGAGGAACATCGATCCAGTCTCCAGACGCCGCGACCCCTGCCGGCGGCCCGCTCAAAAGACATTAAATCCATAAATTCAGTCAACATAATTTTGCATGCCACGCCGAGAGGCGGTATCAAGCCCCCTGACGAGCCGACGCGACCGGAGACGACGCGCATGACCAAACCGCTCAGCCTGTTCTGGTTCATCCCCACCCAGGGCGACGGGACCTATGTGGGAACCGACGTCGGCCACCGGCCGGCGGACTACGGCTATCTGCGCGAGGTTGCGGCGGCGGTGGACCGGCTCGGCTTCGAGGGCGTTCTGCTGCCGACCGGCAAGGGCTGCGAGGAGAGCTGGATCGTCGCGACCGCGCTCGCGACCGCCACCGAACGGCTCAAGTTTCTCGTGGCGCTGCGGCCGGGGGTGACGAGCCCGGCCTTCGCCGCGCGGCAGGCCGCGGCGCTCGACCGGATTAGCGGCGGCCGCCTTCTGCTGAACGTGGTGGTGGGCGGCGACGCGGCGGAGCTCGCCGGCGACGGCGTGTTCCTCGACCACGACGCCCGCTACGACCAAGCCGCGGAGTTCCTCACCGTGTGGCGCCGGATGCTCTCCGGCGAGACGGTCGACTTCGAGGGACGGCATCTCACGGCGAAAGGCGCGGAGCTGGCGTTCCCGCCGGTTCAGACGCCGCACCCGCCGCTTTGGTTTGGCGGCTCCTCGGACGCCGCGATCGAACTCGCGGCGGACCAGACCGAGGTCTACCTCTCCTGGGGCGAGCCCGTGGAGCAGGTCGCGGAGAAGATCGCGCGGGTGAAGACGGCGGCGGCGAAGCGCGGGCGCACGCTGCGCTTCGGCCTGAGGATCCACCTCATTGTGCGCGAGACGGCGGAGGAGGCCTGGGCTGCGGCGGACCGGCTGATCAGCAAGGTCAGCGATGAGGCGATCGCTGCGACGTAGGCTAAGGTCGCGCAGTCGGACTCGGTCGGCCAGCAGCGCATGACGGCGCTTCACGGCGGCCGGCGCGACCGCCTCGAAATCGCGCCCAACCTCTGGGCCGGGCTCGGCCTCGTCCGCAAGGGCGCGGGCACCGCGCTGGTGGGCGATCCCGCGACCGTGGCAGGGCGGCTACGGGAGTATCAGGCGGTCGGGATCGACACCGTCATCGCCTCCGGCTACCCGCACCTTGAGGAGTCCTACAAGGTCGCCGAGCTGCTGTTCCCGGAGCTCGGGATCGGTCCCGCCCGCCGCGGCGCCCATGGCACGATCGCGGGCGAGTTCGGCGTCCGCGCGCAGGACAGGCGCGCCGCGACCTCGTGAGCGCAGGCCGCGACTGGCGAAACACCTTGTGACGTTGTCCGACTCGAGCGGCGCCTCGACGCGGAGGGCGGCTGGTACTATATCAACCGGTACAAAAACACTGGGATGCCGGAGATGGGCCGCCACAAGGAATTCGACGTCGACGAGGCGCTCTGCGCCGCGCTGCAGGTGTTCTGGCGCCGCGGCTTCGAAGGCGCGTCGCTGACCGATCTGACGGAGGCCATGGGCATCACGCGCCCCAGCCTCTACGCGACCTATGGCAACAAGGAAGAGCTCTTCCGTAAGACGCTCGACCGCTACGAGCAGATGCACCTCTGCTTTGTGGCGCAGGCCATGGAGGCGCCGACCGCGCGCGGCACCATCGGCGAGCTGTTGCGCGGCTACGCCGACGTTCTGACCGACCCCATGCATCCGCCGGGCTGCCTCGGCGTCAACAGCTCGGTCTGCACCGGCGGCGGCGAAGCGGAAACGATCCGGCAGGAGCTGATCGCCCGCCGTTCGCTCAACGAGGAGACGCTGAAGCGTCGTCTTGAGCGGGCCGCGTCCGAAGGCGAGTTCCCCGCCGACGAGGACCCCGCCGACTGGGCGCGCTACGTCATGTCGGTTGGTCTCGGCATGGCCGTGAAGGCCGCCGCCGGCGCGACGCGCTGCGAACTCCACCGCGTCGCCGAGATCGCGCTGCGCGCGCTCCCCGCGCGGGAGCCGGCGCTGGCCTGAGCCGGCGCGTTTTTTCCGCTGAGTTTAGTCGCAAGCCTCATGGCCCGGCCTTGAGCCGGGACCCAGACGCTTGCCCGCTCGAGAGCTGACGCCCCGCCCGTCGCGCCCAGTCTGAAAAGCGGTATGTCTGGGTCCCGGCTCAAGGCCGGGACCCGAGCGGAGCGTTCGTGGCGACCGTTCGGCCAGCCTCGATCCACCTTGCAAAACAGCGACGGCCGCCGGGGGATCGTCGGCGGCCGTCGTCGTCGGGAGGGGCGAGAGAGCGTGGGACGCTTCGCGTGTCGCCCCTCCTAACCGATGGAGAGCGGATCGGCGTGGCCGGGCGCAGACCCCGTCGGCGCAGGGCCGGCGGGCGCCGGCTCATGGCCGTGGCTCTTGAGCTTGCGGCCGCCGGCGAGCGTCCGGATCACGACGTAGAACACCGGCGTCAGGAAAAGGCCGAAGGCGGTGACGCCGATCATCCCGGAGAACACCGCGACGCCCATGGCGGCCCGCATCTCCGACCCCGCGCCGGTGGAGGTCACCAGCGGCAGCACGCCCATGATGAAGGCGAGCGAGGTCATCAGGATCGGCCTCAAGCGGAGCCGGCTGGCCTCGACCGCGGCCTGCAGCGGCGTGCGGCCGGCGATCTCCAGCTCGCGGGCGAACTCCACGATCAGGATCGCGTTCTTCGCCGACAGGCCCACCAGCACGATCAAGCCGATCTGGGTGAAGACGTTGTTGTCCCCGCCCGAGAGCCAGACGCCGACCAGAGCGGCGAGGATGCCCATCGGCACGATCAGGATGATCGCGATCGGCAGCGTCAGGCTCTCGTACTGGGCGGCGAGCACCAGGAACACGAGGAAGATCGCCACCGGGAACACGATCATCCCCGAGTTGCCGGCGATGAACTCCTGGTAGGTCAGCTCGGTCCACTCGAAGGTGAAGCCCTTCGGCAGCGTCTCCGCCGCGATCTTGGTGACGGCCGCCTGCGCCTGGCCGGTGGAGAAGCCCGGCGCCGCGCCGCCGTTGACGTCGGCCGAGAGGAAGCCGTTGTAGCGCATGGCGCGCTCGGGTCCCGCGCTCGGCTTCACCGTCATCAGCGCCGACAGCGGGATCATCTCACCCGAGGTCGCGCGCACCTTCAGGAAGCCGACGTCCTCGGCCCGGGCGCGGTAATCCTGGTCGGCCTGGACGCGGACCGAGTAGGTGCGGCCGAACTTGTTGAAGTCGTTGACGTAAAGCGAGCCGAAATAGATCTGCAGCGTGTTGAACACCTCCGCGATCGGCACGCCGAGCTGGCGGGCCTTGGTGCGGTCGATGTCGGCGAACAGCTGCGGCACGTTCACCTGGTAGGAGGAGAACAGGCCGGCGAGCTCCGGCGCCTGGTTCGCCCGGGCGAGAAAGGCCTTCGTGGTCTCGTCCAGCGCCTGGTAGCCGCGGCCGGCCTTGTCCTCGATCTGCAGCTTGAAGCCGCCGATCGTGCCGAGGCCCTGCACCGGGGGCGGCGGAAACATGGCGATCACCGCGTCCTGGATGCCGGCGTACTGCTTGTTGAGCTCCATCGCGATGGCGCCGGCGCTGAGCGACGGGTCCTTGCGCTCCTCGAACTCCTTCAGCCCGACGAAGACGATGCCGGCGTTGGACGAGTTGGTGAAGCCGTTGATCGAGAGGCCGGGGAAGGCGATCGCGTTCTTCACGCCCGGGGTCTTGAGCGCGATGTCGCCCATCTTCCGGATCACCTCCTCGGTGCGGTCGAGGCTGGCTGCGTCCGGCAGCTGGGCGAAGCCGACGAGGTACTGCTTGTCCTGCGCCGGCACGAAGCCGCCGGGGATCGTCTTGAACAGCTGCGCCGTCACGCCGATCAGCCCGGCGTAAAGCACCAACATCACCAGCTTGCGGCCGATCGCGAAGGTGACGCCGCGGCCGTAGGAGTCCGCGCTCCAGGCGAAGAAGCGGTTGAAGCGGCGGAAGAACCAGCCGAACAGGAAGTCGATCCCGCGCGTCAGCCGGTCCTTGGGCGCGCCGTGGCCCTTCAGCAGGAGAGCCGCGAGCGCCGGCGACAAGGTGAGCGAGTTGATCGCCGAGATCACCGTGGAGATCGCGATCGTGAGCGCGAACTGGCGGTAGAACTGGCCGGTGAGGCCCGAGATGAAGGCGAGCGGCACGAACACCGCGATCAGCACCAGCGCGATCGCGACGATCGGGCCGGAGACCTCCTGCATCGCCTTCAGCGCGGCGGCGCGAGGGCTGAGGCCCTCCTCGATGTTGCGCTCGACGTTCTCCACCACGACGATCGCGTCGTCGACGACGATGCCGATGGCGAGCACCAGCCCGAACAGGCTGAGCGCGTTGATGGAGAAGCCGAAGAGGTGCATCACCGCGAAGGTGCCGACGATCGAGACCGGCACCGCGATCAGCGGGATGATCGAGGCCCGCCAGGTCTGCAGGAACACGATCACCACCAGCACGACCAGCGCCACCGCCTCGAGCAGCGTGTGCAGCACGGCCTCGATCGACGAGCGCACGAACTGGGTCGTGTCGTAGACGATCGAGTAGTCCACGCCGTCCGGCATGTTCGCCTTGATGTCCTGCATCTCGGAGCGCACCCGGTCCGCAATCTCGATCGCGTTCGAGCCCGGCGCCTGGAACACCGGCACCGCGACGGCCGACTTGTTGTCGAGCAGCGACCGCAGCGCGTAGTCGGAGGCGCCCATCTCGAGCCGCGCGACGTCGCGCAGCCGCACGATCTGGCCGTTCACGCCGGACTTCACGATGATGTCGCCGAACTCCTCCTCGCTCTGGAGCCGCCCCTGGGCGTTGAGCGAGAGCTGCAGGTCGACGTCCGACGGCGCCGGCGAGCCGCCGACGACGCCGGCCGCCGCCTGCACGTTCTGGGCGCGGATCTCGGCGACGACGTCGGAGGCGGAGAGGCCGTGCTCGGCGACCTTCTGCGGGTCCAGCCAGACGCGCATGGAGTAGTCGCCCGAGCCGAACAGCTGGACCTGGCCGACGCCGCGGATGCGGGCCAGCCTGTCCTTCACGTTCAGCACGGCGTAGTTGCGCAGATACTTGGAGTCGTAGCGGCCGTCGGGCGAGGTGAGGTGGACGACCAGCGTCAGGTCCGGCGAGGACTTCACCGTCGTCACGCCGAGCGCGCGCACCTCTTCGGGCAACCGCGGCTCGGCCTGGCTCACCCGGTTCTGGACGAGCTGCTGGGCCTTGTCGGGATCGGCGCCGAGCGCGAAGGTCACCGTCAGCGTCATGACGCCGTCGGTGGTCGCCTGCGAGGACATGTAGAGCATGTCCTCGACCCCGTTGATCTGCTCTTCGATCGGCGTCGCCACCGTCTCCGAGATGACCTTCGGGTTCGCCCCGGGGTAGGTCGCGCGCACCACGATCTGCGGCGGCACCACGTCCGGGTACTCCGAGATCGGCAGCGCCGGGATCGACAGCAGGCCGGCCAGGAAGATCACGGCGGAGAGGACTCCGGCGAACACCGGCCGGTCGATGAAGAACTTCGAGATGTTCATGGCCGGAGCCTTCGGGTCGCAGCTTGGGCGTCGTCCCGGACGCCGGCGTGCGGCGGAGCGGGGAGGCGCGGGAAAAGGCGTTCAGTGCTTACGAAGCGTCCCGCGCAGCCTTGAGGCCCGTCGGGTCGCGATTACGTCATCGGGTCGCGGATGCCTGGCGCTCGACCAGTTTCGCGCCGTCCATGCCGACCGGCTCCGGCGCGACCAGCGCGCCCGGGCGGAGCTTCTGCAGGCCGTTCACGACCACCCGTTCGCCGGCGTTGAGCCCGCTCAGCACCACCTTGAGGCCCTCGGCGGACGCGCCGAGCTTCACCTCGCGGTACATCGCCTTGTGGTCGTCGCCCACCACCAGCACGAAGGTCTTGTCCTGGTCGACGCCGACCGCCCGCTCGCTGACGAGCAGCGCCGGCGCGGACTTGGCCTGGCCGAGCCGCAGCCGCGCGAACTGGCCGGGCATGAGCTTGCCGTCCGGATTGTCGAACGCCGCGCGCAGCCGCACCGTGCCGCCCGCCACGTCGACCGAGGGGTCGACATAGGACAGACGGCCGATGACCGGCGCGCCGGTCGCGGTGGTCATCTCGACCGGGATGGCGGCGAGCTTGTCGGCGTGGTCGCCCCCCTCGGGAAGGCTCGCGAGCGCCCGCGCCACCGCGCCTTCGTCGGCGTCGAAGCTCGCGTAGATCGGATCGACGGAGACCAGCTTCGCGAGCGACGGCGCGCCCGGGCCCGCGGCGATCAGGTTGCCGACGGTCACCTCGATCCGGCCGACGCGGCCGGCGACCGGGGCGCGGATCTCGGTGTAGCCGAGGTTGAGCTCCGCGGTCCTGAGCGCGGCCTGCGCGCCCTGCGCCGCGGCCTCCGCCTGCCGCACCGCGCTGTCGCGGTTGTCGAGGTCGCGCTCGGAAATGGTGGAGGCGGAGGTCATGCGACGACCGCGCGCCAGATCGTTGCGGGCGAGCGACACCCGCGCTTCGGCCGCCGCGAGATCCGCGCGGGCGCGGTCCACCTCGGCCTGATAGGGATCAGGATCGATGGTGAAGAGCGGAGCGCCCTTCGCGACCAGCGCGCCTTCGCGGAAGTGGACCGTCCGGATTTCGCCCGCGACCCGCGAGCGAACCTCCACGCGGTCGACCGCCTCGAGACGGCCCGAGAAGCTCGACCAGTCCACGATCTCGCGCGGCTCGACCGCGGCGACGCTTGCAGGCGTCGCCTGCGGCGCGGCGGGCGCGTCGGCGGAGACGACGCCGGTGGGCGACAGAGCGACGGCGGCGAACGCCGCAACGGCCGCGGCGCCCAAGGCGGCGGCGCGGGCGGAACGAAGGATCATCGGTTGCGTCCCCAGCACGATGCAAAACCATACCGATCAGTATGGTACCGATAGGTAGATTTGCGGAGGCGGGGAGTCAAGGCGAAAGATATCGGACGGTATGAAAAACGCCAGCACGCGTCCGGGCGCCCGGCGGCGCATAGCGCCGCAGGCTGCGAACGTCAGGGTTCAGCGAGGTCTGAGCCCCCTCGCCCGCGAGGCGGCCCCTGGAAGGGTCGCCCGCGGGCCAAGGTCAGTTCATTCGGCGGCGACCGCCCGGCCCTCCGGCTCGTCGCCGCGCTCGATGTAGGCCTGGGCGTCCTCGCGGCGCTCGAACACATGGGGCGCGAGGCCGCGGCGGCTCAGCGCCTCCTGCATCTTCAGGCGCAGGAAGGCGCTCGTCGCGTAGCGCGTGGTCTTCAGGTAGTGGTGCTCCGACATGTACTCGATCATCTCGGCGTAGGCGTCGTACAGGTTCTCGCTGATCTTGAAGCCGTCGTGGTTGATCACCGAGTTGACGCGCCGGCCGACCGCCTTGCAGGCGTTGACCAGGATGCGGCGCAGGTCCGCGATGTCGTTCTTGCTGCGCGCCTGCCAGCCCTCGAGGTTGACGAACAGGATGTTGCGATCGTGGTCGTAGCTGACGCGCTCGGGCAAGCGCAGGTTCAGCAGGTCCGCCTTCAGCTCCATCGGCTCGTCCATGAAGATGCGCCGGTCCATCAGGCCGGGGTTCTTCACGATCGGCTTGAAATCCATGTGCGCGAGGATGTCCTCCTCGATCTCGATGCCCGGCGCGACCTCGATCAGTTCGAGACCCTCGCGGGTGAGCTGGAACACGCAGCGCTCGGTGACGTAGATCACCGGCTGGCCGCGTTCGGCCGCGAATTCGCCCGAGAACGTCACCTGCTCGACATGGTCGATGAACTTCCGCGAGCGGCCTTCCTTGACGATCTTCACCTCGCCGTTCTCGATCTTCACGTCGAGGCCGCCGACCGTGAAGGTGCCGGCGAACACCACCGCGCGGGCGTTCTGGCTGATGTTGATGAAGCCGCCGCAGCCGTTGAGCTTGCCGCCGAAAGACGAGGTGTTGACGTTGCCGTAGCGGTCGCACTCGGCCATGCCGAGGCAGGTCATGTCGAGGCCGCCGCCGTCGTAGAAATCGAACATCTGGTTCTGGTCGATGACGCAGTCGGCGTTGCTCGCCGCGCCGAAGCTCGACCCGCTCGCCAGCACGCCGCCGACCGCCCCGGCCTCGGTGGTGAGGGTGATGTAGGGCGTCACCTTCTCCTCCGCCGCGATGGCCGAGATCCCCTCCGGCGCGCCGACGCCGAGGTTGACCACGCCGTTCGGCGGCAGCTCGAACGCCGCGCGGCGGGCGATGATTTTGCGCGCGTCGAGCGTCATCTTCTTCATGGAGGCGACCGGCACGCGCACCTCGCCGGCCAGCGCGGCGTTGTAGGTCACGCCGTAGTTCATGCGGTGCATGTCGCCTTCGGCGAGCACCACGCAGTCGACGAGGATGCCCGGCACCCGCACGTCCTTCGGGCGCAGCGAGCCGTCTTCGACGATGCGCTCCACCTGCGCGATCACCACGCCGCCGTTGTTGCGGGCGGCCATGGCCTGGGCCAGCACGTCGAGGGTGAGCGCCTCCTTCTCCATGGAGATGTTGCCATGGGGGTCGGCGCTGGTGCCGCGGATGAAGGCGACGTCGATCTTGGTGGCCTTGTAGAACAGCCACTCCTCGCCCTCGACCTCGACCAGCTTGACGATGTCCTCGTCGGTGAGCTCGTTGACCTTGCCGCCGCCGAGACGCGGGTCGACGTAGGTCTTCAGGCCGACCTTGGAGAACAGCCCGGGCTGGCCGGCGGCGCAGGCGCGGTAGAGCTGCGAGATCACGCCCTGCGGCAGGTTGTAGCCATAGATCTTGTTGGCCTTGGCCGCCTCCGCCACCTTCGGCATGCGGCCGAAGTTGGCGGCGATCACGCGCTTCAGCAGGCCGTCGTGGTGCAGCCGGCCGGTGCCGAGGCCTTTGCTGTCGCCGGCGCCGGCGGTCATGATCAGCGTGAGGTCGCGCGGCGCGCCGCTCTCGACGTAGCGCTTCTCCAGCGCCGCGTGCAGCGCCTCGGGGATGCAGCTCTGGACGAAGCCCGTCGTGGTGACGACGTCGCCGTCCCGAATGAGCGCGATCGCCTCGTCCGCCGTGATGACCTTGTTCTTCTTCATGCCCCGCCGTGTCCTGACCTTCGCCGCGCCGGCCGCCTCCGGGGAGGTCGGCGCTCCGCGCTTTGCCCGCAATGTAACGGATACGTTCCGGAGCGTGCAATCGCTCCCTATGGCGGAAGACCATTGGAGCGCCCGGAGAAAAGAGCATTTCGCGAACAGTTGTGCCGCGCCAGGGCCTCCGCTTGTCGGCCGCTTAACGAAGAGATGCGGAACGGCGGGTCTGCGCTGGCATTCCAGATGCCTTGCTGCAGCGCAGCATAATCATGGAGATACTTGGCGATCGCGCCGCCGCAGCCGTCCCGGGCGTGGCGGATCGTTGGGGGATTGAACCGCGACGCCGGCCGCGCGATGGTGCCGCGGAAAAATCGGGAACATCTTCCATGCGCATGCTCACCGCCGCCGTTCTTCTCGTCTCTTCCGCCGCGGCCCTCCCCACGGCGGCCGCCGGTTTCGAGCTTCCGCCGCGCAAGCCCGGCCAATGGGAGATGTCGATCCAGGTCGACACCGCCGCCATGCCGCCGCAGGTGATCCGCATGTGCCTCGACGCCGAGACCGACAAGCTGCTGAACCAGAAGTTCAGCGGCATGGCCTCCAACATGTGCTCCAAGCAGGAGCAGACGAAGGACGGCGACGCCATCGTGCTCGACAGCGTGTGCCAGCTCGGCGACATGAAGTCGGAGTCGCACTCGGTGGTGACGGGCGACTTCGACAGCGCCTACACCATGAAGACCGACATGAAGATGAGCGGCAGCAATGCGCCGAACGGGGTGAAGAACATCACCCCCGGCGGGCCGATGTCGCAGCAGACCACGCTGAACGCCAAACGCACCGGCGAGTGCGAGGCGACGATGAAGCCGGGCGACATCGATCTCGGCGGCGGCCGCGTACTCAACGTCCGCGACATGCCCTCGCCCAACATGCAGTGAGCGACGGCTGGCCGAGCTAGCCTAGGCCGCGCGCGGACGCTCCACCGCGCCGTAGAGCGTGCGCCCCGCGTCGGTGAGCGTCAGCTTCGTCCGCTGGGTGCGGGCGTCGCGCGCCGCGACGGCCACGAGGCCGAGGTCATCCGCGAGATCGGCCACGGCGCGCAGCACCAGCGCGTGGGCGAGGCCGAAGACCTTGGCGAAGGAGCGGCTGTCGGCGGCGAGGCCGGCGCCGAGCGCCGTCACCAGTCCCGCGTGCAGCGGCGTGAGGCCCGGCGCGGCCTCGGTCACGGCCTCGACCGCGGCCATGAAGGCGGTCTCGTCCTGGGCGATCGCCGCGCTCACGCCGCCGCCTCCGCGCGCGGCGCGAGCGACACCAGCACCGACTTCGACAGCGGCGTGTCGCTGAGGTCGCCAACCTTGTTGAACGGCACCACGGCGTTGAGTTCGGGATAGTAGCCCGCGATGCAGCCGCGCGGGATGTCGTAGGCGATCAGGCGGAAGTCCTCGGCGCGCCGGGTGCGGCCGTCGTCGGACGCGCCCAGCACGTCGACCCGCGCGTTCGGCTCCGACCCCATCGCGGCGATGTCGTCCGCGTGCATGAAGATCACCCGGCGCTCGCCGTAGACGCCGCGGTAGCGGTCGTCGAGGCCGTAGATCGTGGTGTTGTACTGGTCGTGGCTGCGGAAGGTCTGCAGCACGAACTGGCCGCCGGTCCGGCGCGCCGCCTGGTGCTCGACCTCGGCGGGGAGCGGGGCGGCCGAGAACTCCGCCCGGCGGGAGGGCGTGTCCCACGCGCGTTCGGCGGCGGGATTGCGCAGCCGGAAGCCGCGCGGCCGGCGCACGCGGACGTTGTAATCCTCGAAGCCCGGGATGACGCGGGCGATGCCGTCCCGCACGAGGTCGTGGTCCTCGGCCATGGCGGCCCAGTCCACATGGGCCGAGCCCACGGTCGCCGCCGCGATCCCGCAGATGATCGCGACCTCGGACTTCAGATGCGGCGAGGCCGGCTTGTTGATGCCGCCGGAGCCGTGGACCATGCTCATCGAGTCCTCGACGGTCACGATCTGCGACACCTTCCGGGCGTTGCGGTCGATCTCGGTGCGGCCGAGGCACGGCAGGAGGTAGGCGACCTCGCCCACCGACATGTGGCCGAGGTTCGGCTTGGTCGCGATCTGCACCGTCAGCCGGCAGGCGCGCAGCGCCGCCTCGACGACCTCGGTGTCCGGCGTCGCGCGGGCGAAGTTGCCGCCAAGGCCGATGAAGGCCCTGGAGCGGCCCTCGACCATCGCCTCGATCGCGTGCCGCACGTTGTGGCCGGGCTTGCGCGGCATGGCCTTGCCGTAGGCCGCCTCGAGGTTGTCGAGCAGCCAGGCCGGCGGGTTCTCGTTGATGCCGACGGTGCGGTCGCCCTGCACGTTGGAATGGCCGCGCACCGGGCAGAGCCCTGCGCCTTCGCGGCCGATATGGCCGCGCAGGAACAGCAGGTTCGCGATCTCGCGCACGGTCGCGACGGAGTGCTTGTGCTGGGTCACGCCCATCGCCCAGGTGGCGATGACGCGCTCGGCGCCGAGGTAGACGTCGGCGAGCGTCGCGATCTCGTCGTAGGTCAGGCCCGACTGGTCCTCGATCGCCCCCCAGGACGTCGCCTCGACCTCCGCGCGCCAGGCCTCGAGCCCGGTGGTGTGCTCGGCGATGAAGGCCTCGTCGAGCAGCGAGGCGCGGCCGGCGGCGCGCTCGGCGGCGTCGCGGGCGAACACGACCTTCGCCACGCCGCGGATCGCGGCCATGTCGCCGCCGAGCTTGGGCTGGAAATAATGGCTCGCGATCGAGGTCGATCCGCCGCGCAGCATCTCGATCTTCGCCTGCGGATCGGAGAAACGCTCCAGCCCGCGCTCGCGCACCGGATTGAGCACCGCCACCCGCGCGCCGCGCTGCGCGGCCTTGCGCAGGTCGCCCAGCATGCGGGGATGGTTGGTGCCGGGGTTCTGGCCGATGACGATGATCGCGTCGGCGTGGTGGAAGTCCTCGAGCGTCACCGTGCCCTTGCCGACGCCGATCGCCTGGATCAGGCCGACGCCGCTCGCCTCGTGGCACATGTTGGAGCAGTCGGGGAAATTGTTGGTGCCGTAGACCCGCGCAAACAGCTGGTAGAGGAACGCCGCCTCGTTCGAGGCGCGGCCCGAGGTGTAAAACTCGGCCTCGTCGGGGCTCGCCAGCGCGTTGAGCTCTTTCGCGATGCCGGCGAAGGCCTGCTCCCAGCTCACGGGAACGAAGCGGTCGGTCGCCCGATCGTAGGCCATCGGCTCGGTCAGCCGGCCCTGGCCCTCAAGCTCGTAGTCGCTCCAGCCGCGCAGCTCGCTCACCGTGTGCTTGGCGAAGAAGGCCGGCGTCGCGCGCTTCTCCGTCGCCTCCCAGGCGACGGCCTTCACGCCGTTCTCGCAGAACTCGAAGGACGAGCCGTGCTCCGGGTCGCCCCAGGCGCAGCCCGGGCAGTCGAAACCGTCGGGCTGGTTCGCCTTCAGCATCGCCTTGGCGCCGGTCAGGATCGCGCCGCTCGCCATCAGGTGCTTTCCGCAGCTGCGAAGAGCGCCCCAGCCGCCGGCGGCATGGGAGCGTTTGAGCGGAGCGGTCGCCTCGGTCATGAGTCAAACCATTCTAAGGAGAAGCGCAGACCCAACGCGAGCGGGCCAGCAATCGATTTGCGAGATAATCCTGGATTGCTCCCGCTGCAACAACAGATCGCTCGAATACTCCGCAATCCAAAGCTGCATGGCTCCTATGCGTGAAGACTATAACAATTCAAGGGAGACGTTTCCGCACCCTTACTATCGGATCAGGCTATCGAACGATCGAAGATTCGCTCCCGATATTTTGGATCATCTAGGGGCACGATGGCATGATAGAAAAAACGCATCATGCCGCGGCGCAATATCGAAACCGCGTCCGCGAAGGGTTTTTCCGGACGGGCCGAGTGATTAGATTGCGCGTCCGCCGTCGCCTGCCGCGACGGAGCAAAGGCGTCTGTCCCGCATGCAATCCATCATTTCGATTTCCAGCCTGTCGAAGACCTACGACGGCGGGTTTCAAGCCCTGAAGCGCGTCGATCTCGACGTCGCTCCCGGCGAAATCTTCGCGTTGCTGGGGCCGAACGGGGCGGGCAAGACCACGCTGATCTCGATCGTCTGCGGGCTCGTGAACGCAAGCGGCGGATCGGTGCGCGTCGGCGGGCATGACATCGTCGCGGACTACCGCGCGGCGCGCTCGCTGATCGGCCTCGTGCCGCAGGAGCTCTCGACCGATCGTTTCGAAAGCGTGTGGGACACGGTGGCGTTTAGCCGCGGGCTGTTCGGCAAGCCGAAGAACCCGGCCTACGTCGAGAAGCTGCTCCGCGACCTCTCGCTCTGGTCCAAGAAGGACGAGCGCATTCTCGCGCTCTCCGGCGGGATGAAGCGGCGCGTGCTGATCGCCAAGGCGCTCGCCCACGAGCCGCGCGTGCTGTTCCTGGACGAGCCGACCGCGGGCGTCGACGTCGAGCTGCGCCGCGACATGTGGCGGCTGATCCGCGAGCTGCGCGACACCGGCGTCACGGTGATCCTGACGACCCACTACATCGACGAGGCCGAGGAGATGGCCGACCGCATCGGCGTCATCCGCGCCGGCGAACTGATCCTCGTCGAGGAAAAGACGGCGCTGATCGCGAAGCTCGGCCGCAAGGAGCTGATCCTGCAGCTCGGCGCTCCTCTGGCGGAGGTCCCCGCGTCGCTCGGCCGCTATGGGCTGGAGCTGCGGCGCGAGGGGTGCGAACTCGCCTACGTCTACGACGGCGCGCGCGAGCACGCGGACCTCGCGGCGCTGCTGACCGAACTGACGGCCGCGGGCGTCGCCTTCAAGGACATCCGCACCACCCAGTCCTCGCTCGAGGACATCTTCGTCGATCTCGTGAAAGAGCGCGCATGACCCCCTCCGTGAACCTGCGCGCCGTCGGAGCCATCTACAAGTTCGAGATGGCCCGCGCGCTCCGCACGATCATGCAGAGCGTGATCTCGCCGGTGATCTCGACCTCGCTCTATTTCGTGGTGTTCGGCGCGGCCATCGGCCAGCGCATGCAGGAGATCGACGGCGTCCCCTACGGGACCTTCATCGTGCCGGGCCTCGTCATGCTGTCGCTGCTGACGCAGAGCATCGCCAACGCCTCGTTCGGCATCTACTTCCCGCGCTTCGCCGGCACGATCTACGAGATCCTCTCGGCGCCCGTATCCTACCTCGAGATCGTCGTCGCCTATGTCGGCGCGGCGGCGACCAAGTCGATCGTGATCGGCCTGATCATCCTCGCCACCGCCTCGCTGTTCACGCCGCTCACCATCGAGCATCCGGTCCTGATGGTGACCTTCCTGCTGCTGACGGCGTTCACCTTCAGCCTGTTCGGCTTCATCATCGGCGTCTGGGCGGACGGGTTCGAGCAGCTGCAGATCATCCCGCTGCTGGTGATCACCCCCCTCACCTTCCTCGGCGGCAGCTTCTACTCCATCGACATGCTGCCGCCGTTCTGGCGGGCGGTCAGCCTGTTCAACCCCGTGGTCTACCTCGTCAGCGGCTTCCGCTGGAGCTTCACCGGCAAGGCCGACGTCCACATCGGGGTGAGCCTCGCGATGACGATGGTGTTCCTATTGGCCTGCCTCGTGGCGATCCGCTGGATCTTCAAGACGGGATACCGCCTGAAGGCCTGACGGGCCCTTCCCCCGCCACTGGGGCGGACGACTGGGACATCCTCCCCTCGTGTCCCGGCGAAAGCCGGGACCCAGACGCATAGGCGTCGCGTTTGCAGGAGCCAGCCTCAACCCGCTCAATCCGCCGGCTTGACCTTCAGCGTCGAGCCCTCGGCGGCCATCACCCGCACCCGCGCGCCGGCGGGGAGATCCGGGCCGGTCGCGCGCCAGACCGTGTCGTCGATCCGCACGCGGCCGGCGCCGTCGACGAGCGGCTCGTCGAGCGACAGCACCCGCCCGACGCAGGCGTGCGCGCGCCGGTTCAGGAGCGGCCGGTCGCTGACCGCGGCGTTGTCGCGGCGGCCGAAGAACCACCAGCCCACCGCGGCGGCGAGGCCGAGCACGGCGAAGGCCAGCACCTCGGTCTGCCAGCCGGGATCGACGAGGAAGGCGAGCGCCCCGACGACGATCGCCGCGAGCCCAAGCCACAGCAGCACGGTGCCCGGCGCCACGAGTTCGATCGCGAGCAGCGCGACCCCCAGCACCACCCAGCGCCACGGCCCGAGGCCGCCGATCAGTTCGACCAGCACCGCCCTCAGGCCCCCGACGCCGGAGACGCGCCGGCGTTCGGCACGCTTCCGCGCCGGGACCCGGAGGTCCGGGCGGCGGGCGTCGCGCCGCCGTCGCCACCGAAGGTGTCGCGCGCGATCTCGGCGATGCCGGCGAGCGAGCCGATCAGCGCCGTCGCCTCGTAGGGCACGACCAGCGTCTTCTGGTTCGGCGAGGTCGCGAGCGCCTTCATGGCGTCCACGTATTTCTCGGCGATGAAGTAGTTGAGCGCCGCCATGTCGCCGCGCGCGACCGCCTCGCTGACGAGCGACGTCGCGCGCGCCTCGGCCTCCGCCTGCCGCTCGCGCGCCTCTGCGTCGCGGAAGGCGGCCTCCTTGCGGCCCTCGGCCTCCAGGATCTGCGCCTGCTTCGCGCCTTCGGCCACAAGGATCGAGGCGCGCTTCTCGCGCTCGGCCTTCATCTGCCGGCCCATGGCGGCGACGAGGTCCGCCGGCGGGGTGATGTCCTTGATCTCGATGCGGGTGACCTTCACGCCCCAGGGCCCGGCGGCGGCGTCGACCACGTGCAGCAGCTTGATGTTGATCTCGTCGCGCTGGGACAGGATGTGATCGAGGTCCATGGAGCCCAGCACCGAGCGGATGTTGGTCATGGTCAGCGCCATCATCGCGCGCTCGAGGCTGGTCACCTCGTAGGAGGCCTGGGCCGCGTCGATCACCTGGTAGAAGGCGACGCCGTCGACCGTCACGCTGGCGTTGTCGCGGCTGATGACCTCCTGGCTCGGGATGTCGAGCACCTGCTCCATCATGTTCACCTTGCGCCCGATCTGGTCGATGAACGGCACGATGATGGTGAGGCCGGGATCCAGCGTCCTTGTGTACTTCTGGAAGCGCTCGACGGTGTAGTTGAAGCCCTGCGGGACCGTCTTCACGCCTGCGAAGATGACGAAGATGATCAGCAGCGCCGCCGCGATCGCGACGATGTCGAAGCCGGACAGCATGAACGAGACCCCCTTTTTGGCGGCGGCCATGAGGCGCCAACGACCCTGCGAACGCAAGCCGCAAGGGCGGCGGCGCCCTTAGGGCGGCGGAACCCGGGGCGCTTGAAAGCCACGCGTCCCGCGCCCACCTTAACGATCGGCCGGAACCACCGGCCTTCGGAGCGCTTTGTTTACGAGGCTCCGTCAAAGTCGCTTATGCGAAGGACTTTGAACATGTCGCGTATGACGAGTTTTCAGAGCCCGTTTCTGCTCGGGTTCGACGGCCTTGAGCGCGCGCTGGATCGCGTCGCGAAGAGCGCCGACGGCTACCCGCCGTACAACATCGAACGTGTGGGCCCGTCGATCGACGGGCCGGAACGGCTCCGCATCACGCTCGCCGTCGCAGGTTTCCAGCCCGAACAGCTGGAGGTCACGATCGAGAAGAACGAACTGGTGATCCGTGGCCGGCCGCCGGCCGAGCGCGAAGACCGCGTCTACCTGCACAGGGGGATCGCGGCCCGCCAGTTCGTCCGAGCCTTTCTGCTCGCCGAAGGCATGGAAGTTCTCGGCGCCGATCTTGCGACGGGACTTTTGGTCGTCGATCTCGTTCGTCCAGAGCCGAAGCGCGAAGTTCAACGTATCGCCATCGTGTCGCGCGACGAAAGCAGCCGCTTAGCGGAGAAGGAGTGAGTCATGATCCGGGAAAACGCTTCGGTCCGTCAGGGTCCCCTGAGTTCGGCCGAATTTGCGGCCGTTGGCGACGGCCACATCGCCTACGTCAAACCGATCCTCTCCGAGGAGCTGAACGCTTTGTTTCCGGAGGCTCCCGAGCTTGAGCCGGGCCTGAAGCTGTTCGCGCTGCTCGGCGCCAACGGACAGCCGATCGTGGTCGCGGACAGCCGCGAAGCCCTGTTCGAGAGCGCGCGCGAGCATGAGCTCGTCACCGTCAGCCTGCACTGAGGCCAGCCGCGAAAGACAAAGGCGAGACGCCCGCTGATCTAGGGGGCGTCTCGCAGCTGCGTGGTGGAGCGACCGCCCGCAAACTAAGCAGTCTACGCCGCGTTTGAGGCGAGAGGCTGGGTCAGCACGGCGTGCAGCGCCGTCGCGTCGCGGGAGGCGCGTAGCTTCTGGGCGGTGGCCGGATCACGTAGGACGCGGGCGACCCGCGCGAGCGCCTTCAAATGGTCCGCGCCCGCCGTTTCCGGCGCGAGCAACAGGAAGGCCAAATCGACCGGCTCGCCGTCGAGCGCGTCGAAGTCTATCGGACGATCCAGCCGCGCGAACAGGCCGAACAAGCGGTCAAACTTCGGCAGCTTGCCGTGCGGGATCGCGATGCCCGCCCCCACGCCCGTGGAGCCAAGCCGCTCCCGCTGCAGCAGCGTCTCGAATACGTCGCGCTCGGGCAAGCCCGTGAGCTCCGCGGCGCGCGCCGCAAGCTCCTGGATGGCCTGCTTTTTCGAATTCACTTTGAGCGCCGGTAATATCGCGTTCTGCGCGACGAGGTCGGCTAGGGGCATCTGACGTCGAAACCTCGGCTGCGCGGCCCGCAGCGACGCGCGGGAGCTTATCCCACGCGCCGCGACCGCGGCTCGAATTCAGTGGCCGTCCGCGCCGCCAACCGGGGGCGGGTCAATCCAGCCGACGTTACCGTCAGCACGGCGATACACCATATTGATGCGGCCGTGAACCGCATGCCGGAAAACGACCACAGGCGCGCCAGTGAGGTCGAGCTCCATCACGGCGAAACCCACAGTCATCCGCCGCAGCTTGGTGGTGGTCTCCGCGACGATGACCGGGCTCCAGCCGTCGTCCTCCAGGTCCGTCTCGTCGGTCGGGCTTTCGAACACCACGTAGGGCGCGTTGTCGTTCGAGTCGGCCTCCGCATGATGGTCCTTGAGGCGGGCCTTGTACCGCTTCAGGCGGCGCTCGATGCGGGCCGCGGCCTGGTCGAAGCTCGCGTAGGCGTCCGCGGCCGCGCCGGCGGACTGCAGAACGATCCCGCTGTCCAGGTGCAGCGAGCATTCGGTGCGGAACCCGGACCCGTCCTTGGCGACGGTGACGTGGCCGGAGAAACCGCCGTCAAAATACTTCGACATCGCGCCAGAAATACGATCCTGAACCTGCTCTCGAAGGGTCTCTCCAAGATCGAGGTTCTTTCCGGAAACGCGCAATGACATGGATTTCGCTCCACGACTGACGACAGGAGGTCGGGCGCCGGAACCATGCCTTCAACGCCGCCAAAAACGCGCCGCCGAACGCACCGTCGTCACCCTCCTTTTAAGACCTAAGAGCCGCCCAGATCGAAGTCAATCGACCCTTCGGCGCGATCATTTTTCCGCTAAAACCTTGAAAAACTTGTCGGAACTCTATTGGGCCGGCACGTTGCGGGCCGACGTCTTCTCGCGCCTGCGCTGCACCGACGACGGAATGCGCAGGCTCTCGCGGTACTTGGCGACGGTGCGCCGGGCGATTTCGACGCCGCCGTCGTGCAGCCGCTTCACGATCGTGTCGTCGGACAGAACGTCGTCGGGGCTCTCCGCGTCGATCATCGTGCGGATGCGATGCCGCACGGCTTCCGCCGAATGGGCGTCTCCGCCGTCCGCGCTCGCGATCGAGGCGGTGAAGAAGTACTTCAGCTCGAACACCCCGCGCGGCGTCGCCATGTACTTGTTGGCGGTCACCCGCGACACGGTCGATTCGTGCATGCCGATGGCGTCCGCGATCGTGCGCAGGTTGAGCGGCCTGAGATGCGCGACGCCGTGGACGAGAAAGCCGTCCTGCTGGCGCACGATCTCGGTCGCGACCTTGAGAATGGTCCGCGCCCGCTGCTCCAGGCTGCGCGTCAGCCAGTTCGCGGTCTGCAGGCATTCGGTCAGGAAGGTCTTCTCGCCCTCGTCCTTCGCGACCCGGACCACCTTGGCGTAATAGGCTTGGTTCACGAGCACGCGCGGCAGGCTGTCGGCGACCAGCTCGACCAGCCAGGCGCCGTCCTGGCCGAGCCGCACCAGCACGTCGGGGCTGACCGACAGCACCACCTCGCCGCCGAACCCGCGCCCCGGCTTCGGCTCGAGCCGCTTCAGCTCGGCCAGCATGTCGGCGAGGTCCTCCTCGTCGACGCCGCACAGGCGGCGCAGAGCCGTGAAATCACGGCGCGCGACGAGCTCGAGGTTCTCCACCAGAGCCTGCATGGCGGGATCGTAGCGGTCGCGCTCCCGCAACTGGATCGCGAGGCATTCCGCGAGCGTGCGCGCGCCGACGCCGCTCGGCTCGAAGGTCTGGATGACGCGCAGGACGCCCTCGACCGCCGCCAGCGAGGCGCCGAGCCGCTCGGCGATCGACTCGATCGGCTCGCGGATGTAGCCGGCTTCGTCGACGAGATCGATCAGGTGCAGGCCGATGGCGCGCTCGACGGTCGACGACACCGCGAGCGCAAGCTGGCGCTCCAGGTGATCTGCCAGCGTCGGACGATCGGCCACGTAGGCTTCGAGGTCGGCGCCCTCCCCCGAACCGGCGGAGCCAGGGCCGATCGACGACCAGTCGCCGACGTCGGGCGGGGTCTCCGCCGGCGTCCGGGCGACCTCCTGGGGCGCGTCGTCGGGAAAGACGTTGCCGAAGTCGGTGTCGAGCCGCTGCTCGATTTCGGACCGCGAGCCGGCGCCGCCGTCCTCGCTCCAGTCATCGGAGCTCTTCGCGCCCTCGAAGGCCTCATCGAGGCGGCGCTCCTGCGCCTGGGCCTCGTCGGGCACGTCTTCGACCCGCTCCTCCTGCCGCTCCAGGAGCGGATTCTGCTCGAGCTCGTTCTCCACGTAGGTCGCGAGGTCGAGGCTCGACAACTGCAGCAGCTTGATGGCCTGCATAAGCTGCGGCGTCATCACCAGCGACTGTGATTGGCGCAGAAGCAGCTTAGGGGTCAGGGCCATGAGTGCGGGCGCTCGGACGGCTGAGGCGACGCGGCCCCGGCTGTCGCGCACTCGTCAGCGGCGGCCGGTCCGCGTCGTCGACACGGGAACAGGGCGGGCGCGACACGCCCGCCGAGCCGATCGTCTGCGACTTCGACCCGCGCCGCAAGGCGTGTGGGCCGATTCTTGCATAACGAACCGCTTCGCCGTTCTTAAAGCCGGAACTCTTCGCCGAGGTAAAGCCGTCGGACGTCCGGATGGGACACGATCTCGTCGGGCGTCCCCTCCATCAGCACGCGCCCCGCGTGAATGATGTAGGCGCGGTCGATTAGCCCCAGCGTCTCGCGGACGTTGTGGTCCGTGATGAGCACGCCGATGCCGCGGTTGGTGAGATGCCGCACCAGCGCCTGGATGTCGCCCACCGCGATCGGGTCGATGCCCGCGAACGGCTCGTCGAGCAGCATGAAGCTCGGCCGGCTCGCAAGCGCCCGGGCGATCTCGACGCGGCGCCGCTCGCCGCCGGACAGCGCGATCGACGGCGACTTGCGCAGCCGCGCGACGCCGAACTCGTCCAGCAGGGCGTCGAGGTCGTGCTCACGCCGCTTGCGGTCCGGCTCCACGACCTCGAGCACGGCGCGGATGTTGTCCTCCACCGACAGGCCGCGAAAGATCGAGGCCTCCTGCGGGAGATAGCCGACCCCGAGCCGCGCGCGGCGGTACATCGGCAGGCGCGTCACGTCGTTGCCGTCGAGCTCGATCCGGCCGCGGTCGGCCGGGACGAGACCCGTGATCATGTAGAACACCGTCGTCTTGCCGGCGCCGTTCGGCCCGAGCAGGCCCACAGCCTCGCCGCGCCGCACCGACAGGCCGACGTCGTGCACGACGGCGCGGGAGCCGTAGCTCTTCGCGAGCCCCCGCGCCACCAGCGCGCCTTCGGCGACGTCCGCGGTTTCGAAGTCATGGCCGCCCGCCGACGGCGAATAGGCGGCCTCGGGCCGCCGGCGTCCGGCGGCGAAACGCGACATCAGGCTCACGCGGCGCTCCTTAGGGCTGCTGGCGCTGCGCGGGCTTGAACACGCCCTGCACGCGGCCGCCGCCCGCGGCGCTCTCGACGCGCGACCGCTGGGTCGTCAGGTCGACGTGCAGCCGGTCGCCGCGGATCACGTTGTCGCCCTGGGAGACCACGACGCCGCCCGTCAGGACCACGGTGTTGCTCGGCATGTCGAACACGCCGTGCTGGCCCGTGGCCTTCTGCTCCTTGGAGGTGACGACCACGTTGCCGTCGGCCTCGAGACGACGGATGTCGCGGCCCTGCGGCGCGCTCGGCGTGCCGCTCGGGCCCGAGGTCGCGCCCTGGGTTGGACGCTGCGCGTCCTTCGGCTTCTGCGGCTGATCGTTCGGGCCGTAGTAGTAGATCGTCAGCTGCTTCGATTTCAGCGTCGAGTCGCCCTGAACCACCTGGACGTTGCCGGAGAACACCGCGGCCTGGTCCTTCTCGCGCACCTCCAGATTGTCCGCCTCGACGTTGACCGGCTCGTTGGAGCGGCCGGAGAACCCTTCGAACGCGCTGGTGACGGACTGCGCCGAAGCGACCGCCGGCAGCGCGAGACTTGCGAAGATCGCGAGAACGAAACGCATCGGCGCCTCCTTGGGCGTAGTGTTTTGAGCTTTCACGGCGTTTGCGGGGGATTGGCGGGGAGAGCGTCGGCCGCGGCGGATTCCCGACGCAGCGTCAGCTTAACACGGCCGGAGAACCGCATGCTGTCGCCGCTGTGTAGGATCTCCATGCGATCCGCGGTGAGCAGAGAACCGCCCATCTTGATCGTGACGGGTTGGTCGGACACGATCCGTCCCGTCTTCAGCTCCGCCCGGGCGCTGGCGAAGGTCGCGTCGTCGCCCTTGTCGGAGATGGCGCGCACGCTCTGCGTGAGGTCCAGCACCTGCGCCGTCGCGTCGTAGACGCCGGCGCTGGAGGTGAGCGTCGCCCACCCCTGGTCCGTCATCTCGATCCGCGCTCCGAGGCCGTCGAGCTCGATCCGGTTGGGACTGGCGATGGTCTGCCGCGCGGTGCGGGCCGTGACGTCGTAGGCGCGGTCCTGGCCGTTGAAGCCGCGCAGCCGCGGCGCGTCCATCGCCACGGTGGAGCCGCCGACGTCGATGCCGGCCACGTCCACGTGCACCTCGTCGGACAGTGGCTCCAGCACCGCCGCGGCGCCCGCCGCGACGACGAGCGCCGCCGCCAGCATCGGCGTCGCGATCCTCAACCGTCGCACCAGCCGGCTGTGCCGTTCGGCGCGCCGGAACGCCTCTGCCGGGACGCCGCCCGCCGCAGCCATGGCGATGATGGGGGAGGACCTCAGCACGCGGGCGTTCCGTCAGGCGTGCGAGAAGATGTCGTTCTCGGCCCAGCCCGCGAGATCAAGCGCCGCGCGCACGGGAACGAAGGCGAAGCAGGCGTCGGCGAAGGCCGTGCGGTTCTCGCGCGCGAGCACGCCGTCCAGCTTCGCGCGCAGGGCGTGCAGATGCAGCACGTCGCTCGCGGCGTAGGAAAGCTGCGCGTCCGACAGTTCGTCCGCGCCCCAGTCCGACGACTGCTGCTGCTTGGAGATTTCGACGCCGAGCATCTCGCGGACGAGATCCTTCAGGCCGTGGCGGTCGGTGTAGGTGCGGACCAGCTTCGACGCGATCTTGGTGCAGTAGACCGGCTCGGTCATGACGCCGAAGGCCTTGTAGAGGGCGGCGACGTCGAACCGGGCGAAATGGAACAGCTTGGTCACCGCGCGGTCGCGCAGCAGCGCCTCGATGTTCGGGGCGCGGGTCTGGCCGGGCGCGATCTGGACGAGATCGGCCGAGCCGTCGCCGGTCGAAAGCTGGACCAGGCAGAGCCGGTCGCGATGGGGATTGAGGCCGAGGGTTTCGGTGTCGATCGCGACCGCAAAACCGGGAACGTAATCGTTGGGAAGATCGCCCCGATGAAGTCGGATCGTCATGCGCGGCTCTACCGATCATGCGCGCCGGGCGTGCGACGAAGCGAAGCCGCCGGGCAGGCGCGCGTCAAGACGAACACGTTCGAGCGCCGCGAGAATAACTTCGCGACGCTCGAACGTGGATGTGGTGCCCAGAAGAGGACTCGAACCTCCACGGTGTTACCCACACGGACCTGAACCGTGCGCGTCTACCAATTCCGCCACCTGGGCTCGCGGTGGGTCTTAGGGGGTCGACAGGGGGCCTGTCAATGGCGCCGTATGGCTTATCCGCGGCATTCGCCGCGCCCTCGCAGGGACGGGCCGCGGGCCTCGGGCCGAACGCGAGGGGGCGCGCGCAATTCAGCCCTATTCCTTGACGAAAGATGAACGCGGGGCCGGCCGAACGTCATCGCAGGGATTCGCACGATGTCTCTCCACGCACCGTCCGCAGCCGCGCTCGTCGCGACGCTCGCGCTCGTTGCTCCCGCATCCGCCCAGCAGGCCCCGAGCGCCTCGCAGGCCGCCGCGGCTCTGGTCGGCCAGGGCGTCGCCGCCCGTCCGGCCGACGACGCCGCCTGCCCCCGCGTCGTGACGCTCAAAGGCGCGGAGAGCTTCCCGCGCGGCGCGGCGGGCGCGAATCGGGCGACGCTCGGGGCCCTCGCCCGCGACTGTGCCGACCTGGGCGCCGAGACGCTGGTGAAGGTCGCGGTGACCGGCGACGGCGTCCGGGCGACGACGGCCGGACCGAGCTGGTTCAATGCGCCGCTCACCATCGCGGTGCTCGACGACGGCGGACAGCCGGTGGCGAGCCGTCGCGCCAAAGTGAAGGTTCAGCTGCCGCGCGGCGCGACGTCCGGCCCGTTCGCCTATGTGGTCGAGGACCTGTCGCTGCCGCCGGCGAAGGACTACGCCGGCTGGTCCGTGGTGGTCGGCTTCGAGATGAGCCAGGCCGAACTGCAGCGCGCCGCGAAGGTGGTGACGGCGGGGCGGTGAGGCGGCGCCGACACTTCAGCCTCCGCGTGCGGTCGCGACGTTACCGATTTCGGGGATCAACTGCATCGACGGATTCTCGAAGTCGATCAGATAGCGATTGCTCAAGTCGGTGATCGGCTTGTTCTCGATCAGAAACACGCGAGCCCCAAAATCTGGATAAATGTCATTGGTGATCTCATCCCATGTCGTGAAGGTGCAGACGCGCGGTGCCGAAGCGCACGGATCTGACTGTCTCATGGTCGCGGCTCCCGCAGGATGCCAATCGGAATTGATGCTGCTGATCGACTGATGCACATCAAAGGCAGCTTTCCCACACCGCAATTTATGAGTCAGGCTACAGAATTTCCAAAAGTATTTCTTGTAGAAATCAAACGACCAAGAACTAAGCTCTTCGTTTAACAGACTTTCTTCGGCGTCTTTGCCGAGAGCGTCTTCTTTGATCAGTTTATTAGCGACCTGCGATGCTGGATCCGTCTCAATTTTCTTGATCACTTGCAGGAGCCCCCGGGCATTTCCGGGAAAGATGGGATAGCGGCCGGAGACCGCGAAGATCACCGCTGAAACACGCTGATCTCGGTGATAAGCGCCGCCCACCATTGCGATGGCTTGCTCGACGGTGCGGCCCTTGACCTCCTCGTACGAGCCGACGAACACGTATTTCAGCGAGGATGGGCCCAGCGTGCGGAGCTGGCTCACCGCCAGTTCGGGCTGCTTGTCCGGATAATAGGGGATCAGCCTGATCAGCCACGTCACACGCTCGTTTGTGCGAAGCTTGGCGAAAATCTGATCCTTTGGGAGTGTTCTGATCGGCGTGTCGGTGCGGCTGAGGAGCGCGACCGCCGGCCCCGCGATGGAAAATGCGACGCCGGAGACGAGGCTCGCCGCCATCGTCAGCTTTAGCCAGGTGGCGGCCTCCCCTGCCCGGTTGATGGCCCAATAAAGCGCCGCAGAAGCGAAAGCCATCAGTGCGAGCCCGACCACCGAAAGCGTTGCGGCGGTCTGGATCTCCGCGACCAATTCGATCGTGCGTCGGACTTCCGCGAAAAGCTCGGTCATGAAGCGCTCCTCGAAGGCGCCACACCACACCATTAAATGGTGCGATTTAGAAGTACATCTTTTGGTTGAACGACGTGCTGGGGCACAAACGAAAAGAGCCGCCCTGGGGCGGCTCTTTTGAAATGCGAGCTCAGCGTCGCTCAGTTGAGCTTGGCGCGAAGCTCCGAGAGGCCGTTGTCGAACAGCTTGTCGCCCAGCGGCCCGCGGGCCTGGGAGGTTAGCACCTCCGCGGCGGCGGAGACGGCCGCGTCGGCGGCGGCGGAGCGCACCTCGGTGACGGCCTGGGCCTCGGCCATGGCGATCTTCTGCTCGGCCTGCTTCGTGCGGCGGGCGACGAACTCCTCGACCTTGGCCTTCGCGTCGGCCGCAAGACGTTCGGCGTCGGCGCGGGCGGCGGCGACGATCTCCTCCGCTTCACGGTCGGCCTGGTCGCGCTTGCGGGCGAATTCCGCCAGCAGGCGGCTCGCCTCCTCGCGCAGGGCGCGGGCTTCGTCGAGTTCGGCCTTGATCTTGGCCGCGCGGCGGTCGAGCGCCGCGGTCACCTTCCCAGGCACGCCGAGATAGACGACGATCCCGATGAAGATGACGAAGGCGACGAGAACCCAGAATTCAGCGCTTCCCATGGTCTCGTCCCTCAGCGTGCGAGCGAGGCGTCGACCGCCCGCTCGATGTCCGCCGCCGGCGCCGAAGCGCCCGCCAGCCGCTCGACGATGGCCGAGGCCGCGTCGACCGCGATCACGCGGACGTTGGACAGGGCCTGCGCCTTGGTCGCGCCGATCTGCGCTTCCGCAGCCTCGAGCTTGGCGTTGAGCTCGGCCTCGGTGCGCTTGCGGTTGTCGTCGGCCTCCTTGGAGACCCGCTCGCGGGTCTCGGACGCGATCGCCTGAGCCTTGGAGCGCGCGTCGGCGAGCGCCTTTTCGTAGGCCTCGCCGGCCGCCTTGCTTTCAGCCCGCAGACGCCGCGCCTCGGCGAGATCGCCTGCGATGCGTTCGGCGCGGCCTTCGACGATGTTGGCGACGCGCGGGATCGCGACCTTGCTCATCAGCAGGTAGAGCAGGCCGAAGAAGATCGCGAGCCAGAGGATCTGACCGGCGAAGGTGGACGAATCGAACGGCGGAAACGCGCCGCCGCCGCCATGGCCGCCGCCCTGCGCTTCCGTGCCGGCATGCGTCTCGGCGGGCGTCGCGTGCTCCGCCTGCGCCAGGATGATTGTGCCGGCCGGACCAGCGGTCTCGGTCATCGAAAGCTCCCCATCGATCGCGCGTCAGGCCGCGCGGACGGCCGGGAGGGCCGCCTCACGCGGAAGGTCCGTCCGAAATCAGACGGCGAACAGCAGCAGCAGCGCGACGAGCAGCGAGAAGATGCCGAGCGCTTCCGTCACCGCGAAGCCGAAGATGAGGCGAGCGAACTGGCCGTCGGCGGCCGAGGGGTTGCGCAGCGCGCCGGCGAGGTAGCTCGAGAAGATGTTCGCGACGCCGACGGCTGCGCCGCCCATGCCGAGGGTGGCGAGACCGGCGCCGATGAACTTCGCGGCTTCAGCTTCCATGACGAGAACTCCAATTGGGACAGTGGGTTTCGGGGCGATGACGCCGCAGGCTTGATCAGTGGCCGGGGTGCAGCGCGTCGTTGAGGTACATGCAGGCCAGCAGCGTGAAGACGTAGGCCTGCAGGAAAGCGACGAGGAACTCGAGCGCGGTGATGCCGATCGCCAGGATGAGCGGCAGCACGCCGAGCGCGAGGCCGACGCCGCCGAGGCTCGCGGAGAGCATCGTCACGAAGCCGGCGAAAACCTTCAGCGTGATGTGGCCCGCGAGCATGTTCGCGAACAGACGGACGCTGAGGCTGATGGGGCGCGAGAGGAACGAGATGACCTCGATCGCCGCCACGAGCGGAAGGATGTAGCCCGGCACGCCGGATGGCACGAACAGGTGCAGGAAGTGCGTTCCGTGCTTGGCGAAGCCGTAGATCACGACCGTCAGCATCACGATCATCGAGAGCGCGAAGGTGACGATGATGTGGCTGGTGACGGTGAAGGTGTAGGGGATCAGGCCGATCAGGTTCGCGAACAGCACGAACATGAAGAGCGAGAACACCAGCGGGAAGAACTTCATCCCGCCGTCGCCGGACGTTTGTCGGACCGTGCCGGCCACGAACTCGTAGGACATCTCCGCCAGCGACTGCAGCCGGCCCGGCACCAGGGTGCGGGCCGAGGTGCCGATCATCAGGAAGCCCGTGATGAGGACGACCGTCAGCGCCATGTAGGCGGCGGAGTTGGTGAAGGCGAACGCGCCCTCGCCGATGAGCGGAACGATCTGGAACTGGTGGATCGGATCAAGTGCGCCGGCCATCGTTCCTTCAGCCTGTTACGGGCGCGCCGCTCTCGGGCGTCCCTCGTCCTCGAAAAATCGGACGTCTTCGGGGTCCCGAAGGCGTCCGACCAACCTGCGCGGCGCGCTTTCGGGAGGCCTATTGGCCCGGACCTTTGACGAGGCCCGCCGAGCGCAACACGTTCAACACCCCGGCGACGAAGCCGAGCAGCAGAAAGACGATCAGGCCCCAAGGGCTCGATCCGAACAGCTTGTCGACCAGGAAGCCGACGATGCCGCCCGCCACCACGCCCGCGACGAACTCCGAGCTGAGCCGGAACGCCTGAGCGAGGCCCGAGGAGACGTCGCCGCCGGAGCGGCCGTCAGCGCCGGTGGATTTGGAGGAGCCCCGCTTTTCGATCTCACGATCGAGCCGCTCGAGACGCCCGGCCAGATCGCCGTCGCCGGGAGCGTCGTTCCGATCCGGACGATGGTCGGAGCCTTGCGTCATTGCGCCCGCGTCTCCTCCCGACCCCCGGAGCCGTTCGTCGCCCCCTTCAAGTCGCGCGCACCCTAATTTTTGGGGCATAGGCTGTCAAGGTTCCGCCGCAAAGTTACAACGCCTTGAAAATAATGTGAAAAACGCCGCCGTACGGGGGTGCGGCGGAAACGTCGCGGGCGCCGGGCGGTATCTGTTGCGGGATATCAGGCGGAACTCGCCGAACGGTGGCCCGACAAATGCCCGCAGGGCGCCGCCGAAGCCGCTGCGAACGTCGCCGGAGCCGCGAATCTGTCTCCGCGGGGACCGGGCCTAGAACGAAGAAGGCCGGCGCCTCCAGGAGGCGCCGGCCCATAACGTCGCGCGGTGCGCGTGGATCAGTCGAGGGTCGCCTTGCCGTTGGCGTCGACCTTCACGTCCTTCTTGCCGTCGGCCCCGGCGACGTCGATCTCGTAGGCGACCGCGCCGCTCTCGCGCTCGACTTCCGCGCTGACCGCCTTGCCGCCGCCGAGCTGCTCCGCCGCGGCCACCGCGGCCTTGAGCTGGGTCGAGGCCTTGTTGAAGTCCTCGGGCTTCAGCATCGTGAAATAGACCTCGATCGGCTGGTTGGCCTCTCCGGTCACCTGGCCGGAGTTCGGGTCGACATAATACTCGGTGAGCTTGTCGCCCGCCGCGCTCAGGACCTTCACCTCCCAACGGCCGCCGTTGTCGTCCTCGAACTCGACCTCGGTGGCCTTGCCGCCGCCCTTGGCCTCGGCCGCGTCGATCGCCTGGACCAGCGACACCTTTGCGTTCTTCGCCATCTCGGTCTCGTCGGCGCGGGCGCCGGAGACAGGAGCGAGAGCGATGGCGCCGAGAGCGAACGCGCCGAGAGCGATGCGGGACACGGTGGACATGACGTAACCTCCGAATGCCGGTCGGTTGGAGCCGACCGCATGTTGAACGAGGTCGGCTGCCGCCGACCCAAGGGCAGGCTCAACGCGGAGGCGCTTGCTATGTTTCGTCGCCCGCAGGAAATAAAGCGTGACGCGCCCCCTTGGCCAAAGGCTGCGGGCGCCCCACGCATGAGCCTTCAGGACGCCGCCTTGCCCTCTCCCCTCTCGGCCGTACTCAGCCGCGATCTCGCGCTCGCCCGTGGCGGCGGGGCCGGGCTCGGCGTCGTCTTCTTTCTTCTTGTGGTGACCGTCACGCCGTTCGCGGTGGGACCGGACCTGCCGCTGCTCGGCCGCATCGGCCCGGCGATCCTGTGGCTCGGCGCGCTTCTCGCCACCCTGCTCGGGCTCGACCGGCTGCTGCAGGCGGACCACGAGGACGGCGGGCTCGACCTGATGCATCTCGCGCCCGCGCCTCTCGAGCTCGTCGTCGCGGCCAAGATCCTCGCGCATTGGCTCACAACGGGCGTGCCGCTCGTCGTCGCCGCGCCGCTGTTCGCGGTGATGCTCGACGTCGGGCCGCAGACCTCGCTCAAGGTCGCGGCGTCCCTCCTGCTGGGGACGCCGGCGCTCGCCTGCCTCGGCGCGGTCGGCGCGGCGCTCACCGTCGGCCTGCGCCGCGGCGGACTTCTGGTCCCGGTGCTGATCCTGCCGCTCGCGATCCCGGTGCTGATCTTCGGCGTCGCCGCGAGCGACCCGGCCCGCGACGGCTTCGGCCCGCTCGGCGTGCTGGCGGGCCTCGCGCTCGGCTACGCGGTGCTCGGCCCCGTCGCGGCCGCCGCCGCCCTCCGGCTGCTGCGGGATTGAGATGTGAACGGCTTGCGACGGATGGCGCGTTTCCTGCGGCGCAAAGGCGCCTTAGGTAACGGCGACCTCAGGATGGACGTATTCGACGACCGAAGATCCCGCGACGATTGACGATCCCGGCACGCCGGCTTCGCCTCCGACGACCACGAACGGACCGGCCCGACCGAACCCATGTCCCTGCTCTCCGCCGTCACCTCGCTCGCGAACCCCTCGCGCTTCGCCGCCTTCGCCGAGCGGCTCACGCCGTGGCTGATCGGCGCCACTGCGGTCGTCTTCGCGGTCGCGCTGTACCTCGCGCTGGTCGTCGCCCCCGCCGACTACCAGCAGGGCGAGACGGTGCGGATCATGTTCATCCACGTGCCGTCGGCCTGGCTCGCCATGTTCGCCTACACGCTGATGGCGATCGCGAGCCTCGGCGTGCTGATCTGGCGCCACCCCATCGCCGACGTCTCGGCCAAGGCCGCAGCCCCGCTCGGCGCCGCCTTCACCTTCCTCGCGCTCGCCACCGGCTCGCTGTGGGGCAAGCCGATGTGGGGAACGTGGTGGGTCTGGGACGCGCGGCTGACCTCGTTCCTGATCCTCTTCATCATGTACCTCGGGCTGATGGCGCTGCGCGCCGCGATCGAGGAGCCGTCGCGCGCCGCCAAGGCCTGCGCGATCCTGACGCTGGTGGGATCGGTCAACATCCCGATCATCAAGTTCTCGGTCGACTGGTGGAACACGCTGCACCAGCCGGCCTCCGTGATCCGCGCCGGCAAGCCGACGATGGACCCCTCCATCCTCTGGCCGCTGCTGATCGCGGCCGTCGCCTTCACGCTGCTGTTCACGACGCTGCATCTCGTCGGCATGCGCACCGAGCTGCTGCGCCGTCGGGTGCGCACCCTGCGTCTCACCGCCGCGGCCTCGGCGCCCACAGCCCTCGCGCCGGAGCCCGCGGCATGACCGACGCGCACTTCGGCTACATCGCCGCCTCCTACGCCATCGCCTTCGCGGTGATCGCGGGGCTCATCCTCTGGACCGCGCTCGACCAGCGCGCCCAGCGCCGGGCGCTGGCGGAGCTCGAGGCCCGGTCGGGGCGGCAGCGCCCCGCCAGCGGACCGCGCTCATGACCGCGCCGACCACGCCGGACGACCGGCCCTCGCCGCTGCGGCGGGCGCTGTTCGCGCTGCCCGTCGCGCTGGTCGCGGTCGGCGTCTGGTTCTTCTACGGCTCGCTCACGAGCGGGCGGGACCCCGCGGCCCTGCCCTCGGCGCTGGTCGGGCGGGCGGCCCCGCAGACGGCGCTTCCGGGGCTTAAGGGGCTGCTCGCGAACGGCGCGCCGGTCGCAGGCTTCTCCAGCGCCGACCTTGCGACCGGGCAGGTCACGCTGGTGAACGTGTTCGCCTCCTGGTGCGCCCCCTGCCGGCAGGAGCATCCGGTGCTGATGCGGCTGCGGGAGCAGGGCGTCCGCATTCTCGGGCTGAACTACAAGGACACGGCCGAGAACGCCCGGCGCTTCCTCGGCGGCCTCGGCAACCCCTACGAGCGCGTCGGCGTCGACGCCAACGGCCGGGCCGGCGTCGAGTGGGGCGTCTACGGCGTGCCCGAGACCTTCGTGGTGACGGGCGACGGCCGCGTCGCCTTCAAGTTCGTGGGCCCGCTGACGATGGAGTCGGCCGAGGCGACGCTGAAGCCGCAGATCGAGAAGGCGAAGGCGGCGAAGCCCGCGACGGACAAGCCGTCGAGCTGACCGCGCCGCAGACTTCGCTCCGCGCCCCTCCCCGCGCGCGGCGAAACTCTTATCTCTCTCCCGTGTCCACCCGCGCCCGCGTCCCCTCCGCAGCCGTGCTGCCCGACCGCTTCGTGCGCTGGTTCGCCGGGCGCGGCTGGACGCCGCGCGTCCACCAGCTCGAACTCATGGCGCACGCTCAAGGCGGCCGCGACGCTCTGCTGATCGCGCCGACGGGGGCCGGCAAGACGCTGGCGGGCTTCCTGCCGACGCTGGTCGAGTTCGCCGACCGCGGGCCGTCGAACTCCCACAACGCTGGAATCCACACGCTTTACGTGTCGCCGCTAAAGGCGCTCGCGGTCGACGTCGCGCGCAATCTGGAGCGGCCGATCGCGGAGATGGGCCTCCCCGTCCGCGTCGAGGGCCGCACCGGCGACACGCCGGCGTCGCGCCGCAAGCGGCAGAAGGAGCAGCCGCCGGACATCCTGCTGACGACCCCCGAACAGATCGCGCTGCTCATCGGCGACCCCAGCGCGGGCCGGCTGTTCGAGACGGTGAAGCGCGTGGTGGTGGACGAACTGCACGCGCTCGGCCCCACCAAGCGCGGCGACCAGCTCGCGCTGGCGCTCGCGCGCATCCGGGCGCTGGCGCCGGACGTCGTCACGGTTGGGCTCTCCGCCACCGTGAGCGACCCCGACGAGTTGCGCCGCTGGCTGGTCGACCCCCGGCGGGGCCGCCCGCTGGCGGAGCTCGTGCAGATCGCCGGCGGCGCGGCGCCGGACATCTCGATCCACCAGACCGACGAGCGCCTGCCCTGGGCCGGCCACGGCGGCCGCCACGCGCTCGGCGCGATCTACGAGGAGATCAAGCGGCACAAGACCACGCTCCTGTTCGCCAACACCCGCGCGCAGGCCGAGCTGACGTTCCAGGAGCTGTGGCGGATCAACGAGGACACCCTGCCGATCGCGCTCCACCACGGCTCGCTGGACGTCGGCCAGCGCCGGAAGGTGGAGGCCGCCATGGGCGAGGGCCGGCTGAAGGCGGTGGTCGCGACCTCGACGCTCGATCTCGGCATCGACTGGGGGGACGTCGACCTCGTGGTCCACATGGGGTCGCCAAAGGGCGCGTCGCGGCTGCTGCAGCGGACGGGGCGCGCCAACCACCGGCTGGACGAGCCCTCCAAGGCCATCATGGTGCCGGCCAACCGCTTCGAGGTGATCGAGTGCGAAGCGGCGCGGGCCGCGGCGCTCGCGGGCGAGCAGGACGCGGAGGCCGCCAAGCCCGGCTCGCTCGACGTGCTGGCGCAGCACGTGCTGGGCGTCGCCTGCGGCGGCCCGTTCGACGCCGACGCGCTGTTCGCGGAGGTCACCTCCGCCGCGCCCTACGCACATGTCGACCGCGCGACCTTCGACGACGTCGTCGCTTTTGTGGCGACCGGGGGCTACGCGCTGCGCTCCTACGAACGCTTCGCCAAGATCCGCCAGACCAAAGACGGGCTGTGGCGGGTCTCGAACCCGCAGGTGGCGCAGAGCTGGCGCATGAACGTCGGCACCATCATCGAGGCGACGACGCTGAAGGTGCGCCTCGCCAAGGCGCGCCGCAGCAAGGCCGGGACGGTGGGCCCCGGCGGCTTCGGCGGGCGGGTGCTGGGCGAGATCGAGGAGTACTTCGTCGAGACGCTCACCCCCGGCGACACTTTCATGTTCGCCGGCGAGATCCTGAAGTTCGACGCCCTCGTCGACACCGACGTCTACGCCTCGCGCTCGACCTCCGACGCGCCGAAGGTGCCGACCTATGTGGGCGGGCGCATGCCGCTGACGACCGACGTCGCGGCCCGCGTGCGCGGCATCATCGACGACCGCGCGAGCTGGCCGCAGCTTCCCGAGCAGACCCGCGAATGGCTCGGCCTGCAGCAGCGCCGGTCGCTGATCCCGGAGCCGGAGCAGCTGCTGGTCGAGACCTTTCCGCGGGCGGGCAAGAACTTCCTCGTGGCCTACACCTTCGAGGGCCGGCTCGCGAACCAGACGCTCGGCATGCTGCTGACCCGCCGGCTGGAGCGCGCGCACGCCGCGCCGCTGGGCTTCGTGGCGAGCGACTACTGCCTCGCGGTCTGGGCTTTGCGCGACATGAGCGCGATGATCGCGGGCGACCTGCTCTCGCTCGACGCGCTGTTCGACCAGGACATGCTGGGCGACGATCTGGAGGCGTGGCTGGAGGAAAGCGCGCTGATGAAGCGCACCTTCCGCAACTGCGCCATCATCGCCGGGCTGATCGAGCGCAATGTGATCGGCGCGAAGCGAAAGACCGGGCGGCAGGTCACCATGTCCACCGACCTGATCTACGACGTGCTGCGCCGGCACGAGCCCGACCACGTCCTGCTCCGCGCCGCCCGCGCCGACGCCTCCCGCGGCCTGATCGACCTCGAGCGCATCGTCGAGATGCTGGCGCGGGTGAAGGGCCACATGGTCCACAAACCGCTGTCGCGCGTTTCGCCGCTGGCCGTGCCCGTGCTGCTGGAGGTCGGCCGCGAGCCGGTCTACGGCGCCTCCCACGACGCGCTGCTGAAGCTCGCGGCGGACGATCTGGTCGCGGAGGCGATGGCGGAGGATTGACCAGCGGCGTCATCCGGACGGCCGAAGGCCGAGCCGGGATCGTCCTCCGACCCTCCGTGAGGGCGCGGCGGTTTGATCCGCGTCAAAGCGCCGAGGGCCGCTCAGGGCTGAGATCTCTCCGTTCAAGAGGAGGATGTCTCATGCCCGCCGAAACCCTGTTCGTCGTCGCCGCCGTGCTCGTGATGTTCGGCGCCTTCGCCGGCACGCTCGCCTGGGCCGGATCCCGCTCGCGCCCGCGCTGACGCGCCGGAGGCGTGGACGGGACTCCGCGGTTCCTGCTACGTTCCGCGGAATGATTCCGCCCCGCCCCTCCAAGAGCGCGTCCGAGCCGACGATCACCGTCGCCGGCGCGGCCCTCGTCGCCGATCCGCTCGGCGCGCTGTACGAGCCGGGCTCGGGCGCGCTGATCGTGGCGGACCTGCATCTGGAAAAGGGCTCCTACTTCGCCCGCCGCGGCCAGATGCTGCCGCCCTACGACACCGCCACCACACTCGGCCGGCTCGCGCGCCTCGTCGCGGCCTATCAGCCGCGCGTGGTGATCGCGCTCGGCGACAGCTTCCACGACGACGGCGGCCCCGCCCGCATGCACGAGGCGGACCGCGCGGCGGTGGCCGAGCTGCAGCGCGGGCGCGACTGGATCTGGATCGCCGGCAACCATGATCCGGCGCCGCCCGCCGGCCTCGGCGGCGAGGCCCGGCTGACCCTCGTTCTCGGCGCCCTCACCCTGCGCCACGAGCCGACGGCCGGCGCCGCGCCCGGCGAACTCGCCGGCCATCTGCACCCGGTGGCGAAGGTGGCGGTGCGCGGCCGCGGCTTGCGCCGCCGCTGCTTCGCGACCGACGGCGCGCGCGTGGTGCTGCCGGCCTTCGGCGCCTACGCCGGCGGCCTCAACGTGCGCGACCAGGCCTTCGCCGGCTTGTTCTCGGGCGACGCCTTCACCGCCTGGATGCTGGGCGACGCCGGCGTCTACGCCTTCGCCGCGCGGGGCCTGCGGCCGGACTGACGCGCGTCCCTCCTTCTCCCTTTCTTCCCTTCTCCCCTTGCGGGAAAAGGTGGATGGCGGCGCAGCCGACAGCCGGATGAGGGGTCGTCCGGGACGCCCTCGACCACGTGGTCGACGCTTCACGATGTCCCAGACGACCCCTCATCCGGCGCTTCGCGCCACCTTCTCCCGCAAGGGGAGAAGGGAAAGAAGCCCCGCTGCTCGGATGAGCTGACGGCCTAAATCCGCACCCGCTTCTCCGCCACGGCGGCGAACAGCTCCGCGTCGAGCGGCGTGAAGCGACCCTCGGTCGGGTGCGCCAGATAGAGCGGGTCGGCGACCAGCGCCGGGTCGCAGCCCTCCCGCACCAGATCCATCTTGCGCTGCTTGAACGTGCCGGTGACGTCGATGGCGCGGCCGATCCGCAGGAACACCGGCCGCGCGTAGGGCGGCAGGCTGGACGTGAGGAAGGCGTGGAGGCCGGCGAGGTCGAGATCCCCCTCCGTCACCAGCAGCGCCATGCCGGCCCGGCCGTCGTAGCCCGGAGCCGCCACGCCGTAGACCGTGACGTCGGTCACGCCGGGGAACATCGAGATGGCCTCGGAGACCTCCGAGGTCGCGACGTTCTCGCCCTTCCAGCGGAAGGTGTCGCCGATCCGGTCCACGAAGTAGAAGTAGCCGTTCGCGTCCTGCCGCATCAGGTCGCCGGTGCGGAACCAGCGGTCGCCGGGCTCGAAGGCGTCGGTCAGGATCTTCCGCTTCGTCGCCTCCGGGTCGGCGTAGCCCTCGAAGCGCATCGAGGGCTTCGACGGGTCGTTGAGGATGCGCCCCACCACCTCGCCCACTTCGCCCGGCGGGCACTCGACGCAGCGGCCCGAGGCGTCGCGCACCTCCTCGCAGGCCTCCACGTCGAAGCGGATGACCTTGGTCGGGAATTTGCGCTTCATGTACCAGGGGATGCGCCCGACGGCGCCCGGCGTGCCGTCGAGGTTGAACAGCGCGACGTTGCCCTCGGTCGCCGCGTACCACTCCAGAATGAACGGGATCTTGAAGCGCTCGGCGAACTGCGGCCAGACGTCGGGGCGCAGGCCGTTCCCGCAGACCAGGCGCAGCTTGTGCCGCGTCTCGGCCTCGCACGGGGGCGTGTGCACGAGGTAGCGGCAGAGCTCGCCGATGTACTCGGCCAGCGTGCACTCCGTCGCGACCACGTCGTCCCAGAACCGGCTCGCCTGGAAGCGCTCTCGGATGACCACCGAGGCGCCCGCGAGCAGCGGCGCGCAGGCCGCGATGACGCCGCCCACGGTGTGGTACATCGGCAGGCAGTCGTACATCCGGTCGTTCGGCCGCACGCCCATGGCGCCCATGAAGCCATGGGTGATCGCCATCAGCCGGTAATGGTTGATGTTGGCGGCCTTGGGCATGCCCGTGGTGCCGCTGGTGTAGATGAACAGCGCGCGGTCCTCGACCGTCAGCCGCGGCAGGTCGGCGGTCGGCAGCGGCGCGCCGGAAAAGCCCGACAGGGCCTCGTCGATTCGCGCTCCGTCGAAGGCGGCCTCGCCCTGGGCCGCGCCATGGAGCCAGACCGTCGGCCGCGGGTCCACGCTCACGAAGGGATCGGCGGAGGCGTAGGCTGCGGCGAGGTTCCCGCCGACGATCACGTGCTTTGGCGCGACGATCGAGATGCAGTGGGCGAGCGGCCCGCCGGACAGGTTGGTGTTGAGCAGCGCGACCACGCCCCCGACCCGGGTGATCCCGAGCCAGCAGGCGAGATAGTCCGGCCGGTTGGTCATCATCAGGGCGACGACGTCGCCCTTAGCCACGCCGTTCGCCTGCGCCCAGCGGGCGTAGGCGTTGGCCCGCGCGTCGAGCTCCGCGAAGCTGTAGGTTTCGTGCTCCGAAATCAGGGCCGTGCGGGAGCCGTGCTTCGCCGCGAGATCCGCCACGACGTGCGGGAACACCCGCCCGCGGTCGCGGCCGATCGGCATGGTGGCGCGCAGCGCCCGCAGAACCCCCTTGAGGAAAAGCCAGTCCCGCGCGAGCCGCGACCACGGCGCCATGCACCCTCCTGCGCTTCGTTCAGCCCGCGATGCGGCGGCGAAGCGTCTTCGTTGTCGTCCCGCAGTGAAGCCTGCCGGCCCAAGCGCTGTCCACCCCTGCGAAGCGTGAAGCCACTGCGGCTGATCGCAATCGAACGTCACAATCCTGAGTCAGAGAACGCGGGCGATCCCTCCCCCGGGAGGGGAGGGTGGACGCAGCGAACTCCCCTGTTGCGGAGTTCGCTATTGAGAGTTGCGCGCAAGGCGGGAACACCCGCCTTGCGAAGCTCGGCCGGGTGGGGTGCGATCAGAACGGAGCTCCGCGCCTAAGACCCCACCCGACCCTTTGCTTCGCAAAGGGCCACCCTCCCCACGCCTTCGGCGCGAGGAGGGACATCCCACGTCTGCTACTCAACCGCCGTAACGCCCACTCACCCGAGCAGCCCGCCGGCGCGCGGCGCGAGCGGATTGTCGGTCATGGCCGCGCGGTCCGGCCGGTCCGGCGCGATGCGGCCGGCGAAGGCGGCGTAGAGCTTCGCGAGCAGGTCGGGCTCCAGCCCCTCCCCGATCGCGACCAGCCGGGTGCGGCGATCGTCGTCCGGCCAGGCGTCGAGGAAACGCGGGGCGGCGAAGACGTGGCGCACGCCCTGCACCACCAGCGGCCGGTCCGGCTCCTCCACCAGCCGTATGAGCCCCTTCAGCCGCAGCAGCTTGGGCGCATGCGCCGAGCGCAGCAGCTCCACGAACAGATCGTAGGACGCGCGCGTCAGCGGCGCCTCGCTCGCCAGCGCGACCGAGACCACCGCGCCATGGATCGCCGGCAACGCCGGCAGATCGGGCTTCGGCGCGTCGTGGCGTTCGAGCACCTCGCCCGCCGTCACGGCCGCGGCGTCGACCACGCGCGCCATCGGCGCGAGCGCCGCGATGGCCGCCCGCGTCGCGGCGGCCTCGGGACCGCTCGCCACGTCGATCTTTGAGAGCGCGACGAGGTCGGCCATCGCCGCCTGCCGGGCGGCCTCGGCGCGCTCCGCCAGCGTCGCGGCGCCGTCGACGGCCGAGACCACCGCGACCACGCCCGCCAGCTGGAAGCGCAGCGCGAGATAGGGATGGAGCGACAGCGTCTGCAGCACCGGGACGGGATCGGCGAGCCCCGTCGTCTCCAGCATCAGGCGGCTGAACAGGGGAATGCGGCCGTTGTCGCGGGCGCGCAGCAGGCCTTCGAGCGTCTCGATCAGGTCGCCGCGCAGCGTGCAGCACAGGCACCCGCCCGCGAGCGCCACGACGCCTTCGGCCGCATGCTCCACCAGCAGATGATCGACGCCGATCTCGCCGGCCTCGTTGACCACGACGGCCGCGTCCGACAGCGCGGGGTCGCGCAGCAGCCGGTTCAGCAGCGTGGTCTTGCCGGCCCCCAGGAAGCCGGTGAGCACGGTGAGCGGGATCGGGGCGAGACGGGGGTCGGTCATGGAACCGGCAGCGGGAGAAACGGGGACATCGAAGAGCTGCCGCCTCGGAGAAAGTCCCTGAGGCGTCAAAACCCAGCGCCCGTCATCCCCCGGCTTGTCCGGGGGATCCAGGCTTCATGGGACGCAGCGTCCGAAACGTGGACGCCCCGGATAAACCGGCGCGTGACGCGCCTTATCTTGAAGCGTTCAGGACGCCCGCCTCAGAACGACTTGCCCTCGGCCGGCGCGGCGTTGCGGTAGATCCCGCCTGGCACGGCGACGGGCGAGTTGGAGGCGGCGTTGGGACCCGGCGACAGGGTCTGGCCGGCGCTCTTCGGCGTGAGCTCGATCTTCACGCGGCCCTTCTTCTCGGTCGAGGCCGCGGTCTTCTTCGGCCCCTTCGCCGCGGGCTTCGCCTTCTGCGGCGTCGCGGCCTTCAGCGGCTTCACCTTGGCCGAGCCCGGCTTCACGGCGGCGCCGGGGATCAGCGCCGGGGTCGTCGAGGCCTTCGGCGCGAAGGCCGGCGGGTCCTCGTCGAGACCGCTCGGCTTGGCCGCCATTTGCGGGGCGTTCGGCGCCGGCGTGGCGTAGACCATGACCGGGTTCACCTGGGTCTTGGCCATCAGGATCGGCCGCCAGGGGTGGCCGTTCGGGTCGAGCTTGCGGGCGGCGCGGATCTTGGCGCTGGACTTGCCGCACATCTGCTCGCGGAGGTCGACGGGGAAGGCCGCCATCATGTCGGGCAGGCTCGCCAGCGTGCCGCGGGCCGTGGTCGCCGCGAAACCGCGCTCGAAGGCGTCGATCGCGGTCTCGGACCGCTCGATCGGCGTCGGCGCGCCGAGCACCACGGTGACGAGGTGACGGCTGCCCCGGGTCGCGGTCGCCACCACGTTGAAGCCGGAGGCGCAGACGTAGCCGGTCTTCATCCCGTCGGTGCCGGGATAGCGCCCGACCAGGCCGTTGTGGTTGCGCAGGATGCGGTCGCCGATCTGGATGGCGTCGAGCGAGAACAGGCCCGCCCACTGCGGAAAGTCGCGGTAGAGCCGGGTCGCGAGCACCGCCATGTCGCGCGCCGTCGTGCGCTGCAGGTCCGGGCCGGGCTTCACGGGCAGGCCGTTCGGATTGACGAAATTGGTGCTCGTCATGCCGATGCGGCGGGCGGTGGCGTTCATCTCGGCGACGAAGCCCTCGACGCTGCCGGAGGCGCCTTCGGCCAGCAGGAAGGCGATGTCGTTCGCCGACTGCACCATCAGCATCTTGAGCGCGTCGTCGACCGTGACGGTCTGGCCGACCTGGAAGCCCATCTTCGAGGGCGGCTCGGCCTGGGCGCGCGCGCTGTAAACCAGCGAGGCGTCCCGGCGAAGCTTGCCGTTCTGGATCGCCTGCAGGACCACGTAGGTGGTCATCAGCTTGGTCAGCGAGGCGGGATACCAGGGGACGGTCGCCTCCTGCGCCTCCAGCACCTGGCCGGTGGCGACGTCCGCGACGACGAGGGGGTTCGCCGAGGCCGGCGCGACCAGCGCGAGCGTTGCGGCGAGCCACGCGACGGCGCGGCGGGCGGGGGACTGGAGCATGGGCGCAATCGTACTCGTGATGCGTGGTCGTCGAGGCGACGCTCTTGCCCTCGCGCATCGCCGACGCGCGACCGGGCCAGGGACACCTGCCTAAAGAACGCCTGCCTGAGGCAGGACCGTTGTACCTTCAGAGTCGGAAAAGTCCAATGACGGGCGTTCACGAGGGGCGGAGCGGGGGACGGTCTTCGGGGAGAAGCCCGCGCGCTCTTTCCCGTCTCCCCTTGCGGGAGAAGGTGGCGCGAAGCGCCGGATGAGGGGTCGTCCGGGACGCCCGCTCCGGCGTCATCCTTCCTGCAGCGCCGGGTCGGCCGCGTGCGCCAGCGCCTGGGCGGCGACCAGCTTCGCGAAGGGGCCGTCGGCCGCCGCGAGACGGGCGAAGGAGCCGCTTTCGACGATCCGCCCACGCTCGAACACCAGCACGCGGTCCGCGGATCGCACCGTCGCCAGCCGGTGGGCGATGACGAGCGTGGTGCGGCCGGCGCGCGCGGCGTCGAGCGCCGCCTGCACCTTCTGCTCGGTGTGCGCGTCGAGGGCGCTGGTCGCCTCGTCGAGCACGAGGATCGGCGGGTCCTTCAGCAAAGCGCGGGCGATCGAGAGCCGCTGGCGTTCGCCGCCCGAGAGCGAGGCGCCGCGCTCGCCGAGCACGGTGGCGAAGCCCGCAGGCAGGCGGCGGACGACGTCCAGCACCTCGGCCTTGGCGCAGGCGGCCTCGAGCTCGGCGTCGGTCGCCTCCGGCCGGCCGACGCGCAGGTTGTCGGCGATGGTGCGGGCGAACAGCATCGGCTCCTGGAACACGACGCCGATGTTGCGCCGAAGCCCCTCCAGCGTCATGTCGCGGATGTCGACGCCGTCGATCAGGACCCGGCCCTCCTGCGGGTCGAAGGCGCGGTGCAGCAGCGACAGCGTGGTCGACTTGCCCGAACCGGTTGCGCCGACGAGCGCCACCGTCATGCCCGGCGTCGCCTCGAACGAGACCTCGGCGAGCGTCGGCCTCCCCGCCTCATAGGCGAAGGAGACGCGGTCGAAGGTCACCTCCCCCCGCACCCGGCCGGGATCGCGCGCGTCCGGGCGGTCGGCGACCTCGGGCACGGCGTCGAGAAGCGCCAGGAATTCGCCGATTCGCGGGGCGTTCAGCAGCGCCATGTTGACGAGCGCGACCGCGTCGCCGAGCCGGGCGACGACCAGGGTCGCGAGGGCCGCGAAGGTGACGATGTCGCCGACGCTCGCGAGCCCCTGAGCGTTCAGCGCCGCGCCCGCCAGCACCACGCCGAGCACCGTCAGCGTGCCGGCGGCGGGGGTCGCCGCGGCGGCGTAGGCCCACCACGACAGGATTGGCATCTGCGCGTCGAGCAGGCGCTGCATCACCCCGCGCACGACGGCCATCTCCCGCCCGACGCTTGCGAAGCTCTGCACCACCGCGACGTTGCCGATGGCGTCGGCGGCGTGCTGGGCGAGGTCGGAGTGGTAGCCCTCGATGTTCTCCTGCTGGGTCTGCGTCTTGCGCAGCAGGGCGATCAGCGCGATCCCGAAAACGACCACGAGCCCGATCAGGATCAGCCCGAGCCACAGATTCAACGCGAGCGAGGCCGGCAGCAGCGCGACGACGCCGACCAGCGTCGCGAGTCCCGAGCGGAAGAACGACAGCCAGACGTCGGCGAGCGCGTTCGCGCCCATGGTCAGCGCCTTGACGATGCGGCCGGAATGGGTGCGCCGGTGGAAGCTCAGCGGCAGCGTCAGCACATGGCCGAAGGCATCGGTCATGGCGGCCAGCCGGCGGCGGTGCGACAGCCGGTCGGCGTGGAGGCCGACCAGAACCCTCCCGATGATGGCGGCCAGCGCCACGGCGCCCCAGGCGGCGGCGAGCGCGGGGATGGCGTCGGCCTCCCCACGCGTCAGCCTGTCGATCACCTTGCCGAACAGCACCGGCTCCGCGAAGGCGGCGAGCGCCAGCGCCACGTTGCCGAGGGCGAGCATCACCGCGAGCGGCCGCTCCGGCCCCAGCAGGCCGATGGCGCGGACGTAGGTGGCGAAAATTCCCGGAGCGGGGCGATCGGCGGAGGGTGGGACGGACATGGCCGGAAGGATCGCCAAAACGTCCCGTCGCGCAAGGCCCGCGCGATAACGCAACCTTAAGATCCGGCCCCGGCCGGACCACACGTTAACAGGTTGTTTACCCTCTTCGTTAACTGTGCGTTGAGAGGTCTCCGCCCCGGCGGGGTCCTCGATCAGAGCCCCCAACCCGCCGCGCGGAGCCGGACAGCCGGGCGCGATGGGACGGGGCGACGCCCAGGGTGCGCGCCATGAGCTTGAGCGATCCGAGATACGTGACGGCCGGCGCGGACGAAGCCGAGGCTGGCGGCCATCGGCTGGAGCGGCTAGCGGAACGCCTTTCGGACGCGCGGCGCGCCAGCGACAGCTCCTCTCCCCTGCCGGAGCTCGAGCAGCTGGTGTCCATGCTGGCGCAGCGCAACATCCAGACCGAGGACCGGCTCGCCAACGCGCTCGAGGGCCTCGCCCGCTGGGTCGAACGGTCCGGCCCCGCCACGCCCGCGGCCCCGGCGGCGATCGCGGCGCCCGAACCGGTCGCCCCGGCGCCGGTCCGCGCGCCCGCCGCCGAACCCGCGGCGGACGACCTCGAGGCGCGTCTCACCGCTTTCGCGCGCACGCTCACCGAATCGTCGCCCCCCGCCCCCGCGACGCCCGCCGAACCGACGCAGAAGCCCGCCCAGCTCGGCTCGCTTCGCGCCGCGCTCGCTGAAATCGCCGCCCGCCAGAAGGATCTGGACGCGGACGATGATGCCCCGGCGCCCCGCGCCGCCGCCGTCGCTCCCACCGCGCCGCAGGCGCCCGCCGCGCCGATGGTCGATCCGATCGCGGTCGCCGGCCTGCGCGAAGAGATCGAGACGCTTGGGTCCGCGATCCGCGACATGCCCACCCGCACCGAGGTCGACGGCCTCGCCCGCGAAATGGCGGCGCTGGCCGCGCGGCTCGGCGAGGAGCGGCCGGCCCGGCTCGATTCCGTCTCGCTGATGGCGATCGACACCCTCGTCTCCGAGGTCGACCGGATGCGCGGCGACGCGGCGAGCCCGCAGATGCTGGCCCGCTTCGCCGACGAGCTCGGCGCCGTCGCGGCCCGGCTCGACCATCTGACGCCGGCGAGCCCCGAGCTGTTCGACACGCTGGCGCGGCGGATCGAACAGGTGCGCGAGGAACTCACGCAGTTTCCGCCGATGGCCGCGGTCGAAGGCCTCGCGACCGAGATCCAGGCCGTGCTCGCCCGCCTCGACGCGCAGGAGCGCGCCGCCGCGCCGACCCAGCAGGCCGTCGCGGAGCTGTCGGGCAAGGTCGCGGTTCTCGGCGGCAAGATCGACGGCATCGCCGCCGCCGCGGAACAGCGCGCCGAGGAAGCCGAGCGCATGGGCCAGGCGGTGCGCGCCGAGCTCGCCACGCTGTCCAGCGCCGACGCGATGGAAAGCTTCAGCCGCCAGATCGAGAGCCTGACGGCGAAGCTCGAGAGCCGGCGCCAGCAGGGGCTGTCCACGGATGAGCTCAGCGCGAAGATCCCCGCGCTGATCGACAAGATCGACGAATTGACCGCGGCCTCGGAGGCGCGATCCTCGGACGCCGAGCGCGTCGCAGGGGCCGTGCGCGCCGAACTCGCGGCGATCGCCCAGCCCGCCGCCAAGCTCGACGACATCGGCCGACGGATCGAAGGGCTCACGCTCGAGCTGGCCCGACGCCCTGCGGGATCCGACGGCGTCGAGGCCATCGCCGGGAAGATCGACGGTCTCGGCATCCGGCTCGAGGCGGTCGCCGCCGCGGCCCGCGCCCGCGGCGCCTCCGCCGAGCGCGTCGAAGAGGCGGTCCGCGGCATCGCCGAGCACCTGATCGCGACCGCGCAGGCCGACGCCGGCGGGGCCAAGACCTTCGGCGGCATCGAGGCCTTCGGCGGCCTCGAGACGCGCATCGAACAGGTGGTCGACGGCCTGGACCGCGCCGGCGGTCGGCTCGACGATCTCAACGCGGGCTTCGCCTCGCTCGCCGCGCGGGTCGAGCAGGCCGCAGCCGAAGCCGGACGGAACGCCGTCGCGGCGCTCCGGGCGGACGGCGCCCAGACCACGACGCCGCTCGCCGACGGCTCCGACCAGCTCGCCCACGCGCTGCTCGAGATCAAGGCCGCCTCCAAGCGCGACGACCGGCGCACCTCCGACACGCTGGACGCGGTCCGGCTCACGCTCGAGCGCCTGATCGACCGGATGGAGGCGATCGACGAGGCGCTGAACGCCCACAGCATCGGCGTCGCCGAACGCCGGCCTGCGTTCGACGACCGTCCGCAGACGGCGCCCGCGCCGCGCGTCGACGCCACGGAAGCCGCCCGCGCCGCCGCGCGCCGGGCGATGGAGGAAATGGAAGCCTCCGGCGATCTCGCCACGCGCTTCGGCCGCCCGCCGACCGACGCCGCCTTCCGGCCGGTCGCCGATCTCGCGTCCGACCACCCGCTCGAGCCGGGCGCGGCGCTGCGCGCCGAGCGCCGGACCGACGGCCTGCTGGACGCCCCTCATGAACCGCAGCCCGAGACCCCCGCGGGCGACGTCGGGGCGCTGAGCGCCGCCGCGCTGATCGCCTCGGCCCGGCGCGCAGTGACGCGGCCGGCGGCCGACGCCGACAACGTGCTCGCCGAGACGACGACGGACGAGCGCCGCTCCCGCGCCGCCGGCGTCATGGCGGTCCTGAAGGCCCGGCGCCGCCCGATCCTGCTCGGGATCGCGGCCGCTCTGATCGTGCTGGGCGTGCTGAAGGCCGCCACCAGCATCAGCGACCACGGCGCGGAGACGGCGCCCGAGCCGGTCGCCCCGGCCGTGGAGAGCGGCCCCCCCGCCCAGCCGGCCCCGCAGCTTCAGGCGCCGGAACCCGCGCCCCAGGCCCCTGCGCCGCAGCCGGCTCCCGCTGCGCCCGCGGAGCCGCAGCCCGTCGAGCCCGCTCCGGCGCCGAAGCCGCGCGCCGAGGTCGCCCCGCCGCGCGCGAAGGCCGCCGACATCACCGATTTCGCCTTCGCCCAGACCCTCGATCCTTCGGGCCAGAAGTTCACGGCGCCGCCGAAGAAGGACGACATCGTCACCGGCTCGATCAACCGCGGCGACGCGCTGCCGGATTCCATCGGCGGCTCGATGCTCCGGCTGCGCGCCGTGCAGGGCGATCCCTCGGCGCAGCTCGAAATCGCGGACCGGCTGGCCGCAGGCCGCGGCGTGGAGGCCGATCCGGTCGCCGCCGCCCGCTGGCTGGAGAAGGCCGCGGTCCAGGGCCTCGCCCCGGCGCAGCACCGCCTCGGCAGCCTTTACGAAAAGGGCCGCGGCGTGCCGCGCGACCTCGCCGTCGCCCGCCGCTGGTACGAGCAGGCGGCCGCCTCCGGCAACGTGCGCGCCATGCACAATCTCGGCGTGCTGCACGCCGAGGGCGGCCTGGGCAAGCCGGACTTCGGCGCGGCGATCGTGTGGTTCCGCATGGCCGCCGAACGCGGCCTCGTGGACAGCCAGTACAATCTCGCCGTGCTCGAGGCCCGCGGCCTCGGCGGCAAGCGCGATCTGGCCGACGCTTACAAATGGTTCTCGCTTGCGAGCGCCCAGGGCGACCAGGACGCCGGCCGCAAGCGGGACGACGTGGCGAAGGCCCTCGGCGCCGCCAACGTCGCGAGCGCCGATCAGCTGGTGACGACCTTCAAGCCGCGCGCGGTCGACCCCGCCGCGAACGAGGTCCCCACCCCTCCCGGCGGCTGGGACCAGGCCTCTGCGAACTCCGCCGCCGCCCCGATGCAGCTGCGCTGATCGGCGCCTGACGCGTTGACAACGCCCGTCCCGGCGGGCGTAACCACATCTGATCGGACGGCGCGGCGGGCGCGCCGCCGGCGCGTCGCGGTCCATGCAGATCTATCTTCCGATCGCTGAACTTCCGGTGGACGTGCTGCTCGTGATCGGCATGAGCCTCGCGGTCGGCTTCGTCTCGGGCCTGTTCGGGATCGGCGGCGGCTTCCTCATGACTCCGCTGCTGATCTTCATCGGCGTGCCGACCGCCGTCGCGGTCGCCTCCGAAGCCCCCCAGATCGCCGCCTCCGCCTTCACCGGCGCGCTCGCCTACTGGCGCCGCCGCGCGATCGACCTGAAGCTCGCCGGCGTGCTGCTCGCGGGCGGCGTGGCCGGCACGGGGCTCGGCGTCTGGTTCTTCAACGCCATGCGGGCCGCAGGCCAGCTCGAGGTCGTGATCGCGGTCTCCTACGTGGTCCTGCTCGGCGCGATCGGCGGGATCATGCTCACCGAGTCGCTGAAGGCGCTTCTCAAGACGAAGCCCGCGGCGCCCGCCCGTCGCGTCGGCGGCCGCAGCCTGATCGACCGCCTGCCGCTGAAGCTGCGGTTCAAGCAGTCGATGATCTACGTGAGCGCGATCCCGCTGGTTGGGCTCGGCGTGTTCGTCGGCTTCGTCGGCGCGGTCCTCGGCATCGGCGGCGGATTCCTGCTCGTGCCGGTGCTGGTCTACGTGTTCCGCGTGCCGACGGCGGTGGTGGTCGGCACCTCGCTCGCGCAGATCCTGATCACCATGCTCGCGGCCACCGTGCTGCACGCGACCGTCAACGCCTCGGTCGACGTGGTGCTCGCGACCCTGCTGATGCTCGGCGGGTCGATCGGCGCGCAGTTCGGCGTGCGGGCTGGCCAGAAGCTGCGCGGCGAGCAGCTGCGCCTGCTGCTCGCGCTGCTGCTGCTGGCCGTCGGCGCCCGCTTCCTGGTCGAGCTCGTGGCGGAACCGGCGGAGCCGTTCTCCGTCTCGACGACGGGCCGGCCGAAATGAGGCCGCTCGCGGCCCTGGCCGGTCTCGCGCTGCTCGTCGCGGCGGGGCCGGCGCGGGCGGAGAAGCTGGTGCTCGCGCTGTCCTCGCAGCAGATCGCCATCGCCTCGAACTACGCCGGATCGGACGTCACCCTGTTCGGCGCCGTGAGGCCGGACGGCGAGACCGAAGCGCTGCAGCGAGGCTACGATCTCGTGGTCACCGTGCGCGGGCCGGCGACCACGCTCGAAGTGCGCGAGAAGGAACGGACCGCGGGGCTCTGGGTCAATCGCGAGCGGCGCCGGTTCCCACGCACGCCGTCCTATCTCGCCACGCTCTCTACCCGCCCGCTCGATGACATGCTGTCGCCGGAGATCCGCGAGGGGCAGCGGCTCGGCCTCAAGGCGGCGGCCGCGCCGCGCGGCGAGGACCTCGGCCGGCCGGAGTTTTCCGAAGCGCTGATCCGCCTGCAGACCGGGCGCGGTCTGTGGCGCGAGGAGCCGAAGGGCGTCGTCTTCCTCGACCCGACGCTGTTCCGCACGACCTTCCACCTGCCGCCCAACGTCCCGTTCGGCGCCTTCGAGGCGGACGTCCGCCTGTTCGCCGCCGGCGTCCCGATCGCGCGCGAGACCATCACCTTCCGGGTGGTGAAATCCGGCTTCGAGGACCGGGTCGCGGCGCTCGCGGAGAACTGGCGTCTCGCCTATGGTGTCGCGACGGCGCTGCTGGCGCTCGCCTTCGGCTGGACGGCGAGCGTGGCGTTCCGCCGGGATTGAGCCCGACCGCCGTCGCGGAGCCGCCCATGACGCTGATCGCATCCGAGCCGGCCGGCGACGACCGCGACATTCCCGAAACGCCGCTGGCGCTGGGCCTCGCCGGGCTCACGCCCTTCATCGGCCTCGCGCTCGCCCTCGCGCTCCAGCATCCCGTGCTGTTCGGGATCGACGCCGCGTTCGCGCTGACGGCCTATGGCGCGACAATCCTGTCCTTCCTCGGCGGGGCGCACTGGGGCCTCGCCCTGCGCCACCCCGCCGCCGACATCCGGCGCGCGCTGTACCTCGGCGCCATGGTCCCGCCGCTGTGGGCCTGGGCCGCCCTGCTGGTCGGCGGCGCCGGCGGCCTCGCGCTGCTCGCGGTCGGCCTCGTCGGCCACGGGATCGTCGACGCCGCGCGGTCCGGCCGTTTCGCGGCGCCGCGCTGGTACGGACGGCTGCGCCTCGTGCTCACGGCGGTCGCCACGATTGCGACCGTGGCCGCGGCTGTCGTCGTCGGCTACGCCGGATGACGCAGCCTCCGCCGAAGGCCGCGGTCGCGACCGTCGGCTTCTGGCGGGCGGCCGGCCACGACCGGTGGTACGCGCAGAGCGACGCCTTCGACGCCCTCGTCCGCCGCCGCCTCGGGCGGCTGCAACGCGCCGCGGCCGGCGGCGCCCTCGACGATTGGGCGGAGACGCCGGTCGGCGCCCTTGGCCTGCTGATCCTTCTCGATCAGGCGCCGCGCAACCTGTTCCGCGGCGCGGCCCGAGCCTTCGCGACCGATGCCGCCGCGCAGGAGGTCGCGACGGCCGCCGTCGCCCGCGGCTTGGACCGCCGCACGCCCTGGCCGCTGCGCCAGTTTTTCTATATGCCGTTCGAGCACGCCGAAGATATTGCGCTGCAACGTCGGGCGCTCGCGCTGTTTCGCGCGTCGGGCGACGCCGAAAGCCTACGATGGGCGGTCGTTCACGCCGAGATCATCGAGCGGTTCGGACGGTTTCCACATCGGAACGTCATAGTTGGGCGGAGATCGAGCGCCGCTGAGCTGGACTACCTCGAAAACGACGGCTTCCAGGGACGACTTCGTTTACGATCTTCCCGAACCCATCCTTAAGCGCGGCGGCGTTATTCGATTGCCTCAATCGAGTAGGGATCGTCGAATGCCCAGCGACGCAAGCGCATGCCATGACGGCCGCGACGCAGAGGAGCCGAACGGGTTGAACCCCGTCGCCCGCCTGGCCGCGCGCCTGCGTGGGCTGCTCGCCGACCGCTCGGACACCGCGACCGCGAAGAAGGTCGCGGGCGGCGCGTTCCTGTTCCGGGTCGGCAACGCCGGCATCGCCTTTGCGTCCCAGATCCTGCTCGCGCGCTGGATGGGCGAGAGCGAGTACGGGATCTACGTCTACGTCTGGACATGGGTGCTGCTACTCGGCGGCATGACCAGCCTCGGCCTCGCCTCCGCGCCGCAGAAGTTCATCCCCGAATACGCCGACGGCGGCGACCACGCGCTGCTGCGCGGCTTCCTACTCGGCAGCCGGCTGCTGTCGATGGTCTTCGCCACCGTGGTCACCGCGGTCGGCCTGCTCGCGCTCTGGCTGTTCGGCGACGTCCTCGATCACTGGGCGATCGTGCCGCTGGTGCTCGCCCTGGTCTGCGTGCCCATGTACGTGCTGACCGACGTCCAGGACGGCATCGCCCGCACCTACAACTGGATCGACGTCGCGCTGGCGCCGGCCTACCTCGTCCGGCCGCTGCTGATCCTCGCGCTGCTCGCGGCGCTGAGCTGGGCGGCCTACGCCCCGACCGCCGTGACCGCGATGGCTGCCACCATCGTCGCCACCTGGGTCACCGCCATCGCCCAGCTCGCGCTGCTCGAGAAGCGCCTGCGGGCGCGCACGCCGCGCGGCCCCCGCGCCTTCGCGCCGCGCACCTGGATGGCGGTGTCGCTGCCGATCTTCATGGTCGAGGGCTTCTACCTGCTCCTCGCCTACACCGACGTGCTGGTGCTCTCCGCGTTCCGCGAGCCGCACGAAGTCGGCGTCTACTACGCCGCCGTGAAGGTGATGTCGCTCGTCGCCTTCGTCTCGTTCTCGGTCTCGGCGGCGGTCGCCCACCGCTTCACCGAATACGCCGTCGCCGGCGAGCGCGAGCGGCTCGAGACCATGGTGCGCGACGCCGCCCGTTGGACCTTCTGGCCCTCGCTCGGCGGCGCCGTGATCATCCTGGCGCTCGGCTGGCCGATCCTGTGGCTGTTCGGCCCCGCCTTCGTCGAGGGCTACCCCGTGCTGTTCGTGATCGCGATCGGGCTGCTCGCCCGCGCGACTGTCGGACCGCTCGAGCGCCTGCTCAACATGCTGGGCCAGCAGAACGTCTGCGCCGCGGTCTACGGCGGCGCCTTCCTGCTCAACATCGCGCTCGCGATCGCCCTGGTGCCGGGCTTCGGCATGATGGGCGCGGCGGCCGCCACCTCGCTCACCCTGGTGATGGAGTCGATCCTGCTGTTCGTCATCACGCGCCGCCGCCTCGGTCTCGGCGCCCTGCCCTGGGGACGTGGCCCGGGCGGCCGTCCCGTCGTCTCGCGGGTGGCCGAAAGCGTCGCGACCGGCGCGACCGACATGGGCGCCGTCGGTCCCGCGCCCTCGCTCGATCTCGGCGTCGCCGCCGGCGCGCGCTTTGAGATCCTCGACGTCGCGGCCATGACGCGCGTCCGCGCCGCCTGGGCGGACCTCGCCGCCCGCGCGGCCGAACCGACGCCCTTCGCGGCCCCCGACTTCGCGATACCGGCGGCGGCGCATCTCGCGACCGCGCGCCGAGTTCGCTTCGCGGTCGTGTGGGACGCGGCCGGCGCGATGCTCGCGGCGCTGCCCATCACCCCGCGCCGCCTGCTGCCCTGGACCGGCGGCGCGTCGACCACCCTCTGGGCCTATCTCGGCCCGCTCGGCACGCCGCTCCTCGACGCCGCACGCGCGCCCGAAGCCATCGCCGCGCTGCTCGACGGCCTCGCGCGTTCGGGCCGCGCCACGCTGCTGTTCCGCCTGCTGCCCGAGCACGGCCCGGCCGCCGCGGCCCTCCGGACGGCGCTCGCCGCCACCGGCCGCGCTTCGGAGCGGATCGACGGCTACGGCCGCGCGTTGCTCGTCACCGGCGCCGACCCGGAGGCCTTCCTCACGGCCTCGCTGTCGTCAAAGAAGCTGAAGGAGCTGCGCCGCCAGCTGCGCCGCCTCGGCGACGAGGCGCCGATCTCCTTTTCCGAAGCCCGCGCGGCGCACGAGACGCCCGGCGCGCTCGACCGCTTCCTGGCCCTTGAGGCCAGCGGCTGGAAGGGCAAGGGCGGCACGTCGATGCGCGACAACGCCGACCAGCTCGCCTTCATCCGCGAGACGATCGAAAACCTCGCGGCGAACGGCGACGTCCGCTTCCTCGAGATGACGGCCGGCGACGCCGTCGTCGCCTCGGCGCTGGTGCTCGTGAACGGCCGTCGCGCGTGGTATTATAAAACGGCCTACGACGAACGCTTCGCCAAGAACTCGCCGGGCGTGCATCTCACGCTCGAACTCACGCGCCGCCTGCTCGAAGACCCGGAGATCGACAGCGTCGACTCCACCGCCATCGCGAACCACCCGATGATCGACCACATCTGGCGCGACAAGCTCGCCCTCGTCGACCTGATGGTGTCGTCGCGTCCCGGGGCCGCCCGCACGCTCGCCCTCTCCGCCGCCGCCGAACGCCTGCGCCGCCGCGCCCGCGTCCAGCTGCGGGACCTCTACCTCCGCGCAAAAGGACTCGTTCGATGAACGCAACGCTCAGCGCCGCCGCGACGGATCTCGCGGCTTCCTACCCGCTCCGCCATTTCCGCATCACCCACGATCTCGCCTCGCATCCGCTGCTGCAGCTGCCGCGGCTGATCGCGCTGACGAAGGAGCTCGAGCGCGACCGGTTCGAGTACAACTCCGGCAAGCTCCAGCCGAACCAGAAGGCCGAGGACACCCCGCTGGTGAGCCTTACGCCCGAGGAGGTGGTGGCGCAGATCGAGACCGCCGGCGCCTGGATGGTGCTGAAGCGCGTCGAGAGCGTGCCGGCCTACCGCGCGATGATGGAGGAGGCGCTGCTGTCGATCGCGAAGCAGCTCGGCCACACCAGCCTCGACGGCGCAAGCTTCCGCGACATCGAGGGCTACATCTTCGTCTCGTCCGCGAACTCGGTGACGCCGTTCCACAGCGACAACGAGGACAACTTCTTCGTTCAGATCCGCGGCCCGAAGTTCTTCCACCTGTTCGACAACGACGACCGTTCGCTGGTGTCGGAAGAGCTGCTGGAGAGCGCGCCGTCGAAGCATCGCAACCTGCCCTACGAGCCGAAGTTCGAGGAGCGCGCGACGGTCTACGACCTGAAGCCCGGCGAAGGCGTGTTCGTGCCGTATCAGGTCCCGCACTGGGTCCGCACCGGCGACGACTACTCCATCTCGATGGCGATCACCTGGCGCTCGGCGGACGTCGTGCGCCGGAACAAGCTGCTGTTCATGAACGCCTGGCTGCGGGAGAAGGGCTTCGCCCAGCCGGCCCCCGGCAGGAAGCCTGCGCTCGACGGCCTCAAGGTCGCGGCCTACACCGCGGCCCGCTCGGCGATCGAGCCGCTCCGCCGCAACGAGACCATGCGCCGCCTGCTGCGCTCGGTCGTGTTCGGCAAGAAGGCGAACTACTACTACGAGGCCCAGAAGGCTGCCGAGAAGAAGGCCGCCTGAGAGCGACAGGCGTCATCCCGGACGGGCGGAAGCCCGAGCCGGGATCGTCGTCCGGCCTGCGCTTACGACCAGCGCCAATTCGGAGGACGATCCCGGCTCTCCGCTTCGCGGCGGCCGGGATGACGCTATGCCCGCTCGCGAAGCAGCCGGCGGATGACCTTGCCGGTGGTCGTCAGCGGTAGTTCGGCGACGAACTCCACCTCGCGCGGGTATTCGTGCGCCGAGAGGCGGTCGCGGACGAAGGTGCGGATCGCGTCAGCCAGCGCGTCGTCGCCGACGACGCCCTCGCGCAGTTGCACGAAGGCCTTCACGATCTGGGTGCGCGTCGGATCGGGCTTGCCCACCACCGCCGCGAGCGCGACCGCCGGATGGCGCGACAGGCAGTCCTCGATCTCCGTCGGGCCGACGCGGTAGCCGGATGAGGTGATGACGTCGTCGTCGCGGCCCACGAAGCGCACGTAGCCGTCGGCGTCCATGACCGCCTGATCGCCGGTCGTCATCCAGTCGCCGCGAAACTTGGCCGCGGTCGCCTCCGGCTGGTTCCAGTAGCCGAGGAACATCACCGGGTCGGGCCGGCGCACGCAGATCTCGCCCGGCTCGCCCGGCGCGCAGGGGCGGCCCTCGGCGTCGAACAGCGCCACCTCATGGCCCGGCGTCGGCTTGCCGATAAAGCCCGGCCGCGACACGCCGACGCCCGCGGCGGAGGCCAGCACGTAGTTGCACTCGGTCTGGCCATAGACCTCGTTGACGATGAGGCCGAGCTCGTCCTGGGCCCAGCGGAACGCCGTCTCGCCCAGCGCCTCGCCGGCGGAGACCACCGACCGCAGCTCCAGCCGGAACCGCTCGCGCGGCTTCGCGACCGCGGCCATCAGCCGGAGCGCGGTGGGCGGCACGAAGGCGTTCCGGACCTCGGCCTCCTCCAGCAGCGCGAAGGCCGCCTCGGGATCGAACTTCGCGCGGGGCTGCGCCACGACAGGCACGCCGTAGTGCAGCGCCGGCATCGCGAGGTTGAGCAGGCCGCCGGCCCAGGCCCAGTCCGCCGGCGTCCAGGCGCGATCGCCCGCCCGCGGCAGGAAGTCGTGGGTCATGCGGAAGCCCGGCAGGTGCCCGATCAGAACCCGGCCGGCGTGCAGCGCGCCCTTGGCCGCGCCGGTCGTGCCGGAGGTGTAGATCATCAACGCGGGCGCCTCCGGCCCAAGCTCGACCTCGGGCGCCGCCCCGCCTTCGGCGAGCAGGGCGTCGTAGCCGAGCGCGTCGCCGTCGGCGCCGTCGACTGAGACCACGATCTCGAGCGCCGGCGCGGGCGTCGCCATGCCGGCCAGCCGTTCGAGCCCGGCCGCCGTGGTGACGACGGCCTTGGCGCCGGAGTCGGTCAGACGGTGGGCCAGCGCGTCCGGCCCGAAGGCGAGCGCGAGCGGCATGGCGATGCCGCCGAGCCGGGAGATCGCCACATGGGCGACGATCGCCTCCGCCCCCTGGGGCAGCATCACCCCGACCCGATCGCCCCGCACGACCCCGCGCGCGGCGAGTCCCGCGGCCAGCGCGTGGGAGGCCGTGCGGATCTCGCCGTAGGTGGTGGGCGCGAGCGCCTCGCCGGGCCGCTTGACGAGCACCGCGACGCGGTCGGGCTCGTCGATCGCCCAGCGGTCGCAGATCGCTTCGGCGATGCTGAAGCGCGCCGGCAGGTTCCAGTCGAAGGCGGCGCGAAGCCGGTCGTAGTCCCTGATTTCCGGCAGCGGCGCGGCGTCCCCGCCGAGCCGCGCCGGCCCGTCGCCGCTCACGCGTCGGACGCCTTGACGACCGGCGCGAAGGCCTTGAGCACTTCGTCATAGACCCCGCGCTTGAACGGCACGATCAACTCCGGCAGCTCGGCGATGTCGGCCCACCGCCAGTCCGAGAACTCGGCTTTGTGGCCGCCGGGCGAAGCCACGTTGACCTCGGCGTCGTGGCCAGTGAAGCGAAAGGCGAACCAGCGCTGCGTCTGCCCGCGGTAGCGCCCGGAGCGGGTGCGCGCGAGCACCTCCGGCGGGAAGTCGTAGGCGTACCAGGCGGGGGATTCGGCGATCAGTTCGACCGACGACACGCCGGTCTCCTCGTAGAGCTCGCGCTTGGCGGCCGCCAGCGGCTCCTCGCCGCGGTCGATCCCGCCCTGCGGCATCTGCCACTCGTAGGCGCGGACCCGGGGTTCGACGTCGCCCCCCTTGCGGCGGCCGACGAAGACGCGGCCGTCGGCGTTGACGAGCATGATGCCGACGCAGCGGCGGTAGGGGAGATCGGTCATGGGCCGGTCACGATCGGGTCTGCGCGCCGCCGGCGGCGCTGACGGGCACGAGCGCGACGCCGCGCTCCGCCAGACCCGCCCGCCAGATGTCGACGCGTTTCAGGAGCAGGGGCGACAGCGTGGCCCAACCGACGGCGACCTTGCCCGAGCGCGCCTCGCGTTCGAGGCGGGCGAGCGCCACGTCGACGCCCTCCGCGTCGGACGCGGCGTCGACCACCACCGCGGGGCGGGCGAAGGGCAACCCCGCCTGGCCGGCGATCGGCGAGGCCTTGTCGGCGCGGTTGGGCGCGCCGCCGATGAACATCAACCCGCGCCGCGCGAGCTCGACGAAGATCGGCTGCAGCGCGGGCTCGGTCTCGAGGAAGCGGGCGCCGGCGAGCGGGGCCAGCCCGACATAGCCTTCGGCGCGGCCGAGCGACCAGCGCAGCCGCTCGAGGTTGGCGGACGCCGGAAGGTTGGTCAGCAGGGTCTGCGGGCCGGGGTCGTTGGCGGGGTAGTCGAACGGCTCCATCGGCGCCTGCAGCAGGACCTCGCGGCCGGCCCCGCGCGCCTTGGCCACGAGATCGGCGACGTCGGAACCATAGGGCGAGAACGCGACCGACACCTCCGCCGGCAACGCCGCCAGCGCCTGCAGCGTCGCCTCGCGGCCGACCCCCAGCCCGCCGACGACCAGCGCGACCCGGGCGCCCGTGGCGGTCTCCGCGCCGCGGGCGTAGGCGTCGAGGGGCCGCCGGCCATCGGCCGCGACGCGCGGCAGACCGCCGTAGCGGCTGTCCTCCAGAAGCGCCGTGTCGATCTCGCCCGGCGCGGCGCGCGCGCCGCTCTTGGCCGTGCGGCCGTCTTCCGCGCCGGGCACGCGAATGATGACCGGGCCGCTCTTCGGCATGGGATCGCCCGGCCGCACGATCGGCACCCCGTCGCGGGACGCCGCCTCCGGCTTCGCTTCGGCGTGGGTCTCGGGGGCCGCCGCGGTCTCCGGGGCGGGCGCGCCGCGACGCTCGATCGCGGCGGTCACGACGGGCTGGCCGCCGAGCGGGTCGGTCACGACCATCGCCCAGACGCCGCCGAACGCGAGGACCGCGAGGACTGCGGCCGCCAAGACCGCGGCGGGGTCGACGCGCGGACGCCGACGCGCGGCCGCGGCCCGCATCTTCCCCAGTCTGCCCTCCACGGGCTTTTCGAGATCGTCGTGGGTCATCGCCCCGGATCGCTGCGCGCCGTCCCGGTGGCGCGTTGCGAATCATAGCGGATTCGCAACGCGGCCGCCTCAGGCTTTCGCCGGAGACGGCCGCGGAAGATCAGGTCCGGCGGGGCCGCCGTCAGTTCGCGCTGGAGGACTTCGCCGCCGGCGGGAAGTTGGCGTTGCTCTGGATGCCGCGCAGCAGGTCGAGCGCGTAGTTGAGCTGCTTGTCGTCCTTCTTGTCGGCCGGAACATAGGCCGAGGAGCCGGACGCCTCGTCGTCGCCGTTCTTGAGGTGGCCCTTCAGGCCGGCCTCGCCCTTGGTCTCGTCCTTGCCCTTCACGTCCTCGGGGATCTCCTGGACGCTCTCGATGTCCGGGACGATGCCCTTGGCCTGGATCGACTTGCCCGAGGGCGTGTAGTAGCGCGCGGTGGTCAGGCGGATCGCGCCGTTGCCGCCGAGCGGGATGATGGTCTGGACCGAGCCCTTGCCGAAGGAGCGGGTGCCGAGCACCGTCGCGCGGCGGTGGTCCTGCAGCGCGCCGGCCACGATCTCGGAGGCCGAGGCCGAGCCGCCGTTCACCAGCACGATGATCGGCTTGCCCTTGGCGAGGTCGCCGGAGCGCGCGTTGAACCGCTGCGATTCGTCGGGGTTGCGGCCGCGGGTCGAGACGATCTCGCCGCGCTCGAGGAACGCGTCGGAGACCGCGATCGCCTGGTCGAGCAGGCCGCCCGGGTTGTTGCGCAGGTCGAGCACGTAGCCCTTGAACTTGTCCTTGGCGATCTTCTGGTCGAAGTCCTCGAGCGACTTCTTCAGGCCCTCGAAGGTCTGCTGGTTGAACTGGCTGACGCGGATGTAGCCGATGTCGTCGCCCTCGACGTTGAACTTCACCGAACGGATCCGGATGACGTCGCGGACGATCTTGATCTTGACCGGCTCGGAGGCGCCTTCGCGCTGGACCGTCAGTTCGATCGGCGTGTTGACCGGACCGCGCATCTTCTCCACGGCCTGGTTCAGGCTGAGGCCCTGGATCGACTTGCCGTCGAGCTCGGTGATGATGTCCTTGGCGCGGACGCCGGCGCGCGCGGCCGGCGTGTCGTCGATCGCGCCTTCGACGCGAATCTGGTTCTCGAACATCTGCACTTCGATGCCGAGGCCGCCGAACTCGCCGGAGGTCTGCGTCTGCATGTCCTTGAACGCCTTGGCGTCCATGAAGCTCGAATGCGGATCGAGCCCGGAGAGCATGCCGTTGACGGCCGCTTCGATCAGCTTGGCGTCGTCCGGCTTCTCGACATAGTCGGAGCGCACGCGCTCGAACACGTCGCCGAACAGGTTGAGCTGCCGGTAGGTGTCGGCGTTGCCGGCCGCTTCCGCGGCGGAGCCGAAGAACGCCCGCGGCTGAAGCGCCATGCCCGCCGCGGAGGCGCCGAGGACGGCTCCGAGCAGGACCAGGGAAACCTTTCGCATCATCCGCCTACCTTTTCGCCTGGGACGCCGGCCCACCATGGGGTCGGGTCGATCGAGCCGCCGTCCTTGCGGAACTCGACATATAGCACGGATTTCTGAGCTCCGGCTGCGGCGGTCGGCGTCGCTCCGGAAGGATCCCCGCTCATCACGGCCACCGGTTCGCCCGCGAGGACGAACTGCTTGAGGCCGACGGTGATCCGCTCCATTCCCGCAAGAAGGATATGATAGCCGCCGCCGGCGTCGAGGATCAAGAGTTGCCCGTAGGAGCGGAACGGCCCTGCGTAGACCACCCAGCCGTCCGCGGGCGCCGTGACCGGCGCGCCGGGTCGGGCGGCGAGCGAAAGCCCCTGCTCCGCGCCGCCCGCGCCGTTCGGCCGGCCGAAATCGCGCAGCTTCTGGCCCGCCACCGGCAGCGGCAGCATGCCGCGCGTCTCCGCGAAGGGCAGCGCCGGCGCGAGTCGGGTGGCGTCGTGCAACGCCGCGAGGTCGACCTTGCGCCGCGTCTCGTCGCCGGCGGGCCGACCGGCCGCCGCGGCGGCCTGCGCCGCCTCGGCCGCGGCGCGGGCGCCGGCGACCTCCTGCTCCACCCGGGCGATCAACCCCTCGAGGTCCTTCACGTCGCGGGCCATCGCCTGAGCCTTGGCGGTCTCGCCGGCGAGATCCGCCTCGCGCGCCCCCATGCGGCGCTGGCGTTCGTCCATCAGCGCGGCGAGGCGCGCGCGTTCGCGTCCGAGGTCGGCGAGTTCGCCGGCCAGTTCGTCGCGCTCGTCGGTCATCATGCCCTTGAGCCGGGACATTTCGCGCAGGTCCGAGCCGAGCGATTCGGCCTCCGCGCGCATGTCTGGCACCACCGCGCCCAGCAGGATCGCGGAGCGCACCGCCTCCAGCGCGTCGTTGGGGCGGACCAGCAGCGCCGGCGGCGGCTGCCGTCCCATGCGCTGCAGCGCGGCGATCACTTCCGCGAGAACGCCGCGCCGCGCGAGCAGCGAGGCCTTCAGCTGGCGTTCCGATTCGGCCATCTCGGCGATGCGCGTCTCGCGCTCGGCGACCTGGGGCTCGCGCTGGCGAATGGCGCCGGCGGCGTCGATGAGGGCGGCCTGCAGCTTGCCGCGCTCGCCCTTCAGGGCCTCGATCTCGGCGGCGATGCGCTGGCGCTCCTCGTCGGCCAGCCGCAGCGCCTCCCGCTTCTCGTCCAGCGCCTTGCGCTGGTCCTCGGAGACGGCCGGGGGCGGCCCGTCCTGGGCGCGTGCGACCGCGCCCGACGCCGCGGCCAAGGCGGCGCCGAGCCCAAGCGCGCGGAGAAGGCGAAGTCGGCTCATCGGGGGATTTGAGCGGCCTGAGACTTAAGGTTTCGCTAACCACACCTGCCGGGTTTTCGGCCGGCCCGCAACGGGGCGGCGAAAAGCCATGGCGGAAGAGCGCGTGTCTCGACGGGCGAGCTTGTCTCGCTCGGTCGCGGATAAGCGCGCCGTTGCGGTCCCCCTCTCCCCTTGCGGGAGAGGGTTGGGGTGAGGGGTCGTCCGGGACGCCCTCCGTCGCCGTTCAGGATGTCCCGGCCCCCCCTTATCCGGCGCTCCGCGCCACCTTCTCCCACAAGGGGAGAAGGGAAGAGGGCGGCCGGCTTCAGGATCTCACGAGCGGTGATAGGGATGACCCGCGAGGATGGTCGCGGCGCGGTAGAGCTGTTCGGCGAGCAGCAGGCGCACGATCTGGTGCGGCCAGGTCATCGCGCCGAAGGCGAGCTTTGCGGTGGACCGCGCCAGAAACTCCTCCGCCAGCCCGTCCGCCCCGCCGATCACGAACGCCACGCCCGCCGCGCCGTCGTCCCGGCGGCGGCCGAGGTCCGCGGCGAAGGCCTCGCTTGTGGGCGACTTGCCGCCCTCGTCCAGCGCGTAGATCAGGAGCTTGGGGTCGAGCGCGGCGACGAGCGCCGCGGCCTCGTCGCGCTTGCGGTCGTCCGGCCTGCGGGCGCGGCTCTCGTCGAGCTCCACGAGCTCCGGCGCGGACAGCGCGATCCCCCGGCCGACCTGGCTGGCGCGCTCGACGTAGCGGCCCACGAGTTCGCGTTCGGGTCCGGCCTTCAGCCGGCCAACGGCCGCAATGACGAGACGCATCGCGGCGCGGCGATCAGGACGCCGAGGCTTCCACCGGACGGTCGGCGGACCACATCTTCTCGAGGTTGTAGAAGGCGCGGACCTCCGGACGGAAGACGTGAACGATCACGTCGCCGGCGTCGATCAGCACCCAGTCGCAATGGGGCAGGCCCTCGACCAGGGCCTTGCCGTGCCCCTGGGCGCGGAGCTCCTCGACAAGCTTGTCGGCGATCGAGCCCACATGCCGGTTCGAACGACCCGTGGCGATCACCATCTCATCGGCCAACGCGGATTTTCCGCGCAGGTCGATGACCACGGTGTCTTCCGCCTTGTTGTCGTCGAGCACGTCGAGGATGAGGTGAAGCAGCGCCGGGTTCGCCGCATCGGGCGCTCCGCCGCCGATATGAGGCGCCATCAACGGCGTCTCCTTCAGCGCTATGGTGGACAGGGGTCTTCGCCTTCCGTCAGCCGTCCTCTTTAGCCGGAGGCTCCTCCGACCGCTTCCACATTAACGGTTTCGCAGGGGCTTTTTCAACCGCCTGAGCCCAGGAAAGCGCCCCAGCGGTCACGAATCGTGTCGGGCGCCGCGCAGCGCGGTGGACGACAGGGGCGAACGAGGGCCGTGCAGGAAGGTCCAGGCCGGCGGGAGCGAGCCGGCGAGTTCGGCCGCGGCGGCCTCCGGAACGCGCCGTCCCGCCATCCGCGCGGCCGCCCGGGCGCGGATCGCGGAGAGCGTCGCGCCGGGGCGGTCGACCACCGCGATCGGGACCGTGGCCGCGATCGCGCGCCACCGCTCCCACATGTGGAACGTCTCGAGGCTGTCGGCCCCCATGATCCACACGAAGGCGACGCCCGGCGCGCGGCGCGTGAGATGCGCGATCGTGTCGTGGGTGAAGCGCGAGCCGATCCTCGCCTCGAACCCCGTCGCCACGATGCGCGGATGGCGGGCGACGGCCTGGGCGGCGGCGACGCGCAGGTCGATCGCCGGCAGCAGGGCGTTGTCCTTGAGCGGATTGCCGGGCGTGACCAGCCACCAGACGCGGTCGAGCCTGAGCCGCTTCATCGCGGTCAGCGTCGCGAGCCGGTGGCCCGCATGCGCCGGGTTGAACGAGCCGCCGAACAGGCCGATGCGCATGCCAGGGGCGTGCGGAGGCATCCGCAGCGACTCGCCGGGGCGCCGGTTGTGAGCGACCGTCCGCGATGTGGCTCGATTGTTGGATGAGATGGCCGGAACCTCGCCTCTCCGGCCGCTCGGAGGGGCGTCGACAGCCCCTATGGCCCGCGGCCGTCAGTCCGAGGCGCGAATAAGCCATCGCGCCGCCGCCATCAAGGCAGTCGCGCAAGGCTCATGCGAAACGTAACCCGACAGCCCGGTATGGCGAGGTTGTTGATGTAGCCCGAGAGGGTCACGTAGTTTGTCGAGGCGGCGATGGTCGCAGGCGCCGAGGTGAGGCTAAGCGTGGTGGATGTGACCGTCACCGGCTGGGCGTAGGCCACCCCGTCGATCCGCGCCGTGGCGCCGCCGCCGCGCAGGAGGCCGCCCGAGGAGGTCGCGGTGATGAGATAGGCGCCGTCTGTCCCGATCCCCTGCAAGGTTTCCTTGGCCGGCTCTCCGCTGACCTTGGCGCGGTAGGTGATTGCGAAGGCTTCGCCTACGTCGTACTCGGCGAGACAGACGGCGGTGTTGGTCACTGCCGTGACCACCGCGGTTCCCTTGAACACCACGTCCGCCTGGGCAGCCGAAGCCCCGACGATAAGCGCCAGCGCCGCCGCCGCGGCTCCTCGCATGACCATGATCGCTTCCCCCAAGCGCGACCGGCCCCCCGCCGGCTGAACGCAGCCTCAGGCTACGCCTGAACGCGGGTTCTCCGCATCAGGACAAACACCAAGGGGCTTCGGCCTCACGGACGAGTCTGGCCCGTCCCGCGGACGCGGTAGTTGAAGGTCGTCAGCTGTTCCAGTCCGACCGGCCCGCGGGCGTGCAGGCGGCCGGTGGCGATGCCGATCTCGGCCCCGAAGCCGAACTCGCCGCCGTCCGCGAACTGGGTGGAGGCGTTGTGCAGCACGATCGCGCTGTCGACCTCGGCCAGGAAGCGCGCGGCCTCCGCCTCGTCGCCGGTGACGATCGCGTCGGTGTGATGCGAGCCGTAGGCGTCGATGTGCGCGAGCGCGCCCTCGAGGCCGTCGACCACCCGGACCGCGATGATCGCGTCGAGGAACTCGGTGCGCCAATCCTCGTCGGTCGCGGGCGTGACCCGCGGATCGACCAGGCGGGTCTCCGCGTCGCCGCGCACCGCGCAGCCCGCGTCGAGCAGGTCCGTCACCAGGGCTGAGAGGTGGGAAGCCGCGACCGCGCGGTCGACCAGCAGCGTCTCGGCGGCGCCGCAGACGCCGGTGCGGCGCATCTTGGCGTTCATCAGGATCGACCGCGCCATGGCGAGGTCGGCGCCGGCGGCGATGAAGACGTGGTTGTTGCCGTCGAGATGGGCGAACACCGGCACCCGTGCTTCCGCCTGCACGCGGGCGACGAGGCCCTTGCCGCCGCGGGGCACGATGACGTCGATGTTGCCGTCGAGGCCGGCGAGCATGGAGCCGACCGCCGCGCGGTCGCGCGTCGGCACGAGCTGAACCGCGTCCTCCGGCAGGCCGGCCTCGGCGAGGCCGAAGGCGAGCGCGGACTGGATCGTGGCCGAGGAGCGGAAGCTGTCCGTGCCGCCGCGCAGGATCGCGGCGTTGCCGGCCTTGAGGCACAGCGCGCCGACGTCCGCGGTGACGTTGGGCCGGCTCTCGTAGATCACGCCGATGACGCCGAGCGGCGTGCGCACGCGCTCGATCGCGAGGCCGTTCGGCCGCGTCCAGGCCGCGGTCGTCTCGCCCACGGGGTCGGGAAGCGCCGCGACGGCTTCGAGGCCGTCGGCCATGCCCTTGACGCGGGCCGGGGTGAGCGTCAGCCGGTCGAGGAAGGACGCGGCGACCCCGGACGCGCGCGCGGCCGCGAGGTCCGCCTCGTTCGCGGTCAGGATCTGGCGCTCGGTCGCGAACAGGCGCCGCGCCGCGGCCTTCAGGGCTTCGTCCTTCGCCGGGCGGGATGCGAGCGCGAGCGTCTTCGCGGCGGCGCGGGCGCTGCGGCCGACCTCCAGCATGATGGCGTCGATCTCGATGAGCCGTTCGGCGGCGGCGGACATGGCTGAACCTCCAAGGGAACGCGCCCTTTAGCGCGTTTCGGAAGCCGCGTCATTATCCGGCGAGCGCAGGGCCGGGCCGCCTGCGTGGACTACGCCCCCGTCAGGACGAGATCGTCCCGGTGGATGATCGCGGAGCGTCCCCGGAAGCCGAGGATCTCCTCGATCGCGGCGGTCGGCTTGCCCACGAGCCGTTCGGCGTCGGCAGCGTCGTAGGCGACGAGGCCGCGCGCGAGCTCCTCGCCGTCCGGCGCCCGCACCACCACCGCGTCCCCGCGGGCGAACTCGCCCTCGACGCGCAGTACGCCCGCGGGCAGCAGCGAGCGTCCATGGTTGAGGGCGGTGGCAGCCCCCGCGTCGACGAAGATCGCGCCGCGCGGCGCGAGCACGCCGGCGATCCAGCGCTTCCGGGCCTGCGCGGGGTTCTCGCTTGGCAGGAACCAGGTGCAGCGGCCGCCCTGCTCCACCACCGACAGCGGGCTGTCGACCTTGCCGGAGGCGATCATCATGTGGATGCCGGCGCCGGTCGCGATCCGGGCGGCCTCGACCTTGGTGCGCATGCCGCCGCGCGAGAACTCCGACGCCGCCCCGCCGGCGATCGACTCCACCGAGGCGGTCACGCGCTCGACGATCGGGATCAGCGTCGCGGTCGGGTCCTGGGCGGGCGGCGCGGTGTAGAGGCCGTCGATGTCGGACAGCAGCACGAGGCAGTCGGCGCTCGCCATGGACGCGACCCGGGCAGCCAGCCGGTCGTTGTCGCCATAGCGGATCTCGGAGGTCGCGACGG